>CAYGHM010000006.1:0-44907 GCA_964349825.1 uncultured Gammaproteobacteria bacterium
CAACAGCATTCGAGGCATATAGCAATAAATAAAATTGGCTATAAAAAAGTGAACGGTGCATAGTAAAGTGTCTAAAAACTGTAAGATGATTAATAAACATCGGATTTGGCAGATGGAGCGGATTTCAACAGATTAATTTTATCTTAATCAGCCTAATTCCTGCCTGCCGGCAGGCAGGCGCCAAATCCGATGTCTATTAACCAAGTTGACAAGGCCGACCGATTAATACAATATATATCCATTACAGATGATACTTAAATATTTTCATCCTATGACCTCGAAGCACTCTCTTTTTCTCTCCCTCCTCGCCATAACTCTTATTGGCATTGGGGCAGGGTGTTCCTCCCAGTCACAACCAGCTGCCACCTCAGAAAAACCCGCACACACGACCGCTGAAGCCCAACACGAAATCGGACATGAAGGCATGAATAAAGGATATGCTATAAGAAATCTTACCCGTTTTGATGGTATACAGCCTGATGAAGAATTTTCATTGCATTTCTTCATCGTTGATAAAAATGACGAGGTAGTGAAAGAATTCGATACCTTCCATGAAAAACTGGTTCATTTAATTGTTGTACGAAAAGATCTTGGAAAATTTATGCATCTTCACCCGCAATTAAACAAAATTACTGGTGAGTTCACCCTCGACATGTCATTGCCCTCTGATGGAGAATACCGCATGTATGCTGATGTAAAACCAAAAAATGGAGAGCCAACCACACCATTTACTGATTTGCGTATCGGATCTATTACTCCAGCATCACCGATCGAAGTAACCAAAGAAAAAACTCAGATCGTCAATGGATATACCGTGACTCATGAAATTCCTGATTCTATTAAGGCTGGTGAAAAAACTGAATATGAATTAAAAGTGATGCTTGGAAAACGACCAGCATTCCTGGAACAATATCTTGGTGCCCTTGGTCATAGTATCATTATTAAAGAAGGGTCACTTGATTTCATTCATACCCACTCTTTGCGCAATGATAAACTACTCTTTGAAACAACATTCCCTTCAGCTGGAAGATACAAAATATTTACGGAATTTCTCGATAATGCCATTGTTCACACCTCCCCATATATCATCGAGGTACAAAACTAATACTATTGAATCATTTATTACCCCATATGCGTGGTACACGCCATAAAATACTTATAACCTTGTGTGTCAGCGCGCTTGTTCTCATCGGTGCGGGCTGCGGCAGCACAAAAAAAGGACAAAAAACAATCCCCGTCCCTCAAAAATCTGATCTGTCAATCACACTTACTTCCGCATATGATCCCCTCACAACGGGATTAGAACCAAACAAAAAACAGACGGTCTCTTTTGTTATTGCCAACGAACAAAAAGAGATTATTAGTCAATTCAAATCAAACGATGAACATATTGCAACGCTCCTCATTGCAAGATCAGATTTAAGTAGCGTAGACTATATCGAGCCTTCATTTGACCCTACCATTGGCCAATTTAGTTTTGTGTATACATTTAATGAACTTGGTGTGTATCGTCTGTTTGCGAATATTACTCCTGCGGAAGGTCACGCAGAAATTCTTTCCTACGATATTATGGTTGGCGGATTGGCCGCAGGAACTCAAAAAAAACTTGTGCCAAATAAAAATCCTTTTGATATCGTTGACGGGTACGTTGTTCGGTATAATATTGATGATAATATCCGTGCTGGAAAAAAAATAACTTATACTCTTGAGGTCGCCAAAGATGGCACACCGGTGTCCCTTGAACCCCTTCCAGATAACATGTATCAAAGCCTCGTCCTGGAAGCAGGAACCCTTAGTATGATCCCTATCGAAAAAAATAGTGATAATAAACTTTCTTTTGCTGCAACTTTTCCTCAACAAAATACCTATCTGATCGCCACCTTCTTTAAGAGTGAAGGAAAAATACACTTCTCACGATACATTATTCCAGTAAAAGCAAAGTAATAAAAAAGGAGCGCTCGACGTTCCTTTTTTATTATTGTTGACAGGTGAACAATAAACAGTTAGGATAATCTAAATATTGGCTCAACTACGCACCGTAGCGGGCCACTGATTATGAATATCTTCCTACATATGCAAACGCCAAAGCAATTCATAGAGAAATTACTCAAAGAAGCCGATGTTCTTATTGATGGTCCTCGCCCATGGGATATTCAGGTCCACAACGAAGAATTGTACGCACGAATACTCCGTGGTGGCAGTCTTGCATTTGGCGAATCCTATATGGACGGATGGTGGGACGCGGAAAATCTCGATGAAACGATGACAAAAATTTTCAATGCTGATCTGACAAAAAAAATGCGTCTCTCCCCTGCTGCGGTACGTGCCTATTTGCATGCCGTACTCACAAACCAAAGTCGCGCGGCAAAAGCATTTGAAGTCGGAGAAAAACATTATGATATTGGTAATGATTTATTTGAACGCATGCTCGATAAACGCATGGCGTACACCTGTGGTTATTGGAAAAATGCACAAAGTCTTGACCAAGCACAAGAACATAAACTCGATTTAATTTGTAAAAAAATTGATATAAAACCAGGACAAAGAATTCTTGATATTGGTTGTGGCTGGGGTAGTTTTGCCAAATATGCTGCCGAACACTACGGCGCATCCGTCGTTGGCATTACTATATCAAAAGAACAAGTTGCACTCGCACGCGAACGATGTGTTGGACATGATGTGGAAATCCGATTGCAGGATTATCGCGATGTAGATGAACAATTCGATCACATTATATCAATTGGTATGTTTGAACATGTTGGGTATAAAAATTACCGCACATACCTTGAAATTGTGCATCGTTGTCTCAAAGATAATGGACTATTTCTCCTTCATACAATTGGTGGTAATACATCTGTCACTCACACCGATCCATGGATCGACAAATATATTTTTGCAAACTCCATGCTCCCATCAATAAAACAAATTTCCAACGCAGCAGAAAAATTATTTGTTATCGAAGATTGGCACAATTTCGGTACGGATTATGACAAGACACTCATGGCATGGTACGATAATTTTATCAGTCATTGGGATGAAATAAACGATACCTATTCTGAACGGTTCTTCCGCATGTGGGAATTTTATCTCCTCACTTGTGCCGGTTCATTCCGCTCACGAAAAAATCAATTGTGGCAGATTGTGATGTCAAAGAATGGTGTGCTTGGGGGTTACACATCAATTAGATAGATTAAAACGTTAATAGACAGCGGATTTGGCGCCTGCCTGCCGGCAGGCAGGGATTAGACTGATTAAGATAAAATTAATCTGTCGAAATCCGCCCCATCTGCCAAATCCGCTGCCTATTAATCATTGATAATACCTATTAATAACGTGATAATTTGTATGCATGCAAAACAAGGTGATACCGTAAAAGTGCACTATACCGGCAGTCTCGATGATGGAACTATTTTCGATTCTTCCAAAGACCGTGAACCCTTGCAGTTTACTGTTGGCGAAGGACAGGTCATCAGAGGATTTGAAGATGCGGTAGACGGACTGGCTGAAGGCGATTCAGTCACTGTTCATATCCTTGCAATGGATGCCTATGGCCCGGTTCGTGAAGAAATGATCCTCGATGTACCTCGTACTCAATTTCCCCCTACAATTAATCCGGAAGTAGGACAAAAATTACAAGTTCCTCACCCTCAGGCTGGCTACATCCCGGTAACCGTCACAAAGGTGACCGATGAAAATGTAACATTGGATGCAAATCATGATTTGGCTGGCAAAGATTTGAATTTTGACATTCAGTTAGTGGAGATTGTATAAACTCACCACATCTTTAAACTAACCGCTTGTAAAGGCGGTTTTTTAATTAAACCATAGTATTGACACTCCACTTTGTTTCCTGTTAGATATAACAAACCTTCCGAATACAATGAAGGTTGGAGGATCCCATGAACGACCATCCCGATGTGCTGATCCCAGAAGACGAAGTGGGTCTAGCACTCAGAAAAGGAACAAGTGCAGTGACGCTCACGAGGAACCAAGCGCTCACCGTGAGGGACTGCCATCTTCTCGATGACTTCCTGGGGAGCGTGCTTCATGTACGTCGCCCGCCAGCTGGCACCTTCGGCGAGCTGTACGACAAACTCACCGAAGAAATTGCCCGTATCAAAGACCCACTCTGGCAGAGCATCAAGTGGGAAATGAAACAGAGTACCAACCTCGACATAGGCTTCCCTTCCGACCGCATGCATATCACCCAACCACAATGGTCTTGCCTGACCCGCTGGGCAAACCGTCAATGGAAGGTAGATCTGCGAGGGAAAAATCGTCCCCGCGGTGTCACCTTCGGTCATTTCTACACGATGCTGAAAAAAGAAGCCGAAGCATCTCAATCAGCACAGTCGGAGGGTTGATGAAAAAAGGAGAAAGGTGGGGACGACAAAGCGCGTTCGTTCCCACCTTGGTAAACACATATTTTATTCCGCATAAGCGGTTTTTTTATTTTAACAGAGACCGCATGACAATAATCAAAAATATACATCATTTTAAACATTTTGTTTAATTCTCCCCTACCTCAGCTACCATTACTTTTCACAATCAATCCTATCTGCTACTATTCCCTCGTTACCCTTATATGTACTATCTATGGAGGAAGAAAAACATATTGCTTTGTTTCAGGGAAAGGAAATAAGAAAAGTTGTCTACCAGAAAGAATGGTGGTTTTCGGTGGTAGATGTTATTGCCGTGCTCACCGACAGTACTAATCCGCGGGATTACTGGTATAAAATGAAAATCCGGGTTCAAGATGAGGGTGGTTTTCAACTGTCGACAAATTGTCGACAGTTGAAATTGCAGGCTCCTGACGGCAAAAACCGTGAAACAGACTGTTCTAATACCGAAGGCATCTTTCGTATAATTCAATCTATACCGTCTCCAAAAGCTGAACCATTCAAAAAATGGCTTGCTAAAGTTGGTTATGAACGAATCCAGGAAATCGAAAATCCGGAGCTCGCAACCAAACGGACACGTGTCCTATATAAAGCTAAAGGATACTCCGATTCCTGGATCGAAAAACGAGTGCGTGGAATAGCGATTCGTGAAGATTTAACAGATGAATGGAGAAAACGTGGAGTAAAACATCCCAAAGAATATGCAATTTTAACCGCTGAAATATCAAAAGCTGCTTTTGGGTTAACTCCTGCACAATATAAAAAATATAAAGGTTTACAACGAGAAAATTTAAGAGACCATATGACGGATCTTGAGTTAATTTTCTCTATGCTCGGAGAAGCATCAACATCTGAAATTACTAAAACAACGAACAAACAAGGTTTTTCAGAAAATAAAACCGCAACAAAAGAGGGTGGCGAAATCGCCGGAAATGCCCGTAAACAATTAGAGAGAAAAACAAAAAAGAAAATAGTAACTAAGAAAAATTATCTGTCTGAACCAGAAGCAAAGAAAAAATTGCAATAACCCCTATGCCAACTCTTACTATTCAAGAAGCCCTCAAACAATACTTCGGCTACGACTCTTTCCGTCCTAAACAAGAGGAGGTTATTCAGGCGGTCATGAATGGTGAGGACACTTTAGTACTCATGCCAACTGGTGGCGGAAAATCTCTTTGTTTTCAAATTCCCGCCCTCGTTATGCCAGGCATGTGTTTGGTTGTTTCCCCTCTTATCGCACTCATGCGCGACCAGGTTGAAGGCCTCAAAAAAAACGGTGTGGCCGCAGCATATCTCAACAGCTCACTTAGCCCACAAGAAATACGTGTAATTGAAAAACAAGTAATAGATGGAGAAATAAAAATTCTCTATATTTCTCCGGAAAAAATCACCTCATACGAATTCCTACACTTTATTAAAAATCTTTCCATTAGTTTAATTGCTGTTGATGAAGCACATTGTATTTCCCAGTGGGGACATAATTTCCGTCCAGAATATACCGCGCTCCATGTTCTCAAAAGCCAACTACCAACCGTGCCAATCATCGCACTCACTGCAACCGCCGACAAAGTAACGCGTCGCGATATTATTAGCCAGCTAAGACTAGAAAACCCGCATATTTTTGTTTCTTCTTTCGACCGACCGAACCTAAAACTCACTGTGTTACCGGGCAAGAAAAAAATCGAAACAATTATTAAATTTATCAAAAGTCGTCCGCGTGAATCCGGTATTATTTATTGTCTGAGCCGAAGCAAAACAGAAGCCATTGCAGAAAAATTACGCGCACAGGGTATTCCGGCTGAACCATACCATGCCGGACTTACCTCCGTTGTCCGAGATCGTCGACAGGATAATTTTATTTACGGAAAAACACCCATTATTGTCGCGACCATCGCATTCGGTATGGGTATTGATAAGCCGGATGTGCGATGGGTTATTCATTATAATTTGCCAAAAAATATTGAAGGGTACTATCAGGAAATTGGTCGTGCCGGCCGAGACGGATTACCAAGTGATACGATTTTGTTTTATAGCATGTCCGATGTTATTACGCTTCGTTCATTTATCGAAGGTGATGCAAATGGAGAACTTCAACATGCAAAGCTGGAACGTATGCAACAATATGCCGATGCACGTATTTGTCGTCGAAAAATATTACTTACCTATTTCAATGAAATCGTTGAACAGAATTGCAATAATTGTGATGTCTGCACCAATCCTCCGGAATATTTTGATGGCACCGTACTGGCGCAAAAAGCATTGTCGGCAATTGCCCGCGTAAGCAGTCCCATCGGAACGAATATGCTGATCGATATTCTCCGCGGTTCGTCACGCTCGGACATTTTTAAAAATAATTTTCATCAAATAAAAACATACGGCGCTGGCAGCGATATTTCTTTTGAACATTGGCAACATTATATGCTTCAGATGCTCCATCTTGGTCTCATTGATATCGCCTATGACGAACATTTTTCTTTGAAAATTACCCCGACAGGAAAAGAGGTATTGCTTGGAAATAAATCCGTACAATTTGTTAAACTGAGTACGATCCATGAACGTGCTGAAGAGCAATGGGTTGTTTCGCCAAAATCAAGAAAGGAACGACAGCGCAATGAATTATTTACAAAACTTTCTGACTTACGCACAAAAATTGCCGAAGCAGAAAACCTTCCTGCTTATCAGATTTTCTCTGACACCACACTCATCGCCTTGGCAAAAGACATGCCAACAACCTCACTTGCTTTTGGGACTATTCCCGGTATTGGTGACGCAAAAAGTGATATGTACAGCGAACGGTTTATTGAAATCATTCTTGCCTATATTTACGAAGAGGTAAAAAATGGCGTCCGTGTTGAAGGATCAACCTATCTCGTCACACTTGATTTATATAAGCAAGGAAAATCTCCGAAAGTGATTGCCAAAGAACGGGATATGAATCTCAATACCATATATGGACATCTCGGACACTTATACGGACTAGGACATTCCATCGACCTCTCTCCGCTCATTACTGAACAAGAAATTGAAGATATCACCAAAGCAATGGATGAGATCGGTTCAACAGCAAAATTATCTGACGTATTTGCTGCCCTCAAAGAACGAATTGATTATAATAAAATTCGATTGGGTATGGCGATGAATACGAGAAAAAGTTAAAAAACTTTTTAAAATAAATATATGACAAAAACTCTCTTCCTTATCCCCGGCTTTACTCATTCCGTAAAAGAGAATGCATACAAAAAAGTTTCTGCCGTGTTTAAAAAACATGGCTATACGGTCATTGGATTTGAGCCATCATGGAAACGGTCTACCGTATCTGATCAAGTTGCCGCTTTTATTTCTTTTGTGGAAAGTAAAAAAATAAATCCCAAAGAATGCGCGATTCTCGGATTTTCATTTGGAGCAATAGTTGCGTTAATCGCTGCAGGAAAAATGAAACCAAAGGAATTATTTCTTTGTTCTCTGTCGCCGTATTTTGCAGAAGATATAAAAATTATGTCGGCAAATTGGAAAAAATTTATTGGTAAAAAACGTGTTGCTGATTTTACGACAATGAATTGTAAAAAATTATGCGCGCAAGTAGATTCATCGACCCACCTTTTTGTTGGAGAAAAAGAGAGCAATAAATTCCCCATTCTTCTCAGGCGTATAAAAACGGCCTATGCGTCTATTTCTGAATCCACCTTAACCCTGATACCAAACGCCATCCATGATATTGGACAGAAAGAATATCTCGATGCTTTAGATAAACAATTAAATCAATAAAAACTCTTTATTTTCTTTTATACTTCTCTCCCCACTTGTGCATTTGATTTAAAATAGTCACCAGTGCAAGTCCCTGCTTCGTTAGCTTGTATTCCACATGAAGTGGTACTTCAGGAAATATTTTTTTACTAATAACCCCGTCACTTTCCAGTTCGGATAGTCGAAGTGATAGCGTTCTGGGACTAATCCCTACCAAGGCACGGGACATCTCGCCAAACCGCTTCTTTCCTTCCAATAATTCTTTTACAATCAAAACCGTCCACTTTCCTCCTATGACCCCGATTGTGTTTTCCACAAAACAGCGTGGGTCTTTTTTATTATGCTTTTTTATTGCCATACTATACTTTTTGTAAGTACTTTACAAAATAAAGTATATCGGGTAAGGTAAAAACCGTCAACTTTTTTATTTAGTAATGAACAAGATACCATATGGATATCAAACCCTTAGTAGATGATCTCAATCGCCTGATCCTTGAAGGCAAAATAATGGAAGCCTTTGAAAAATACTACGCAGACGATGTGGTCATGCAAGAAAATGAATCAGAACCTCGTATTGGCAAAGAGACAAACCGGGCGTATGAATTAGCTTTTACAGAAGGACTAGTTGCCTTTCACCAAGGTGAAATAAAAGGTGTTGCCTATGGCGACGATATTTCTATGGTGGAGTGGTTTATGGATATAGAGCACAAAGAATGGGGCCGCTCAGCACGTACCCAGGTCGCTATTCAGCGATGGAAAGATGGTAAAATTGTCCATGAAAAATTCTATTACCAAGCATAAATATAAAAATCCCCTGATCAGGGGATTTTTATATTACACACCGTGCGGTTGTTGAAACCGGGTGGATTAATCTGTGGGATATTCGACCGGTGCCGTGAGCATGACGAATAAATATGCCCCAAAAGCAAGTATAAGCTGGCTAATCGCTACTTCCCAAAAACTACCCGCTAGCACCAAATTCACCGTCACAAGGACGAGCCATGTGCCAAAAATATAACCACTTGTGCGAGCACACTTACTTAAAATAGCCAAGCCCGCCACAACCTCTATAACCCCAGCCGCATAGACAAATAAAACAGGGTCCATGTCGAACGTCAAAGGAATTTCTTCCCATAAGTACACCTGCCAATTTATTAGAAAATTGAAAACTTGTCTACGCCAAGAAAGATAAATCCGATACTACAGGTAAGCCGTAATATGCTCCACACTCCTGACAATGACCAGTCTGAGAATGTTGTCATAGTGATATAAATTAAGAGTGATCCTACAGATAGGATATTTCCGTCCTATTACCCCGTCAACGAGGGTGAACAAAAAAGAAACACATGACCTTTTCTTCTCAAATGGACTATTTTCCTATATGATAGAGCAACTTACCACTATTATATGAAACTAGGACATATTAGAAACATCGAAATGGGGAGAATTCCAGACATGGGTAATTTCCAGAAGGACATTATCTTTGGCGAACATATTACCCAGGAAAAAATGAAACAAATCGCAAAAAGTATCAGCGATGAAATACTCAGTACGCGAAGCAAAGGACTCCAACCATCGATACAGGAACACATCGTCTTGTCCCTTCTTGAGCCATCGCACATGTTTTCAATCATCAATAACATGGGTGTTCCAGGGACACACGACGACATCCAATCTGTGACAGAAGATGAATTAAAAAACTTTTTAGAAAAAATTCGTGCATTTATTGTAGAGGAGATAAAAAAAACCGCAGACCTCAACGATCCTCTATTTCATTTTATATCCAAAACACATCCGAAAAAGAAAAATATCGCATATCTTGAGCAGGGTGGTGTGCGCAAAGACAATCGGTATGGTTCTCACCCAGAATTCATTGCAAAAAATACGATAGCACTAGAAAAATTATATGCACTCAAGGACAGATCTCCCTATATTCTTTATGGCCTTACACACAAAGATCCTGGCAGTGGCGACGAAATCCAGACATACCATGATATTGAAATCTTAGAACAATATAAAAAAAGCGGCTACAGTCCGCTCCCTGCATTCTGCGCGCTGCGAGATGCAGTGCGTGGTGCAAAATTCCTCAGCGATAATGGACTTATTATTACCGACCTTTCCGAAGATAATATTGCGGTAAACAAACAACAGCGCACCGGGTATCTTTTTGATTTTGATGGGCTTATATCAAAGGGAGAGAAAATGCCATTCTATGCCGCAAAAACATCACAGACAGCGTACCATAATTTATATTGCCCTCCTGAATGGTTTAAGGGAGTTGATACGGCAAATGAAGGATTTTCACTCTACGAACTCGGGGCTACATTAGTGGAAATTATCAATTATGCTTCGTTTACCCCATTCAAATCTGATAAACATATTGCCACCATATTTGCGTCTTTTGCCAGACTCGCAAGAGTCATGCTTGAGATGGACCCAAGTCGCCGAGTCACTATTGAAACCGCAGAAATAAAATTGACTGACTTCTGCCAGAGGCTAGAAATCGCTTTACAGCAATATACACCCCAACCATTGCCCACCAACCCTTGATTTTTCACTTTATTCTTGCTAGAGTGCCTATCACTATGGCCGTCAAGTCCCGCGAAGAACAATTTATCACCCTCTTCCCTACTGAAAAAACCTTCCGCTGGAAACAGATTGAGACGGCGATGTTTGATATGGCAGTGAACGGTTGGGATGATATCAGTACGCTCGGAAAGCCAATGCGCGAGATATTAAAAGCAAATATTCCATGGATGAGCATTACCAGCGAATCCGTCTACACCAGTAAGCGCGAAGATACCTTTAAAGCGATTATTCTTTCAGAAGACAATAAACGATTTGAGACGGTCCTCATGGCAAATAAAAAAGGCCAATGGACGATTTGTGTTTCATCACAAATAGGCTGTGCCATGAAATGTACATTTTGTGCAACCGGTACGATGGGATTAAAACGTAGTTTGCTTGCGGATGAAATTATTGATCAATATCGTTTCTGGAAACAATTTTTAAAAACAAAACCGGAATTACCACAACGTATTAGCAATGTAGTATTTATGGGCATGGGCGAACCGATGGCAAATTATGAAAATGTGAAGAAAACGATTCATGCCTGGCTTGCATACACAGACATGGGTCCAACAAAAATTACCGTTTCATCTGTGGGTATTCTCACGCAGCTTGAAAAAGTACTTATCGATCCAGACTGGCCACACGTGCGTATTGCCATTTCACTTCATAGCGCAAATCAAATAAAACGAGAAGAAATTGTTCCAACGACAGTGCCAGAATTTCTCGATAAACTTGCTGACTGGTCACGACGATACGCGGAAATATTGGGAAATCGCAAACACCATATCACATACGAATACGTCTTACTCAGCGGTATTAATGAAACACCAGAGCTTGCGCATGAGCTGGGAAAATATATTGCCACGACAGGTTTTAGCAAAATTAATGTTATTCCTTATAACCCCGTTGGTGGAAAACCATTTGAACGATCTGCGCAAGAACGCATTGATAAATTTAAGAACATCCTCATTTCCTACGGCGTGACCGTCACTCAGAGAAAAACTATGGGAGACGATATTGCAGCGGCATGCGGACAGTTGGTGACAGAGAAGAAATAAAAGAGAACACGGATTAAACGGGTCAGAACGGATTTATTATTAAAGTAATAAAAAATCCGTCAAAATCAGTTGAATCCGTGTTCTCTCTTTTTGTATTTATAAATACAGCGGCTTCACCGGCGTCATTACCGCCTCAGGATTTTTCTTCCACTCGTCACTCACATCCGAGTACAACTCAAGTTCATTGCCATCCGGGTCTGTCACATAGATACTATGTGTTACTCCATGATCTGCCGTCCCCACAATGGGGACATTTTTTTGCAATAATTCTCTATATACTTCACGAATACTCTCCGGCCCATCCCCTATTTTAAATCCAATGTGATACAATCCTGGTTTAACGCCACGATTCGGCTCAGAAACACCGCCGACTTCAATCAATAATAATTCATGATGCGTCCGGCCAGAGGAAAATAATGCCATTCCCCCATTGCGAACAATCTCATAGAATCCCAGTGTCTCCCGATAAAAATACGCCAAACGCTCCACGTTCGTGACATATAAAACAATATGTCCTAGCTCAACTATTTTCATATGAACTATTTTATGATAGGCTCAATGTAGATTTCTCTGTATATCATATGCGCATTTCACAAAAAGTCAAACAAGTTTTTTGGACAATAGTTAGTATCGTCTTCATAGGAATGTTGGCATATCAGACAATCGATAACATTACCATATTAAAGACGTATTCCTCTGCTATTTGCACCAAAATACCAGCCTATACCACCACAAACAATAGAAGGACGACATACTCCTTTTCGTGCCCAACACCCTCAGGTATGCGCATAGTCAAGGCGGAACACTACCGTGGACGTCGAGGCTTCGACGTATTTGGCTATATAAGTGGCGTCACCTGGAAAAATAGCATGCGTGTCCACTGGCCAAACACAGTTGACACGAGAAATAATACCGTTATTTACGGAAAAGTAGATGTATTGTTTGATTTTTTCTTCACTTCTTTATTTGCATTGGTAATTTCTATTGCGATTTTTTACTCCTTTTTTCCAAATAAAAAACCGTAACTTTTTCATATGTCAGAACTTCCAATAAATACTGTCCGTGTTGGTATCAGCGTACTTATCAAAAATGGCAACACATATTTATTAGGTAAAAGAAAAAGCAAACACGGGCCTGGCACCTGGGCACAACCAGGAGGACATCTCGAAATAGGAGAATCATGGGAAGACTGTGCTCGACGTGAGGTAAAAGAAGAAACCGGACTTGATGTGGGGAATATTACGTTCGGCACAGTAACGAACGATATTTTCTCGCCAGAAAAACATTACATCACCATTTTCCTCATTGCTGAGTATATCGGCGGTGAACCCCAAAATTTGGAACCAGAAAAATGCGAAGGTTGGGAATGGTTTCCTTGGAACGAATTTCCAGATCCTGTATTTTTACCAACAAAAAATGTAAAAGCCGCGGACTGGAATCCTGATTTAGTATAGTATGAAAAAAATTATCGTCGTCTCAAAGAATCTAACCAAGATAACACCAACTGAATTATACTAATATGCGTTTTATTATTTTATTCTCCGGTATTTTTTTACTTGGAGCCGCATGTTCTTCGACACCACTTGTTCAAGAACTGCCAGTACAGCAAGTTGTTCCTGTACAAAATATTTCATCGTATGATTTATTTGCCGATGATCCAATATTATTTTTTAATGATGAAGAAATAGTATTCACGACAAACGCAACCTCATCAACAAGTACTATTGAAAAGACAAACACATCCACACTATCAATATTAAAAACGGAACAAAAAAAGAAAATAATTTTTGGCCACGGAACAATAGTTATTCCAAAAAAAGAATTACCGCCGCTTCCACCAAAAACTATTTCCCCACAGAAAGTTGAACCAGTAGAAGAAGAGGAAGAAACAGAAGAAGAATATGCTGAAGAGGATGTCGAATATGAGACGGAGGAAGATGATTATTCAAATCTGGACTGTGAGCCTGATTGGGAGTGCAGCGAGTGGTCCAACTGTACTGCTTCTGGTAAAAAAACCTATAGTTGTGTTGATCTAAATGAATGCGAGGAAGACTATATCGGATCAGAGTCTTGCAAAGCACCAACCAAACTTACCAAAGGACCGTACAATGTTGCCGTCACCGGAACGAATGCGACTTGCCGCAACAATACGATCAAAGCAATGAACTTGCTCAAAACACTTCCTTCGTATTACCAATTTTTTATCACCTACGTAGGAGAAGTCAACTGTATTCCCCAAGCATCACGTATGGACGTCTACAAGGAACCTCCCCGTTTTGAGGTTGGCTATGTCACAGCTGGCGGCGGCGATATCTGGTACGCGAGTGTCTTGGTTCATGAAGCATGCCACTCCAAACAATATCGAGATTATGTCTACGCGAACAATTCATTTGATGTACCGCAAGATTTGTATTATGGATACAATGCAGAATATGCTTGCAACCAAACACAGAAAAAAGCACTCATCGAACTCAACGCGGAACAATACTTAATTGATAGTATGGATGATATGAGTTTTGAATGGTGGAGTCTGAGCGAAGAAGATCAGACATGGTAATATTATTTTTTCACGCTCTCACAAAAATCCCAAATCATATCAAACATTCCTTGAAATACATCAACCATAACAGGAATAGCAATAACGACGGCAAGCGAAGAAAGTTCAGGACTGATAATAATAACTTTGTCATGAAAAATATCAATGGTACTTTTGAACGTGTATTTTTCTGGTAAAAATTTTACGTGTCGCAACAATGCTACATCATCTGGATTTACTGCGCGAGATTCTTCGGTGATCAAAATACGCGTTTTAATTTTTGCCTCAGCGCGATCTTTTCTGTATTGAATAAAAAATTCTGGTTCTAATCCTTGCCATGCATTTGTGCTTCCAATAGCGCAATACTCATCCCCTTTGTATTCCTCAAGCACGCCGTGATAAAAATTTTTCAATTCATCAAGTGATACAATAAAACGCAAGCCAAACGCTTGTGTTTGTTTTTTGTCCAAGGTTTCAAGTACGGGAATAATTGCCGTAAATGCTTCCAACTTCTTTTCAAAATAATTTGCCACCCGCGTAGGCTTTTCCGCGTAATACAATTGTTTGCTCTTGCGATAATACATGGTAACAAACCCTTTTTGCGTTAGCCCCTTGAGAACGGCATAGACGGAAGTGCGTTTCATCCCCACTTCTTTTGCCACATTGCTTGCAATGGACCCGCCGGATCGCAACAAAGATAAATAAACAGAGACTTCTTCATCAGAAAGACCTAATTCCTTCATTGGTATGGTAGGAAGCATAGTTTTTGTTGTCAAAATAATAAGACAGATTTTATTTATATGATAATTATAGCTTATTTTAGCTATTTTGTCAAGTTTATTTGTCCTAAATGGTTGACGGATGTGAGGTTTTCTGCTATACTGTGCAGTTATGATCTAAAGGCGTAACAAGGACAAGTTCCTTAATCACAACCTCGAGGGCACCTATGCCATGAGCCGACGCTCAAAAAATAGAAGGGGACATAATGAAGACGATCACCACCCTCATCAACGAAGTGAACGAGACTAAGGCCGCAATCGCACACATCTCCTTCACCATGGAACTTCTTCGCAAACAGCTCGAGCAAAAAAATACGGAGCTCCAGGAGAGGAACATGGCCATCACCGAGTACTTCGTTGCCAATCCGCCCGAGGACTGAGGTCTCATATCAGCCTAGGAAGCTGAGCGCCGCACTTCGCGCTCGCATCCTACACACTGTTTTCCCGTCGACAGTATAAATAAAGACGGGATTCCATCTTAGTCGATCAACATTGGTCGTTTAAGATGAAAAAAACTATACTTTTTTCTTTCCCTACTGTAAAATTATCTTAATAATATAACTTTTCCTTATGAGCGGAGAATACCCCTTTCGACATGTCGAAATTCCTGATTTAAATCGCACAGAAAGTCCCGAGCATGTCTCTACCTTGCTCGACTATCCAGAAAAAAAGGAAGATGGAACAGAATACACCGTTGCATGGAAAAAAGTTTCAAACGAATTCGGCGAAGTTGAAGTATCGGAATACCAACAAGATGCATCAACAAAAGCAATATACTATGTGCCGGGTATCGGAGGAAGTATTGATAAATTCAAAGACAAATACCTTCCCCAACTTCTCAAAAAAGGATACACCGTTCTTATTGTCCACAGAAATGGATCAGTAATTGGAAAAGATGCTCGCACCATTTGTTCTGCAGAACGCGTAAATTTTGGCGAACAAAACGGACAAGACCACATTGGCTCTTTACCCGAATATGGTTACAAAGAATGGACAAAAGAACTTGCCTGCGCACTCGCTGATACAGGAACTAATTTTGATGACATACGCGTAATTGGAGAATCATTTGGTGGTCTTATTTGTATTGAATCAATGAGAGCACTTCAACAGGCAAACCACCCTGTATTGCAAAAAGTAAAAAATGTTGTTTCTGCAACAGGTAAAATTGGTATGCCTGTCGAGAAAGACGGCATACATTGGTCAGACACTCGCGGCAAGTTAGCTGTATTTTCCTCAGACGGAGAACAAAAACAAGAAAAATATTCCTTTGAAAAAATATTTTCCGGGTATATCCAAAAAAATGTTTTACGTATTCGTGATCCAAAAGTCATTGGACAGGAACATCTCGATATTATGAAACAATTATACGCTCCGGAAACAAAATTGCCCGAAGTTACTTATGTCCATGCCATGCCATTTGGCGAAGAATTCTTTAGTCCTATGCAAGGAAGAGAACTAAGAAAAAAAATAAAAACTGATGGGGGTAAATTTGTTTTTATCAACGACTTCACACAAAAAGGAACCCCTGCCGAACGACACGGAATGCCAAATCTCACTGCTGACACGCTCCTTACTTGGCTTGAATATGAACCAAAATCAAATATTGAAACAAAAACACAGGGAGAACCGGGGCAACCCCTCGAAGATGCATCAATATCAAACATTATTAAGCACACCTCCCAGCAATAGTATGAAAAAAACCTGGAAAGTAATCCGTAAAAAAAATATAATTAAACACAAACTCTTTTCAGTTGATGTGCATGAGGTAGAACTACCAAACAAACATGTTATTAAGGATTATTTTCTCATTAAACCAAATCCAGGATCGATTATTGTTGCTATAACAGAAGATGATAATATCATTTTTGTTACTGATTACAAATACGCAGTCAATGAATATGTGCTTACTCTCCCTGGCGGTCTTGCAGAGAGCAAAAAAGAAATGTCAAAAGATGTTGCGATCAGAGAATTAGCGGAAGAAACAGGATATAGAGCAAAAAAAATGGTGTGTTTAGGAAATATTCTTCCACTTCCTTCCAACATTCAACAAAAAACAACTGTTTTTGTTGCATTGAAATGCAAAAAAACGCAAGAACAATCTCTTGATGCTAGTGAAGATATTAGAATAAAAACTATCAAAAGAAACAAAATAGCAGCTCTTGTTAAAAAAAATATTATTCAAGATAGTCTCACTCTCGCCGCACTCTATCTCGCTTCATCATATATCTATGAATCATAATACCCACGGTATATCTTCAATTATTTATTCCGATGCAAAAAAACATCGACGACGTGTTGTCGTGGCCATAAAATCAGCTGACAAAACAGCCATTGCTTACCTGAAAAAGGTAAAACGTATTGTGGATGTTACTATTGTGGGTCAACGTATCCCGGGGTTCACTTCTTTTGAGATGACGGAAGAAGCCGATATGGGCCTAAAAATGATTGAACTTTTGGAAGATGGAAAAGTTGATGCAATTGTCCGAGGTAGCGTCCATCCGCGATACCTATTTCTTCCTCTTTTTCAAAAAACAGGAGAAGAAATGTCGTATTTTACAGGAAAAGACAAGACTACCATAGTCATATTTGAGCATGTAAAAACAAAACGTTTTTTTGCTCTTACTTCAGTTGATTTATGGCAAGGTTTTGATATAAAACAAAAAAAGAAAGAGGCCCTTGAAAACGCACATTTTCTCAAGACCATGAATATTGAGCCGTATGTGGCAGTTATGGCAATGCGACGAGCAAAACCAAAAGGCGCTCGCCGACCAAAAGGATACACCCCCGTTGATATTGTTGAAAAAAGTTGTAAAGATGCAGAGGCGACCAGTGCCTATCTTCGTAAACAAGGGATAAAAGCTGATCTATTCGATATTGAATATGATAACGCACTTAAAGCTGGAGCAAATATTATTGTTCCGCCTATTGGACCTATTGGAAATGCATTCGCTCGAAGCCTTTGTTTTTTTACAGACGAATGGGAATTAATAAGTGCTCCATCTCTCCATTTTTCTCCGCTCGCCATTGAGGATGGTTTTAAAGCAGGTGTAGGAAAAAGTTACTATAACCATATTATTTCTGCCGCGGCAACCTACAACCGAAACCACCGATCATAATATGAATCTCCAAAAATTTCTCACCCGAAAATTCGTTCCCCTTGTCAACGACATTATTTTTTCCGCACAAAATGATGAACAGTTTTTTTATAAACAGACGGGATTTTCCGATTATGTAAAAAACATGGAAGTTATCGATGATACCTTTTATTTTGATACTGACTGGATGGATGGCATTCAAAAAAAATATCAGACAGAACCAATCGAAAGATTTAGTGCGTATATTCAAAATGCCTACATGCATGCGGAACAATTAGTTTCTTTTGCGAGAGAACTAAAAAATAACACCATTACACTTGAAGAACAATGTGCCACTTCAATTTCTTTATTACGTAACCTTTTGGCATTTCTTCCTGTCACCCACCCTCTCGCCAAAACAATTGAAGAGCGTGTAATTGAAATTCTCAAACAAAAAGGAGTTTCAGATGAAAACATGCAGACAGTATTACTTGACATTACGACACCGGAAAAAATAAACGTACCACTCGCAGAACAATTTGCGCTTCATACTATCGCAGCAAACATGAATGACGCGACATTTGATCTTGAGTCTGCCCTCGACCAGCATGTTGAACAGTTTGCCTTTTTGGGATACCGCGAGCCGTTTTCTGCAGGATATACCAAAGAATTTTTCCGCTCTCGGTTGTCCGATGTGCTTGCAAATCCTCCGGCCCATCACACGCCGACACATTCTTTTTCTTTTACAGATACAGAACAAGCCTTCATCTCGCTTATGAAAGAGTTTGTCTACTTCCGCAACTACCGTACAGAAAAACTATACGAAGCACTATACTCTATTGAACCAATGTGGATGAAAACTGCAGAGCAATACGAATTGTCTCATACACATGATCTTTCATACTATACAATGAATGAAGTATCAGATCTTTTTTCTCATAAGAAAAAAGTTGACGATGCGACTCTGGTTGATCGCAAACAACACTTCGCCATTCTTTTACATGAAAATTCCTGGACCTATGCTGCTGGAAATGCCGCAGAAAAATTAAAGGAGGAGAAAAATATCGGAGAAACAAAAGTAAAAGAATTAAAAGGTACACCGGCCTGCAAAGGAATAATAAAAGGTACGGCCAGAATTATATTGAGTGCCAGTGAACAGGATAGAGTTCAACCAGGAGATGTTTTGATTACTAATATGACCACACCCGACTTCCTTCCGTCCATGAAGCGTGCGGTGGGATTTGTTACTGATGAAGGTGGTATTACTTGCCATGCGGCGATTGTCGCGCGTGAGATGAAAAAACCATGTATTATCGGCACCAAAACAGCGACCACTTCATTTAAAGACGGAGACCGGATTGAGGTTGATGCAGACATGGGAATTATTCGTTTATTATCATAAACTATTCGTTATATTAATTGTATACTGCTCCGGGGTACCATAAAGCGTGCAATTGCAACATTCAAGGCGTCTCAAAAATAATAGTCGTAAGAAAAAATCCTCACTAAATTGTGAGGATTTTTATTCTACATACGAAGCATCAAAGACTCCTGATACCACTTTTCTAAATCCCCCGGAAACACACCCTCTCTTGCTACCGTCTCTGGCTCTTGAACAGAAACATTTTTTAAACCCAGTAATTCCTTATCAAACGTATATAATATTCCTTTTTTTGCCAAAACCACTGAACAGGTAAGTTTTTGAAGCATTGAGAGTGTGCTCGGTGCAAAATCAGCGGTATACGTATCAATATCTTCCACATCATATGGTATACGTTGTATATCCATGATCGTATGAAGTCGATCCATAAATGGATAATACGCGTCTTGCGTCACTCGATCAAATTGCCAAACCATATCATCGCACTTTCCCAAATTTTCGAAGCTTATATATATTTTTTTATCCATCCGTTCAATAAAAAAATTTTTACAGGCAATACGGGTCTGATCATGCTTGCTATGCATCCCCATAAACACACTCACATCGATAAATTCTTTCATATTTTATAGTTTAATCGTAAAATTTACTTATTCCGGAGACCGAATATACTTAAATACTTTTTAAACACACTATTAGTTTTATTTACTAATAAGTTCGTCTATAGAATAACGATCTTTTATTATCTTATCTTTTATTAGAACATGTTGAATTTCATCGACAACCAAACCAATATCTTTCGGCATTTCATCAAAAAATTCTATTTTCTTCAATGATTCAGTTAGTTCACGTTCTGGTATCCCAATATGCGAAGACGCAGTATTAATCACTTCTTTCTCTTGTTTTTTCCATATTACCACTGAGTGGTTCCACACTTTCTTAATTTTTTCTATTTCTTTATTTTTTTGCTGTAATAATTTATTTTTTACAATCAATACATCGTATAAAACAGGATAATCTTTTGTTGTTTTTAAAATATTTATGTTTGAAAGTTCCAATGCTTTTTCAAGCCATGGCTCCCAGATAATTCCAGCTTCAACGTTACCCGCAATAATTGCCGCTCCGATTTCGGAACACTGCATATCTTTTATTTTTATATCATCAAGGGTCATTTTTTCTTTTTGAAGAATATACGAGAGAAAAAATTCCGCTACCGATCCTTTTTCAAGTCCTACAGTTTTACCCCTTAATTCGGTTACAGATTGTATATGAGACTGAGAAACTAAAGCATCGCCGCCGACTGACCGATTTAATATCTTTACTATTCTAAGATCTGATATTTTTGAGTGCAATTCGATAGCTTTATCTAATGTAACATTTATTGTATCTAGCTTTCCTTGTTCCCACAATTCTACTTTTTTCTTATTATCTTCAAAATTGATTTGTTCCACATCGAGCGACTCATCGACAAACATGCCGCTATCTTTTGCATAGTATAGAGGAGTATTTCCAGACCAAATATATAGTCCCATTTTCAAAACATTCGCATCAGTAACAATCCCTTCTTCTAGACTTGCCTTGATTGATTCTGAACGAATAATGTAACTGATAAACTTTTTTAATTTTATAAAATCATCCTGGAATCTAATTTCAGGCTTTCTAGGTCGTTTGATATTTACTTCTACCACCTCTTTGACAGTTCCTGGATTTAATCCTAAAACGATAATTCGGTCCGCTAAATATATAGCTTCGTCAATATCATGTGTAACTAAAATCATTGTTTTTTGTTCTTCTTCCCCCAATCTTGCCAAAAATTCTTGCATTTGAGATCTCGTTTGTACGTCAAGTGCGCCAAAAGGCTCATCAAATGCAATCAGGTCAGTCTGTTGAGCTATCGCTCTGGCAATAGCGATTCTTTGTTGCATGCCTCCCGAAAGCTTGTTGGGAAAATGCTCTTTAACCTTGTACAATCCGACTCGTTTAAGTAATTTGTTGGTTTCGCTATGTATTTCATTCTCGGATTTATTTTTACCATGAAATCCAATAGCGATATTTTCAAAAACATTCAACCATGGAAAATTAGAGTATTGTTGAGAAACCAATGCAATCCTATTATTTTTTAAATATTTAGAATTGTCTACTCCATTGATTTTTATATTGCCATCGAATTCTTTATCCAATCCTGTTATACATTTCAACAGAGTACTCTTACCTGATCCGCTTGGACCAACGATACATACTATCTCACCTTTTTTCACATCAAAAGAAATATCTTTTATTGCAACAAAAGATTTGTTTTCACGATTATAATACTGTTTTGTTAATTTCTGAACTTGAAGCATAACTTTATGTTTTGTATTTGAAAATATTCGGGTATAATTTTTTGAATATATAATCCGAGAAAAAACCAATTATACCGATTACTGTGATTCCGACATATAAATCTGGGATATTTGAAAACCTCTGTGCTTCTTTAATCATGTGACCAATACCGGAATTTGCCGCTACTAACTCTGCAATTACAAGATAGGTCCAACACCACCCCAATGTTATTCGGGAATTATTAAATAATTGTGGGGCAATACTCGACAATATTGTTTTTAGTACCTTGTATTTACTGAAATTCAAAGTATAAGATATATCTAGATACTCTTTAGGGACAGTATTTAGATCATCAATGACCAATAAAATAAGTTGAAAAAAAGTACCTATAAATAAAAGTGATATTTTGGCACCTTCCCCTATTCCAAAAAATAAAATGGTTAGTGGAATCAGGGCTGGCACTGGTAAATATCTAATAAAGTCTATATATGGTGACAGTAAATCGTGTAATTTCTTCCACGAACTCATTAAAAGTGCGAGTGGCACAGAAATAATGAATGCCGACAAAAAGGCTGTTAAAACTCTAAAAATAGAGATGCCAATGTCGGACATGAACGATTTTTGTAAAAATAATTTTTGTGTCGCCAATAAGAAATCCTGTATTAATGGGAAAAATATGGGATTTATAAGTTTAATCCATGAAGCCCAAATCCATAGTGACAATAAAGCCACCATGGAAATTGGAAAAAGATAATTGTCTCTAAATAATTTCATGGAAATACAAATTAACTAATAACTTTTGATTGTCTTATCTGATAACGCATCGATTGATTTTACTCGCACTCCTGCCGAATGATTGCTTTCCAAGATATCACCCACAAGACCAAACGTTGTATATGCATTGTTGGTTTGTTTTTTATCAAATAATTTTTGATTATCTTCTAATGTCAGCCAACTCATTCCTGATTTAATATCTTCCATTTCAGACTTATCTACACCAAAGGCGTCGGCCATAATTTGCATCGATTCATCCGGGTTCTTTTGCCAATAATCAACAGCTGAAAACCAACCGTCAGATATCTTTTTAAGGACTTCCTGATCATTTTTAACTAGATTGTCTGAAGCAAATAGTAAATCAACAATTAAACCAGGAGTATCTGCACTTGAAACCAATATCTTTGCACCAGATCTCTTACTCGCACTGATAGATAAGTAAGGTTCATACGTAGCAGCAACATCTACCTGGTTTGCAACAAATGCGTTTCCCGCATCTGACGAAGGAATATCCTTAAAGTTTACATCTGATAAATTCATCCCTTCTTTATTTAACAAGTATTGCAAGATGAAATAAGGAGGGAACCCAGGTTCAGCAGCGACTGTTTTGCCTTTTAAGTCTTTTAATTCTGCAATACCACCAGAAACAACGACACCGTCACCTCCGTGTGATTCGTCTATAGCAAGAAATCCAACTCCGGGAGGTTTATTGCCTTCTACTGCTTGAAAAATATCATACGTTGCTGCATACATATCGATTTGCCCACTGTTCATCGCAGCTCTAAGATCACCAATTGATTCAATTCGTACTAAACTAACATGTACATCTTTAAAAAGATTTTTTTCCTTTGCCAAATATAAAGGTGCGTACCCGGGAAACGTAACCATGCCAATAGTTACTGATTTTTTTGTTTGTTGGTTGTTAGAATCATGTTCATTGTTTTGCGTATAAACAACCATAAAGAAAACTACTGCGACAAGAGCGATAATTGCTCCGATTATTTTTTTATTCATAACTTATACGTTAGTAAGTAAATTATTTTGTACTGCGTTTATTCCAACATACTTTTTTGAATATTAATTAAAAAATTATTATTTGATCAGGCTGAATAATAAATTTTGCTATTGCAACGGGTCAGTATACCCTATTTTGGCTAATTTGTCAATATTATATAAGCTATATTTTTATTCTATTTAAGTATTTTATTGACAAATTAAGCAAAATATGATATATTATTTATTGACATAATACGCCCATATGCATCTTTCAGAAGAACTAAACACCCTTGGCCTCCATAAATCAGAATCGGCCGTCTATTTATATATCCTCGAAAACGGCCTCTCTACCCCACCCGCTATTGCCAAAAGTACGGGTATTTTGCGCACCAATTGCTACAATCTTTTGGTCTCGCTCAAAGAAAAAGGACTTATCGAAGAACAGGAAAAAGGGAAACGCAAAGCCTATATTGCAAACGACCCAGAAGCGATCATTCGCACGCTCGACAAAAAACGCGAAGCAGCCACTCGCCTCCTCCCCGATCTGCGCGCTCTCTATACGACGCAAAAAAATAAACCGAAAATTCAGTTTTATGAGGGATTTAATCAGGTGAAAGAAATATATTGGCAATCACTGCAATCAAAAGAAATTTTTGCAATTGGTTCAACAAAACAAATTATTGATCTAGATGAAAAATTTTTGAATAATTATTTTTCTGAAATAAAAAAGCGAGAAATATTTTTTCATGATTTATTAAGCGAATCATCAAAATCAGTTACCGAGACAATTGCAATGCCAATGGTGAAAGGAATGTATGAACATAAGTATTTACCAAAAAAATATCAGGATCCACCGACCGATATTTTAATTTGGGATGACCATATTGCGCTTATTAATTTGCATGAACCGATGTTTGGAACTATATTGACAAATACCATGTTAGCAGATACGTTTAGGGTAATATTTAGGATACTTTGGGAAAAACTATAACCTTATGACCACCCTCATCACCGGCGCCTCCGCCGGCATTGGCCTCGAGTTCGCCCACGTCTTTGCATCTCACTCACACGATCTTATTCTTGTTGCACGACGTGAAGATAAATTAGTCGCATTGAAGAAAAGTATTGAAGAAAAATATTCTGTTTCTGTTGACATCATTATCCAAGATTTAACAGAGAAAAACGCGGCGAAAAATATTTATGAAAAAATAAAACATACACCACTTGATGTATTGGTAAATAATGCGGGATTTGGCGCGCATGGATCTTTTATAAAAACAGATGCGCAAAAAGAAATAGACATGATTCAAGTAAATATCACCGCGCTCACGGAATTAACAAAATATATATTACCCGGCATGATACAAAGAGGTTCGGGGAAAATTTTGCAAGTCGCGTCGACTGCGGCATTTGAACCTGGACCCTTGATGGCTGTTTATTTTGCCACCAAAGCATACGTATTGTCATTTTCTGAAGCTATTGCAGAAGAGGTGCGAGGTACTGGCGTGAGCGTTATTTGTCTTTGTCCTGGCGCTACCACCAGTGAATTTTCTTCAGTCGCATCTATGGAAAAAGTTTCTTATTTTGCAGATAAAAATTTACCCACCTCGCATGATGTGGCACAATATGGATATGATGCGCTCATGAAAGGAACCGTCGTGGCCATTCACGGTATGCAAAATAAATTTCTGACATTTTTATTGCGGTTTACTCCGCGAAGTGTGGTAAGAAAAATAGTAAAAAAATTAAATAACGCATGATACGAATTGAATATGGAACACACACTCATTATATTTGACTACCGCGGCACGCTGTATAAACAAGGGCGCATTGTTCACGGCATGGATGAAGTAATCAAAGAAGCAGCAAAAAAACACACACTCGCTATTGTTTCTTTTAGTGCGCAAAAAGAAATTCAAACAGCATTAAAAAATGAAGGCTTACTTTCTTATTTTTCGACTATTAAAACATGCTCCAACAGGGACTCAAAAGAATCTGCCATGAAAGAACTTGCTGAAGAATACGATACCCCTCTTGAACGTTGTCTTTTTATTACAGACACACATGACGACATCCAGGCAGCAAAAGCATCTGGCATAACCGGCATCTTCGTCACCTGGGGAGACGAGTCTGAATTGCCTGACAACAGAGAAACAATGGTGGTGCGATCGCCAGCCGAACTATCATCACTTCTGAAACATTTTTTTCAAGAATAATATTTGACCAACAAAAGCTATTTAGGTAAAATCTTACATATATTTAATTTCTCATGTGTATGACCAAGCGATCCTCGGCAATGTGTGCAACTCTCGCCATCCTCGTCCTTGCTGGCGCTGGATGTAGTAAATCAGCCACAGCTCCAGACCAGGCAAAAACAGTTCCCGCAGCAACCCAACAAGAAAATGCCAAAGCTGCACCACAACCAGGGCAAATTGCCTACGATTTTCCAGTGCAAGCAGCAACCACAGCCAAAGCTGGTGAATATGTACTTGCTGTACCACGCACATGGGTAGATCAATCATTTGAAAATCCAACTGGCGCAACATTCATCTACTATGCAGCAAAAATGGTGACTCCAGGAACCAATGAATCACAAGTTGAATCTCTTCCAGGAGAAACCATGACCATTCCAAACGCTCTCATTATTCCACTTGGTTCTGGAGCAAAAGCTAATAAAGGCGATATTGTTCTTACGTGGTGGCAATCAGGTTCTGGTATGAACCGCGCGATCGTTGTCGGCGGTACACCAACCGAACCAGAAGTACTGTATCTCGACCAAGAATACAATACTGCTGATACAGCAGAAAAATTAATGCCAAATTCATTTGTGAAACTTACTGCTGCCGACCAAGCAGGAGCAACGATTGCCTGCAAGGCAAGCGGCGAAACTGATTTTACCCGCTACCAGCTGGTAAATAGTAGTAGCGACCGTGTATTACTTTTGGGATGGGCTGGAAAAATGGCAGCAATGAAAAAATCTGATTGCGCAAATGTTCCACTTACTCCATCCGCAAAAGCGGGAGATTCCGTATATTTCCCATCTTATGGCAGATTTACTCTTGGTACCGTTACCAAGGTTGATTCAGCTATTGGCCGTGTGACAGTGAAGTACCAATTCGCAGGTCAGGACGAAGAAGTAATGGTGCCATTTGGCGATGTTACTTCACAATTTGTAAGATAAACAACCTAGCAATTAAAAAATCCCCGTTCAACCGGGGATTTTTTAATGTCTAATGTCAGATACTGGATTTTATTAGACATTTGACATTTGGCATTTGACATTGTATTTCCCCAAAAAACCCTCTATACTATTCACATCTGTTCCCTCGTGTATGTCCTCGCTCATCTCAGTAAATACCGTTTCCTTTGTCGACCTTGCCGGCCTATTTGTTTTTATTGCCGGAATTATCATCGGCCTAGGCGCCGTCACCGTTATCGACGTACTGGGATTTCTTGGCAGACATACACCCTACTGGACCGAAACCGCCATTCGGACACACAAAGTGACCAAACCACTTATCTGGATTGGCATTATTTTGACGTTTATTGGTGGGTTTATCTTTTATCGCAATGATTCATTGTCAAATATTCCGCTGATTCATCTCGTCCTCGGCACACTGCTTATTGCGAATGGATTATTTTTGAGCTTCTGGGTTAGCCCAAGACTACTTGAACGAGAACAAGACGGACATGCGGATGAACTATTGCCGACAACATGGCAAATAGCGATCGGGGTCAGTTTTATTTTTTTTATAATAGGCTGGTGGGGAAATGTATTTCTATTAGTCGTGTATCTTCTTGGTGGAAGGTGACAATACCACGGTTAATAGATAACGAATTTGACCGATTAAGCAGATAAAGACAAATTTGATCTGTCTAAATTCGTCTAATCCGCCAAATCCGATGTCTATTAATCTATGTCCAAAACACAAACACAACGGGCAAAAATAGTCCTAAGGGAATTAAAAAAACTATATCCAAACCCAACCATGGCTCTCACCTATACACATCCGTGGGAGCTTCTTTTTGCCGTGATTATGTCGGCACAAACAACTGATTTGCAAGTAAACAAAGTAACGCAAAAACTATTTAAAAAATATCCAACACTAGCATCGTACCTACACGCTGACCCAAAACAATTTGAACAAGACATCGCACAAATTGGTTTATTTCGAAGCAAGGCAAAAAATATATTACAAACTGCTCGTATATTACACGAGACATACAAAGGAAAATTGCCAAAAACAATAGTAGAATTAATGATGCTTCCTGGTGCGGGAAGAAAAACTGCCAATGTTGTCCTTGGTGCGGCGTACGGACTTGCAGAAGGAATTGCGGTTGACACCCATGTAACCCGTCTTGCTCAGAAATTTGGATTAACAAAGCACAAAGATCCAAAAAAAATTGAACAGGACTTGATGAAAATTATCCCTAAAAAAGAATGGCCTTTATTTACGCTTCGTATGATTCAATATGGGAGAGATCATAGCCCAGCGAGATATAAAAAAAATGATGATATAATTTCAATAGCCCTGAAAATTAAAAAATCACCTGCGTCTCCACCTCAATTCCGATAATATCGAAATTCAGGTGGTGCCAGGTGATTTCTTTTGTCTACCCGTCACCTCGATCACTCAATGTCAGCGTGCAACCACACTCATCCAGCGGGCAACAACGCCTAGGACAAGATGGATCCGTCTGAAGAATGTACCCCTCTCTTTCTCAAGCCGAATCACCCACTCCGCATCGCGTCGCCTTTGTCGATCTTCACGACGCCGCAGTCGACCAACCATTCTTTCTGTCAACTGACGGCCGTAGAGGTCCTTATCAGATTTTCTTCCCATGATTCTCCGTCTCGCAAACTTTTGCGTTAGACGAGCAGCACTGTACACCCTGCCACCTTTTTTGTCAAGATTTACAACAAAAAAGGCCGAGTAGGCCTGCTTTTGTCCTTCGTTTTTTCTTCCTATTTTTCCTCTTGTCCCGGCACCGCTTCCGGATACCCGCCCACCTGATCACTGTTTTCTTTTGCGTCCATCATCTGCTGTTTTTCTGGACTGATGTATTCACTGGGATTTTGTTTTTGAGATGATAAATCAACTGAACATCCTGCCCCAACCAGAAGAAACACCAAAAAAACAATCGGAAAATACTGAATCATACGGTAATAGTTAATTGACCTAATTATACCACAACACTTTGTCTATTTGAATATTTGTCATTTGCTTATTTCATGATTCTATGGCTAAATACTCCCCATATGTCACATATTATTACTATTGAAAAACTCGTGTTTGGGGGACAAGGACTTGGTCGTATAAATGGCAAAGTTGCTTTTGTATGGAATGCCCTTCCAGGTGAAGAAGTAGAAGTAGAAATTTTGAATGGCAAAAAAGACATGTACGAAGCGGTCGCAGTAAAAATTTTGAAACCATCGCCCGAACGTGTCGAACCAAAAGAATCTCATTTCCTCTCTTCTGCACCATGGGAGATGCTCGACTGGGATCGGGAAAATTATTGGAAAAAAGCGATTGCTCTCGAACAATATGGAAAAATTGGCGGCCTGATTCTTCAGCAAGACCCACCAAAAATTGTTTCCGATGACCGCATCTACGGCTATCGAAATAAAATTGAATTCAGTTTTGCTGAATTACCCGATGGAACAAAATCATTGGCCTTTTTTGAACGAGGCAAACATGAACGAATCCCTATTGACGGTTCTCTCCTTGCTGAGCCGATTATTAATGAGGTAGCGCACAATATTCTTGCGTGGGTCAATGAGCAACAAATCCCAATGCGCAGTTTGAAAAGTCTTATTGTACGAAGTAATGGCGAAGGACAGGCCATTGCCGCCCTATTTATCAAAGACGAACTTCCACTTACGGACCTTCCTGCGGCAAAAGGAAATTTTTTGGGCTTTAGATTGTATTACTCTACACACAAGAGTCCCGCATCTGTGCCAACAAAACTGCTCTATGGCGATGGACAGGATTATTTAATTGCGACGATTAAATCAACCAAGCTAAAATTTGGGTTGCTCAGTTTTTTCCAAATTAATATTCCTGTTTTTGATCAAGCACTCACAGACATTGCCGATTTCTTGCATCCAAACATGCCTCTTTTGGATTTCTATTCAGGTGTCGGCGCGATTGGCCTCGCCTTATCACATAACCGTGATTCACTCATATTGGTTGATAGCAATGAAGAGGCAATCCAATATGCACATGAAAATATTGCATTAAATAGTCGAAAAAATACTGAGGCAATATGTGTGCCAGCAGAAAAAATAACAGAATTAATTAGTGGTGACAAACAATTACTTCTTGACCCTCCTCGCGCTGGATTGCATCCGAAAGTAGTGAGTACTATTTTGCAGAAAAGACCACCACGAATTGTCTATATGTCTTGTGACCTTGCTACCCATGCACGCGATATCCGATTGCTCAGCGAAGGATACCGTGTCACATTTATAAAACTATACAATTTCTTTCCGCGCACACCGCATATCGAAGGGTTGGCAGTACTTGATCCGATATGAAGAGAGAACACGGATTTAACTGATTAAACGGGTCAGAACGGATTTATTATTATAGTAATAAAAAATCCGTCAAAATTAGTTCGATCCCTGCCTCGCTCCGATGCTTGCGATACGGAGTCCGTACTTACGTCGGACCGGCAGGCAGGCGTTCAATCAATGTTCTCTCCTTCTAAAAATGATATACTATACCTCATACTAACAAATTGTATATGAAACGTTTTCTTATTTGGGGATCTGTGATCCTTGCTATGGTGCTCTTCGTTCTGCTTCTTGCAAAACTTGGCACATCAAATGCACCTGAATCCACACTTACCCCTGCAATAAATGCAGCCGATCATAAAAAAGGTGTAGAAAATGCAAAAGTAACCATAGTGGAATACAGTGACTTTCAGTGTCCTGCTTGTGCACAGTATTATCCTATGTTAAAGCAGCTTACGGAAGAATTTCCCAATGATGTCCAGATTGTCTATCGCCATTACCCATTGAAACAAATTCATAAGAATGCAGAAAAAGCTGCTTCTGCCGCTGAAGCAGCCGACAAACAAGGAAAGTTCTGGGATATGCACGATATGCTATTCAATACGCAAAAAGTGTGGGGAGAAATGGATAAACCAGAAGAACAATTTGAAAAATACGCAGGATCACTTGGTCTAAATATAGAACAATTCAAAACAGATCTTGCGAGCGCCGAGGTGAGCGAACACGTCCGAAGCGACGAAAGCAGTGCCAATACCATGAACCTTCGGGGCACACCTACATTTTTCCTTAATAATAATCTCATAGCTAGCCCCCAATCGTATGACCAACTTAAGAACGTGGTTATCGAACAAATTGGTAACTAAAGAAGAAAAAATAATTGTCGCCATTATTGCAACAATGATTGTTTTTGGCACAATTGGCTTTGGGGACGCAACCCATCTTACCATTAGCCACTACACTGGCGCTGACTTACGATGTGGTAATGCTGGCGGCTGTAATACCGTTACCGGTAGCGCATATTCCGCTATCCTAGGCATTCCGGTTGCCCTCCTGGGCGCTTTATACTATGCATCAGTTATATTGCTTGCGATTGCGTATTTAGACACCAAAAAAGAAAAATTACTCCGAGTGCTCACAGTACTCCCGATTGCCGGACTTGTGGCATCACTTTGGTTCGTGTATCTACAACTTTTTGTGATTCACTCTATTTGTATCTATTGTATGGTGTCGGCAGGCACTTCGACTGTCTTATTTATCCTATCTCAACTGCTGCGAGTAAGAATAAAATAATTCTCATACTTCCCTACCGGTTCCACAAAACGTCATTGCGAGCCTTGATGTAATCATCAGGACAAAAACTCATTCCTCGCAATGACAAAAAAAGACTGTTTATTGAAACCTTCTCGAAAACCAGGTAAGATGCGTTTATATGAAAAAAGTACAACGTGGTCCAATGCGAGAAATGTATAAAGGGCATATCTTTACCATCAAACAACAGGATGTTGTTTTGCCAAATGGGGCGAAGGCCCTATTTGAATATTGTGAACGACCATCGAGTGTTAGTGTTTTGGCATTTAATAATAAAAAAGAGCTGCTCATGATTAAAGAATGGCGGCTTGGTTATGATAAAAATGTTTGGTTTCTCCCAGGCGGACGAATCGACCATAAAAATGATACACCCAAAAAGGCAGCTCAACGTGAACTTCGTGAAGAAACTGGTTATCGAGCCAATACTATGAAACTCGTCCATAAAAAATCCCCTGCCTCTACCTTGCATTGGGATATTTATGTCTACGCCGCAAAAGATTTAGAAATTGATCCACTCCCTCTCGATACCGGAGAAATTATTATCCCTCAATTTGTTTCCCTCAAAAAAGCAGTACAAATGGCACTCGATGGAACAATTGAAAATGAATTTATCTCATATAATATTATACGATTTGACTATATGATGAGGCATGGAGAATTTACCTGGTAATACCACCCAATCTCTCCGTAACTCCGCATTATCCGTAATTCCGTTATGTCTCAAACCTGTATATCTTAATATGACTGAAACCTCCATCTATCTCGCCTGGAATAAGCCAATTGATCGAGAACCTATTGCTCCTATCGACCCATCAATTCCGCCTTCTCTCAAACCAATTGCCGCTCTCGGTGTAGAAGATGAAGGATTGGTATTATTTACTGACGACCCCAAGGCTGTATTACGTGAACAAGAATGTGAAGTAACGATTAGCGAGCCGCTTTCCAAAGAAGCCATCCATATTATTAATAAAGGGATGCTTGTTCAAGGAGAATTCTATTCTGGCCTCACTATTTCCCGTCTTTCAAATCGCGGCAAGCGCAGTATCGTTTCTGTTATTAGCGAAGATGATTCTCATGGTCGTATTCGACTTATGTTTGCTAGTTTAGGACACCCACCTCTCTCACTCCGATGTATCCGGATTAATGGTCGTTCCCTCGGCACACTTTCTCCTGGCCAGTGGAAATTTATTAAAAAACAAGACGCTATATAAAAAATACTTAATTGCTATTATATGGACTTCATCCGCCGCTTCTTTAATAAAGCGCCAAAAGAAAATACGAATGATTCGCAACACGCCGGACAAAATGCTATTGCTGAACACGATTTTTTTGAAGCTGGTTCTATATTGCATGGTGGAGAAAATAGCAATAAAAGAATAGAAATGAGTGCTGCAGATATCAATGCGCCATTTGAAGCCAAAGCAGAACAAATAAAAAGGCAGGAAGCTGTTGCAGAAACAAAAAGACAGGAAGCCGCGGCAAAAATCGCACAGGCAAGAGAGTTACAAGCCCAAAAAGATCAACAAAAAATCGAAGTGGCGCGAGCAAAAATTGAACAAGCTGCTCCAAAAAATCTTCCTAACGCAATTAAAACAGTTACCATTGAACATTCCCCTCTTGAACCAAAACCTAAAATTACCGTGCTCCAAGGAGGAGCGTCAGAAGTCGCAAAAACAGAAAAAGCGATTTGGCATACAGACGGAACAGCAAACGAACTACCCATTTCCGGGACAGAAGCACTCAACGAAGAGATTTTTTTTGGTCAACAAAAAAAGGGTGAGGTGATGAATCGTATCTCGGTTTCAAATCTTAGCCCACAAGAAAAACCATTAGCTCCTTCAGCACCTCGGGAAACGGAAGAAAAACACGCCGCGTAATACATTTCTTCATGGGAAAATATTTTTATTCCTTTTTTCTCAGTCTCGAACAATATACACACAATCGTCTTGAATTTTTTCTTGGCCGTCTTCGTAATATTATTGTATTAATTCTTTTGTATTATGTTTGGATTGGCGTAAGCAGCGCAACCGGAAAATTTTCATCATTTACCACGAATGAACTGGTCACCTACGTTTTACTGGCCAATATTCTCCGTTCATTTATTTTTGGCGCGCAGTCTCGTCGCATTGCCATTGAGATTAATGATGGCATCTTCTCCGTCTATCTAGTTCGTCCTGTAAATCATTTTATTCTTTTTTATTTCCGTGAACTTGCCGAACGTAGCGCGCTTCTTGTCTCTGCTCTTATTGAAGTGACCATATTCGCGGCAATACTTCATATTCATATCTTATTTCCACAACATATAATACAGTGGATCCGGTTTTTACTTTCGGTATTCCTCGCTCATATCCTCTACTACATCATGAGCTATGCAATAAATCTTATCGCCTTTTGGTCTCGTGAAGCAATGGGCCCAAGATTTTTATTTGAATGGTTTTTGGAATTTGCATCAGGCGCTTATTTTCCTCTCAATGTCCTCCGGCCGATATATTTTTTCTTCCTTGGCGCGCTTCCATTTATCGGTATGATATTTGTGCCACTTATGATTTATTTAGAAAAAATTAAATACAGCGACATACCTACATATATCGGACTTCAGGCATGGTGGATTCTTGTGAGCGGACTCATTACTTTTATTTTATGGAAAAAGGGATTAAAACGATATAGCGGAGAAGGGATTTAAAAAATATTTTCTCATTTAAAACGAAGAGGCCCGGGTCACATTGCTGCAACCCGGGCCTTTCCGTCCTTTTCGGAACACTAGAGCTTTGCGAGCTCGTTGTTCACGGCCTGGACGGCCTCCTTGTGTCGATCCGGTTCCCGTTCATCCTGTTCGGGCCGGAGTTCTTTCATCATCTTCTTGATACGCTCCTTCGACCAGCCAGCCTTTTGAAGCCAGCTGATGCCGGAACTGAGGTCCTCTGGATTATAGTAGAGCCGATCCGAGAGGTATTCGTCGCTGGCATTACAGCTTCCGTAGCCGCGGGCAAAGAAGTTGAGGAACTCTTTCCCGATGTCGGTTGCCGCCTGTTCGAGCTCCTTCTTCGGAGCGGCTGCCGCCTGGAGCTCTTCGTAACCTTTCGGGTTGACCACCATCCAGTGGTAGTCTCCGCAACCTTCGCAGCTGCGCTCACTGGCGTAGAGCAAGTCGATGGCCTTCTCTCGCTTCCAGATGTTGACTTCCTTCACCGGTTGTCCAGTGAATTCTGCCAGTTTCGCCAATGCGCCCCAATCGATCGGGTCGCAGTAGTAGACGTTCTGGATTGCCGGATCACTGCGAAACTGCTTCGATTCACGCAGTTCCATTCCGGGGCGCCAGTTTGCGCCGAGATCTTCAGTGCCGCGAGCGATGAACTCCTCACGGCAGTAGGGGTAAATGATGGCCACGATCGGCATGAGCCGGTGGTCGAAGTGCGGCTCGTTTCCCTCTTCTTCGTCGTACTGACTGGGGGTGTTGGCCGTGATGATGTACTCCGCCGCCTCACAGGCGGTCGGGAAATTCTCAGCGGCCGGATTGAGGATCGAGGAAAGAAACCCCAGGCACCAAATTACAAAGTCCATCGTAGACCTCCAAGGTTCCACACAGGAACCAACGAACATTGAACGCGTCTCCACAGCGGAGGACGGGCTTCATTCCTTATATATAAGGTGCAAAACTCGTCCTCTATAGGAAACAGCGAAGTATAGCACAAAAATATGCTTATGTCAATACATAAGCTCATTTTTTGCCTTAAATTAGCCAATTATACGAAAAATTGTTATACTATTTTCATCCCCACCGTCCACCATATGTTTATTGGCAAAATATGTACCTCAAAACCTGGAAACAGCTCGCATCCATGTCTTTTTCCACCACGCTATCCAATCGGATTGATTCTTTAAGTTATCTCGGCGGAAAAATATTACGATTCATTTTTTTCTTCATTTTTATACTTTCTCTTTTCCGCTTTGTCGATACCGTTGGAGGCTATACCAAATATGAAACACTTCTATTCTTCCTCACCTTCAATCTTATTGACGTCGGATCTCAACTCCTTCTCCGTGGCATTTACATGTTAAGAAGCGAAGTAAAAAAAGGGAATTTCGATATGGTGCTCGTTAAGCCGACCAATCCGCTCTTTCTTATTTTCTCCCGCCTCATTGATTTTCTCGATCTCATTTTTATTATTCCCATTATCGGATTACTTCTCTATACAATTAGTCAGCTAGACATACATCTCACTATCTTGACCATTTTCCTTTATCTATTATTTTTTACACTAAGTTCTATTCTTGTTCTCGCTATTCATATTATAACAGCCGCAGTCACCGTATATACTATGGAGAGCGACAATGTTCTTTGGCTCTATCGAGAAGCAATGACCATCGGACGCTTTCCGCCAAGCATTTATGCTTCCGGTATCCAACAATTCTTTACCTATTTTATCCCAATTATCATTATCGTCGCATACCCCACTCAATTATTACTCGGGGAAATAACACTGAAACACGCTACACTTGCCTGTATCTTTACCCTTTGTTTTTTTATCTGTTCACTTTTTGTTTGGCAATTAAGTTTACAAAAATATTCAAGTGCGTCGAGTTGATATGAAAAAATATTTTACCTTGATAAGTGGATCAATCCAAAAAAAACTGGCGTTTCCCGCAAACTTAACGCTCTGGCTTTTGGTTGATATCGCCCAAATTGCCATCCTTCCGTTTATTTGGGTGGCTATTATTCATGAAAAAGGAAATATTAATGGTTTCGCCCCGGCTGATATTATTACTTATTACGTTATTCTCACTTTTATCGCTTTTGCCACCAGTTCGCATAGCGCAAAATATGTTGAGCAGGATATTGTAACTGGTAATCTCAATAAATTCCTGACCAAACCATTAATATACTGTATTCGCAACTACGTCTCAGGGCTTGGATACAGTATTATAGCCGGTACAATTGCCCTTTGTACCATTATCGTCCTTTATTTCTTTTTCCCAAATGTCATACTTCTTCCTTTTTCCCGAGCACATCTCGCGTTGTTTATCATTTCACTTTTTATTGCTTCGTTTCTTTCGACATGCATCCAACAAATTACAGGCTTTGTCTCTTTTTGGATGGGAGATACCAGCGGCGTGAGACATTTACGATATATGACTGAAAAAGTCTTTAGTGGTGAATTTGCACCACTTACGCTATACCCAATTTTTATGCAAACCGTCGCGTCCGTACTGCCATTTAAATATCTCTTTTTCATTCCTATTTCATTATATTTGGGAAAAATTTCGGTTCAAGAAGGTATATATGAAATAATAAAAGGAATAATCTGGTTGGGAATTTTTTTATGTATACTTCTTATCATGTGGAAACAGGGAGTTAAACGCTACGATGGATCGGGCGCATAGCTATGTTATATTACTTTCGCATTTACCGTATATACATCAATAACGCTGTTTCCTACCATGCCCAGTACCGCGCGAGTACCTGGCTGCATTTTATATTGCATATCGTCTGGCTTGCCATGACACTTTTCCTCGTGTCTATCTTTTTTGAACATATAGACGCTATTGCCGGTTGGAAAAAAGAAGAGCTGTACCTCATGGCAATTTTATGGTCGCTCGCCGACCAAATTTCCATCGTGTTTTTTAATAATATCACTAACCTGCCCGACTTAGTGACTGATGGAAATCTTGATGGTCACCTTACCAAACCAGCCAGCCCATTATTTACCATTACGCTCAATAAAATAAATATTTTTGCCTTATACAAGGCATTAGGTGAATGCGCATTGCTCGCATGGCTTTTTTTCCACTACAACTTTAGCATAGACCTTTTACACATAACGATGGGGGCAATGCTTTTTCTCTCAGCTGTCATTATCAACTATTCTTTTGTCCTCATCCTAAACACCTTAAGTTTTTGGTTCTACCGCATTAATAATGTCAATGAAGCATGGTTTACTGTATTTGAAATAGGCAAATATCCACTTTCTGTGTTACCAAAGACTGGCCACATTTTATTCCTCACAGTTTTACCAGTTGCCTTTATCGCATACATTCCTGTGGCAACCATAACAGGAAAATTCCCTTGGTATGGTATACTCTATGCGGTACTATTTACTGTATTTATTTTTTTGTTTGCTATCCTCTTTTGGAAACACGCATTAAAAAAATATTCAAGCGCCTCCAGCTGATATGAGAAAATATTTAATGTTACTAAAAATAAGCATCGTTGAAACAATGAGCTATCGTGGCACGCTCACTGTTTGGGTATTGAATAGCTTATTTTGGATGGGTGCATTTCCGTTCGTGTGGTGGAATGTTTATGGAAGCAGTAATGAAATAGGTGGTATTACAAAATCAACCATGTTGGCATATTTTTTTCTTATGCCCGTATTTGATTCCCTACTCACGAGTTGGGCATACAGTAATATCGAGGAAGACATAAAAGACGGAAAAATGTCCGGAAAATTACTGCAGCCTATCACCTATCTTGGGTATGTTTTCTTCAATGAGCGTGGGTGGGGATTAGTCCGTTTTGCCCTCAGTGTTATTATCATGGGTATCATCTATTTCTTTGCCCGTGATTTTATTAACCTGCCTGAACCCTCACTGTCACATTTATGGCTCATAGCGGTAATTCCTCTTTCCATAGCACTGTACTTCCTCTTTTGCATACTCACGGGTTTTTCAGCTTTTTTTACTACTCGAACAAGCTGGTTTGAACATGGCTGGTGGATGATTCAAAATGTGGCGTGCGGCTATTTGGCACCGATTGCATTCTATCCTGAATGGGCACAAAACATTCTCTCGTATACTCCGTTTCCTCTTCTTATCCAGACACCTCTCTTAATTGCCCTCAATCAATTAAGTACACAAGAAATTCTGAACCAACTAGGGGTCGGCATAACATGGGTTATTATTCTCACACTTATAGCTATCCCAATCTGGAAAAAAGGAATTAAAACACTTGAATCTGTTGGCATATGAGACACTACTGGCGCATTTTTTTGCGAAATATAAAAATTTCCCTCGCTGACACACTTATTTACCGGGCAGATATTATATCGAGCATATTTCTCGGTATTATATGGGCAATTATATCCTTGGTACTGGTAGAAGTTATTTATCTTCACACTGATTCATTCGCAGGCTGGTCAAAAAACGAAACCATTCTTTTGCTTCTCACATTCCAGATCGCCACAGAAATAACTTCATCTCTTGGTGGATCGCTCTACCAATTTTCCAATCATATTAAAAGTGGTAATTTTGATTTTTTTCTTATCCGACCAATCGACCCTCAATTTATTGCTATATTTGGAAAACCCGATTTAAAAAACATTATCTACCTCATCGCCAATGTGCTTCCCTATATTTATTTGCTCATGAGAAATCCGCTTGATATCCAGATGGTCCATGTCCCTCTCTATATTTATTTTGTCATACTCGCCAACATTCTTTGGATATCAATAAAAACAATGGCGGTTACCTGTAATTTTTGGTGGCAAAAATTAGATAATCTTCCATACCTGCTTCACAGTATTGTGTCACTCGGAAAATATCCCACAAGCATGTTTCCGAAAAAAATACAGGCTGTTTTTTACACTGTGCTTCCGATTGCATTCGTTGCGGTCATTCCTGCGCAGGCACTCCAAGGAAAAACAACGCTATTTGAAATTGTCCTTGGAACAGGTATCGTTATATTTGCCGTCATTGCCTCCCGTCTCTTCTGGAATATCGCGATAAAAAATTATTCCAGCGCATCGAGCTAATCAGTTTGAAAAGAAACTATTTTGTGATACTATAAAACATACGAACTACGAATAATATTTCCGAATCTACAAATATTTCCTAACCTACGAATTCTACGAACCTACAAATAATTCGTAGATTGGTAGAATTTGTAGATTGGGGCAAATTTGTAGATTCGGAAATATTCAATCTGAAGATTCGGACGTATTAAATGTTACTTGTTCTATGCCTATCATCTCCGTCTCCAACTTATCAAAAACCTACGAATACTACAAAAAAGAAGCGGGTTTAATGAATTCCATCAAAAGTCTGTTTCATCGTGAAAAATTATTCGCCAAAGCAGTAAAAAAGATTAATTTCTCTATCGAAGAAGGAGAGTTGGTCGGATTCCTAGGACCAAATGGCGCAGGAAAAACAACGACATTAAAAATGCTATCCGGCATTTTGTATCCTACCGATGGCGAAGCAAAAGTTCTTGGATTTACTCCATGGAAACGCCAAAAACAATTTCAAAAACAATTTGCCTTGGTCATGGGACAAAAAAACCAACTTTGGTGGGATTTACCTGCCATGGAAAGTTTTATTTTAAATAAAGAAATTTACGAGGTGCCTGACGCACAATTTAAGAAAACATTAGATGAACTTACCGAACTTCTTGATATCAAAGAAATTCTTGATATTCCTGTTCGCAAATTATCTCTTGGTCAGCGCATGAAGTGTGAACTCGTCGCAGCATTATTACATTCTCCAAAAGTATTGTTTTTGGATGAACCAACCATCGGCCTTGATGTTGTATCCCAATATAATATCCGAGAGTTTTTGAAAAAATATAATAAGATCAACAAAACGACCATTATTCTCACATCCCACTATATGGATGATGTGGAAGCACTCTGCGAACGTGTTATCATGATTAATCATGGAGAAGTCATGTATGATGGCAAACTAAAAGAACTAATCAATAAACATGTTACTGAAAAATTCCTGGAAGTAACTTTTACCGAACCGGTAAAAAAGACTGAAATCACCAAACTTGGTAGAATAAAAGAATTTGATAAAATGCGGGTGGTGATTGCGGTAAAGAAAGAAGACGCAAAAGATATTGCGGCAACCATACTTAAAAAATTCCCTGTTGATGATATTCTCATCAATGCCCCGGATGTCGATGAAGTGATCAGAAAAGCATTTGCAGAAAAAAAATCTCCTAACTAGGAGGTTTTTTCTATTATTCGTATAATTCTGATATACTTCCTGTATTCTTATTTCCATTCTTATGCCAACACCAAAACAAAAAGAGGTAATGAGCTTTGAAAAATTTCGTTCGCTCTTTTTCACCGCTCTCATTATTCTTCTTACGCTTGCAATCCTCTACATCTTCCGACCATTTCTTTATCCGATTTTTTGGGCAGCAATTATTGCGGTAATGTTTCATCCCCTCTACGAGAGTGTGGCAAAAAAAGTAAAAAATAGATCCCTTGCTTCGTTTATTTTGTTGCTTGTGGTTCTTCTCATGCTCATCATTCCTCTCGCCGTTGTTATTACCCTCCTTATCAGCCAATCATACGACCTATACACGACAATTTCTTCTCGTGATCTTGGTTCAGATATTCAATCCATCTTCCGATGGCTTGCCGATACACCACTCCAGCCATTTGTCGAACGAGCACAAACTGAGTGGCCTCAACACATTTCTTCTATTGGAAAACAGGCCAGCCTACTTACTTTTAATAGTCTGAAAAGTGTCACTCAAAATTCATTCCACTTCCTGTTCATGTTTTTCCTCATGCTGTACACGTTGTTTTACTTTTTCAAAGATGGCGGACGTATGCTCCATCGCTTGATGCACCTTTCTCCTCTTGGTGATAAATACGAACAAATGTTGTATCAACGTTTTACCTCGGTTACACGCGCGACATTAAAAGGAACACTCATTATCGGCGGTATTCAAGGATTTATCGGTGGTATTCTCTTTTGGGTAGTAGGAATTGAAGGCGCCTTGATTTGGGCAGTTATCATGACCTTGATGTCCATTATCCCAGCACTCGGATCATTTATTGTCTGGTTACCATCCGCACTTATCATGCTTGCGATTGGAAATATTTGGCAAGGTATAACTATTCTTGTGGTAGGTACCTTTGTCATTTCACTTATTGACAATTTACTCCGCCCACCACTCGTTGGCAAGGATATTGAAATGCACCCTATTCTCGTTCTCTTCTCAACCCTTGGTGGCCTTTTCACTTTCGGCATTTCTGGCTTCATTATCGGACCAATTATCGCCGCGCTCTACCTGGCAGTCATGTCGATGTACGATCACCATTATCGGACCGAGCTACAACATAATAAGTAATAAAAAAAACGTCTCCCTAGAGACGTTTTTTCTTAACCAGAAAACCAGATAACCTGCCAACTAGTTAACCAAAATTGTGGGCCGGGCGGGAATCGAACCCGCACGGGATTTCTCCCAAGGGATTTTAAGTCCCTCGTGGCTACCATTACACCACCAGCCCGTGATAATGCACTCATACTATCAAAACAACCGTTAAAAATCAAGTCCACTCCCCGCACTTGATTTTTTCCAGCCTGATCGGTAAAATATAGGCTTGATAATCACTCATATGTCTGAATCCACCGTTCCACAACACATTGCCATCATTATGGATGGAAATCGTCGCTGGGCAAGTGAGCACGGTCTTCCTAAGATATTTGGTCATACCGAAGGAGTAAAAACCTTTCGTATGATTACCGAATACGCAGGTAATTGTGGTATCAAGTACCTTACCTTTTGGGCGCTTTCAACCGAAAACTTCAAAAAAAGAAGCGAAGAAGAGCTGAACCACATTTTCAATTTGATGGATAAACAGCTCGATTCGATAGACGACCTCTTGAAAAATAATATTCAATTACGGGTTATTGGTGATACGACAAAACTTCCTCTTGCATTGCAAGAAAAACTTGCTCGCGTTATTGAAACATCAAAAAATGATACGGGTATGGTGCTTGTTCTTGCTATCAACTATGGTGGACGAGACGAACTAGTTCGTACCATGAAAAAAATGATTGATGCAGGAATAAAGAGTGAAGATATTTCTGAAGAAACTATCCCTCACTATTTAGACACAGCAGGTATTCCTGATCCAGATATGATTATCCGAACCGGCGGTGATCAACGACTTTCCGGATACTTCTCATGGCAGAGTACATATGCAGAGTTATACTTTACTGATGTGAAGTGGCCGGCTTTTACAAAAGAACATTTCAGCGAAGCAACCGAATGGTTTGCAAAACAAAAAAGAAATAAGGGAAAATAAATAATAGCTACCAGATGGTAGCTATTATTTATTTTATTTGCTGATTTTCCACATTTTCTCACATAAACTCCGCATCATACTCACAATAAATTAAACCTCTACCAATAGAATCAAGGGGGTTGGTCTGCGGTAGCACATTTGAATGATCGTAACGCCGATGGAGACTCTATCACCTCGAAGGGGATTTTGTTTATATAATAGACATCTGTGCATAAATATATTATGATAAAGCCACTATGAAATTACCTCACTTCAACAACCTTACTCGATTTGTTATTCGCCCGATGACCGTCCAACGCGACGAGTTAGGGCGTATTATGATGTGGACAGTAACAAAGTCGACCTTTGTGAGTATTCCCTACGAACAAGGAAATCGAATTTGTTTTGTGGAAAAAGATATCGCGGATCAAGGATACGATATGCTCGCACAACACATGTTAGAAAACTGGGAATTACATCTCTCAGTTTATCACAACACCATGGATGCGATGGCAGATGCAGCGAGACACGCCATGACTGCGACAACAAAGCAAGAGATGGCAGACGCTTACACCAGATGGACTAATTCACTCATTCCTTTTTCTCATTACTGCCTCGCTCCATTTGCCGTGGAAAAAATTCTTGACCCGATGTGCCGAGAGTTACTCTCAAAGCACTACCCAAAAAATATTGACAAATATTTTTCAATTATTTCCTCCCCTGAAACCATGCATGAATATCAAAAAATGCGTGAAAAAATATTTGAGTCAGCAATTATTCAGGACATTTCTGATTCAACATGCAGCCGGCTAGCCCGTGATTTTGGCTGGTATAGTGAATACTCTTACATAGAACCTCTCCTTGATTCTGAATATTTTAGAAAGGAAATAAAAAATATTTCTTCCGACACAGCAAAAGAAGAATTAAATAAAATGCACCAGGACCTATCTCGATCAAAGCGTGAATTTACTGAATTCATTACTGAAGTAACTGATCCTAAACTAAAAAAACTAGCAATAATCCTCCATACTTACACCTTGCTCAGAACCGAACGAATAGACAAATTTAAACAGGCCCAAGCAGTCATGCGATTATTTTTTGACCATCTTGCAGAGATAATACAAAAAGAAACACAAAATTCCTGGACTAAACATGAAGTGGTGAGTCTTACGAACAAAGAAATTCTTGCGTATCTTACTAGTGACACAACCCCATCTTTTGAGTACGCAAAGCAACGGCTGTCTCAGCAATACGTCTATTATACTATAAACGGAGAACCAAACTTTATCATGGATCCCAATGAAATAGACGCTTTTATTCAGAGTGTCACCGATCAACACGAAATAACATCAATAAAAGGCACAATCGCATTCAAAGGAATTGCCACAGGTAAAGTTGTCATTCTCAAAGGAAAACACGACCTCGAAAAAGTGCAGCAAGGCGATATATTGGTTGCACCAACAACAATGCCCGATTACCTTCCCGCCATGAATAAAGCGATTGCGTTTGTGACAGATGAAGGTGGTATTACGTCTCATGCAGCGATTGTTGCGCGTGAATTGAAAAAACCGTGTATCGTCGGAACGAAATTAGCAACGCAAATATTTAAAGATGGCGATATGGTGGAGGTAGATGCCGTTACAGGAATAATACGCAAAATATAGGTCTACTTCCCCATCACCCACAACGTCTCAAAAAATCCCTTATAACTCTCAGCAACCTGAGAGTTTTTCATTTCCGTACTCGTCACCGGACTACCAAACATATTGATATTAACAGCGTCTTCCCAAATATTTGTATTTACGATGCCGGTAAATAATCCAGGCAATATTTTATAACCAAATAGTCGTCGATTTGCTTTTTGCTTTTGTAATTCAGAACGCTGTGATTCGGACCCAATATATTTTATGGAAATGTTTTTCTTATACCGAGTATTTTCATACATACGCAAATTTCCTTCTCCCATGAGTGGAGAAAAATGATCTCCTTCCCCGCCGATAACGAGAAGTGTACTTCCCTTTTCTGCTCGCGCTAATAAATCAAATTCATGTGCGCGCCAAGATTCTTCTCCTTGGAATACTGTAAATGTTTGCTGTGGTGTAATAATCAATTGTTTTTTAATATCACGGATTACACCCTCTGCCATTCTTTTTTGCTCTTCAAGAAGTGTCAAAATTGTTTCCGGTGATTTTGCACTAAATTTTTTCCTGCCATTTTTTATTACATGTTGCACCAGTCCTTTTATTTCCAGTACTTCAAGCGCCTGGTACACAAACTGCCCATGCAAGCTGGTTGCCGTAATAATTTTTGAACTTCCCACTTGCCCAAGCTGCAATAAAGCAAGGTAAACCTCGGCTTCTTTGCCAGAAAGACCGAGTGTTTCAAGTTTTTTTACTAGTTCATTATAAATATTTTTATCAATCATATTTGAT
>CAYGHM010000007.1:0-40965 GCA_964349825.1 uncultured Gammaproteobacteria bacterium
TGGCATCCACCCTTTTTCTGAGGTTTTCTTCAGAAGAGGAGTGAATGTCAGTGTGTGAGTTTCAAATTACGGCCAAAAGGCCTTGGACATCCTGACACGATCGGGATAGGAGAGAAGGACATGCACATCCAGACTGCTTCGGAGCGCTTCGACATCATCAACCGTCTTAAGCGCGCGAACGAGTGTTCGCTCGTGGTGATGGTATTCATCGATGGGAAAAACGGCCCCTTCACAGGAAAGATCGTCACCTGGAATGAGAAGAGGTTCGATTTCTCGATCAAGATGGAAGACGGGGAACAGCGGGATTTCCGTGTCCCGACTGTCATGGCGATGAAGGTGATCGCCGACGAGCTTTACGGACTGTTTGGTACCGTTCAGAACATCCGGTACATCGAGGCTGATGGTGAGTCGGATTCCGCCTGCGGTACCGTGATCCAAGTGGAAGACGGTAAGGTCGCGGTCAACACCTTTCCCGGAGTGGAGATGATCCAGCTCAGCGACATCTGGGAGATCGATTCTCCCGAAGAAGAGGACTGTGTCCCCTGGGAGCCCTAGTCCAATCGCAATGACAGTTGCGATCTACAAACGAATTCAATCCGGAGTGTCTGTCACCACTCCACCTATTCGCTGAACAGAGCGGTCGCAAAAGGAGGAAGCAAGTACTGTTCTGCTTGCCTCCGTCTTCCGATGTGTATCGGAACTGATGAGCTCCTGTCTGCCAAAAGGCATGAAGAAAGAGCGAAACGGAAAATAGCTACCAGTATTTTTACAATATTTATAGAGGTTAGAAAAAAACCGTCCCGATGTAACGTCGAGGCGGTTTTTTTATTACAACGAACGTCGGAGTAGAGCACCCTCACCTGACCTCTCCCAGAGGGAGAGGAACGTTCTGCTATTTATTGTTTGACATCATTGTGTACTCACTGCTATTATCGATGTATATCAATTGTTTTTTGTTGAATATTTTTTGTGTTCACTGTGTGAAATTTTAGGAGAAGCTGCGCGATGAATCGCGCAGTTACCCAGGATATTATTTAATTTACCGATTGTATGGCCCGATCTATTGACCGTTTAATACGCCTTGCACGCAAGACCGGCGATCGTTTGATTATTCATGATCCTAGTGATGAGCGAGACATTGTGATCATGGATCTTGATCAATACGAAATGCTGGTAGATGCGAAGAGTGATTTAGAAGAATATATTGAAGATTTTCAGACCTATCGTGAAACTACTCACTCGGAGAGAAAAGCGCCTCCTACATATGAACCCATGCCATCTCAGGCGCAAGTAAGTATGCCTGTCATGACGTACGTTGACTCTCATGATGAGCAAGAACAGGAAGTTCCATTTCCGCAGGAAGAGCAATTTGACGCGCCAAAAGACCGAGAGACTATGCCACACGATGAGTCAGCAAACGGGCATGATATGGTTTCAAATGTAACCGGATCAGATGTACGTGAAGAGGATAGTGAAGTGCCTCCGCCGATTACACCAACACGGGTAGCAAATTGGATTCCAGCAAGCGTTCTTTTGGAAGAAAAATTTCGTGCGCTTACGAAACAAGCAGAACCTCCCACTTCTGTTATTCCAGATCAAGAACCTCGGCGCGTTCCCATGAAAGAAATGAAGGATGTCGAGGAAGAATTTGATGAAGATGATGATGAACCAATATTTCTTGAAGAACCGGTGTAAAATTACCAATGACAAATGACCAATGTTTAAAAAGAGTTAGACATTAGAAATTTGACATTTCCTCCCTCCGCTGTCCCCAACTATGGGGCTTGACGAATCATTGATAGTGCGTTATAATTCTGACCACAATTTCTCAGGCTAAAAATAGCTCGGGAATATTGATTATTTTACTTATTAGTTTTATTTTAAGAGCCCCCCGCTGGACACCAAAACTGTTTTGACCACTCAAAACAGTGCGGGCATCATAACTGCTATGGCAGCAGAATTTGACCGAAGCAAGCCGCACGTAAACGTTGGTACTATTGGCCACGTTGACCACGGTAAGACTACTACCACCGCCGCAATCTTGAAGGTTGCACAGACTCATGGCTTGATCGCACAGGACAAGAATGTTGACGATCTTGACAAAGCTCCTGAATCAAAAGCTCGTGGTATTACCATTGCTACCGCACATGTAGAGTACGAAACAGCAGCTCGACATTACGCACACGTTGACTGTCCAGGTCATGCCGACTACGTTAAGAACATGATTACTGGTGCCGCTCAGATGGACGGCGCTATTCTCGTTGTTTCTGCAGCAGACGGCCCGATGCCTCAGACTCGCGAACATATTTTGCTCGCTCGTCAGGTAGGTGTTCCTTATATCGTTGTATACTTGAACAAAGTAGACATGGTATCTGATCCAGAATTGATCGACCTCGTTGAAGAAGAAATCCGTGATCTTTTGAAGAAGTACGACTTCCCAGGAGACACTACTCCAATTATTCGTGGTTCTAGTTTGAAAGCACTTGAAAATCCAACTGACGAAGCTGCTGCGAAACCAATCTTGGATCTTTTGAAGACCCTTGATGAATATATCCCAACTCCACAGCGCGATCTCGATAAGCCATTCTTGATGCCGGTTGAAGACGTCTTCTCTATTGAAGGTCGTGGAACCGTTGTTACTGGCCGTATTGATCGAGGTATTGTAAAGGTTGGTGAAGAAATTGAAATCGTTGGTGTACGTGATACTACCAAAACAACCGTTACTGGTATTGAAATGTTTAACAAGAACTTGTCACAGGGTCAGGCCGGCGACAACGCAGGTATCTTGCTCCGTGGTACAAAGAAAGACGATGTGGAACGTGGTATGGTACTTGCTAAACCAGGTACAATTACTCCACATACTGAATTCGAAGGTGAAATGTACGCACTTACCAAAGAAGAAGGCGGACGACATAAGCCATTCTTTAGTGGGTATAAACCACAGTTTTACATCCGTACTACTGATGTAACTGGTGACGTTACTCTCCCAGCAGGAACTGAAATGGTTATGCCAGGTGATACTGTGAACGTAAACATCAAATTGATCGTTCCAGTTGCTCTTGAAGACAAAATGCGTTTCGCTATTCGTGAAGGCGGCCGCACCGTTGGTGCTGGTGTTGTAACCAAAATTATCAAGTAATTACTCCACTCCAAGGAGGGGGACCACCCCCCTCCTTGTCGGTGATTTATGTTCTTTATGTCAACTCCTACTACTCCTAAAACTGATAAAGTCGAAACAGCAGCTCCAGCAGGCCCTCGTATTCGCATTAAGATTCGAGCATACGATCACAAGATTATCGATATCGCAACAAAAACGATTATCGATACTGCCGAACGTAATAACGCAACCGTAGTTGGCCCAGTCCCATTGCCAACTCAAATCAGTAAGTTTAGTGTGAACCGGTCCACCTTCGTCCATAAGAAGTCTTCCGAACAGTACGAAATGCGTACCCACAAACGTTTGATCGATATTTTGAATCCCAATCCGAAAGCTATCGACGCCTTCATGAACCTCAACCTTCCAAGTGGCGTTGATGTAGAAATCAAGATGAGTTAAAGGAAATATCTAGGAATATATACTATAAGACTGTGGATGCACAGATCTTGACACGAGAGAAGAAAGCGTGTATAGTAGCGCTAATCAATTTTTGAAACATCTATAGCGATGGTGCACAGATAAGATCACCCCACCTATAATAGGGGAGAAAACATCTGGATAACGTGGCATATAGGAGCGAGGTTATATTGCTTACAAATTACGTAACAATGCCCTTAACTGGTTATTTGGTTTACTGGTTTACTGGTTTTCTGGTTTTATAAACTAGACAACTAGACAACTAGACGACCAGAAAACTAGAGTCCGGCTAGAAGTATGACTTATCTATTATTCCTTATAAAAGAGGGAATAGTGGGGAAGCTATACTTCTAGTTTTTATATCCCACCACTTGTCCCAAAAGCATAACTACGGTCAGACTATGAAATTCATATTAGGAACAAAAATTGGCATGACACAAGTATTCCGCAATGACGGAAGTGTTGTCCCGGTAACACGTGTACAGGCTGGTCCATGTGTCGTCACTCAGATAAAGAATGGCGATACCAATGGTGTACAGGCAGTTCAGATTGGGTTTGGTACTCAGAAGCTTTTCCGCGTAAACAAAGCGCAGCAAGGCCATTTAAAAGATTTGCCAACCGTGCGAGTTATGCGCGATTTTCGCGTACCAGGCAGTGACAATTTAAAACGAGGTGACATGTTTGATGTGACTACCTTTGTTCCAGGCGATCGTATTCAGGTAACTGGTACATCAAAAGGACGTGGTTTCCAAGGTGTTGTAAAACGCCATGGTTTTGCCGGAGGTCCAGCATCACATGGTCACAAAGACAACTTACGTATGCCTGGTAGTATCGGAGCCGGCGGTGTTCAACGTGTATTCAAAGGAATGCGCATGGGTGGACACATGGGTGATGCTCAGATTACCGTACAGAATTTAGAAGTTGTTGAAGTTCATCTAGATACAAATGAATTATTTATTAAAGGTGCGGTTCCAGGAGCACGTGGCGGATTACTTCTTATCTCAACTGAGAATGGAGTCATCACTGTCACAGGTTCAGCAACGGAACAACCGGTAGCAGCGAAACAAGAAGAAGTAGCGGTCGAGCCGGTAGAAGCAACCGAGGTGGTAGCTGAAGAAGCGACCCCAGCGGAAGAACCTACTAAATAAATTACCGTTACGAATTCTTGAAACTATATGGCAAAAGTTCCTCTGTACAATATTGATGGTACAACAGCCGGAGAGCTCACCTTGAATGATGCGGTATTTGCGATTACCCCAAAAAAATCATTAGTTCACCAGGTGTATACCGCGCTTGAATCAAACGAACGAGAACCATGGTCCCACTCTAAAGATAAGAGTGAGATTCGTGGTGGTGGTAAAAAACCATGGAAACAAAAAGGTACTGGACGTGCTCGTCACGGATCTATCCGCTCTCCAATTTGGAAAGGTGGAGGTGTGACATTTGGTCCATTAAACGTTCGAAATTATACCAAGAAAGTCAACAAAAAAATGAGTCAGGTTGCTGTTCGCATGTGTTTAACTGACAAAGTTAATGACGCGCGATTTATCGTTCTTGAAGCACTTACTCCATCTGGAAAAACAAAAGAAATGGTTGCAATCCGAAAGGCTTTGCCAGGAACTGGAAAAACAACATTATTGTTAGCGGTAAGCGCTGATGAGAAATTAAATCTCGCTACACGCAATATTACTAAAGTACATTTGCAGCGTGTTCAGGATGTAAACGTTGTTGATTTATTGCACCACCAGTATATCATTACTACCAAAGAAGGTGTTCAAGCCCTTGAAAAACGCTTAGCATAATAGTATGGCAATTCTTAAAAAGTCCAAAAAAACTGAAACTACGACAGAGGCGCCAAAGGCATCTCCTTCTTCTCAGGTATTAAACGCACCTGCAGTATTGCTTCGTGCAATTGTGAGTGAGAAATCTACCATGAATGAAGGACGAAGTGTCTACACCTTTCAAGTAATACGTACAGCAACAAAGATTGATGTAAAGAATGCAGTTCGCATGACGTACGGAGTTAGTCCTACAATGGTACGCATGATCAATATGGAAGGAAAGGAAGTTCGTTTTGGTCAGACTATGGGTCGCCGCAGTGATTGGAAGAAGGCGATGGTAACTCTCCCAAAAGGAACAACTCTTGATGTTCACGAAGGCGTCTAAATCTATCCACTATGGCTATTAAGCATTTAAAACCAACGACGAACGGAAGACGATCAGCATCGGTCCAGGATTTTTCTGATATCACCAAAAAGCGACCAGAAAAATCACTCACAGGCGTCTTGAATAAACAGAGCGGCCGAAATCATACTGGACGTATTACTGTTCGCCATCGTGGCGGCGGTGTAAAACGTTTGTATCGTATCATTGACTTCAAGCAGCATATATTTGATATGCCAGCTACCGTTGAAGCGATTGAATATGATCCAAACCGTGGTGCTCGTATTGCACTTATCCGGTATACTGATGGAAAGAAAGCTTATATTATTGCTCCATTCGGGGTGACTGTAGGAGTAACCATCATTTCATCTCAGAAAAAAGTAGAACCAACTCCTGGAAATCGTATGCCACTTGAGCATATTCCAGTAGGTATGTTCGTTCACAACGTAGAAATGGTTCCTGGCAAAGGTGGACAAATGGTTCGCACCGCAGGATCCAGTGCACAGCTTCAGGTAATCGAAGGACGATTTGCACAATTGAAACTCGCATCTGGTGAAGTTCGATTGGTGGTAAAAGAAGCAACAGCAAGTATCGGTACCGTTAGCAATCCAGACTTCAAGTTAGTTCGTCTAGGAAAAGCGGGACGTATGCGAAAACTTGGTTGGAAGCCGGTTGTCCGCGGTAAAGCTATGAACCCAGTTGACCATCCTCATGGTGGTGGTGAGGGTCGAAACCCTATCGGTTTCAAGGGCGGTCCGAAGACTCCATGGGGCAAGAAAGCTCTTGGTGTGAAGACTCGCAAACCGAAGAAAGGAAGTTCTGCACTTATCGTTTCCCGACGCAAAAAACGCAAGAAATAATCTCCTAATATAAGGATATGTCACGAAGTTTAAAAAAAGGTCCATTTATAGACGAAAAACTCTTGAAAAAAGTGGCAGCTGCTCGTGCGACTGGTTCGAAAGCACCAATCAAAACATGGTCACGCTCATCCACTATTAGTCCAGAAATGGTTGGCTTACATTTTTCCGTGCACAATGGAAAGAATTTCATTGAGGTCTTCGTGGACGAAAATATGGTTGGTCATAAATTGGGAGAATTTTCACCAACTCGCAAATTCCTTGGCCATAGTGGTAAGCTTGCGAAAGAGCAGACAGCTCCAAAAGCTGCTTCTCCAAAAGCCGCTCCTAAGAAATAATTACTCCTATTCATCGAAGATTTTACGATATGAAAGGTACAGCAACAGCAAAACTTAAGAATCTGCGCATGGGTCCACGAAAAGTCCGATTGGTCGTTGATCTTATTCGTGGCATCCGAGTTCACGATGCATTGACGCAGCTTCAGTTTTCTACAAAACATGCTGCACGCCCAGTATTGAAATTACTCCAATCAGCAGTTGCGAATGCAACCAATAATGGTCATTTGAAAGAAGAATCATTGTGCATTACTGAGGCTTTTGTAGACGGAGGAGCCGTGCTTCACCGTTGGATGCCACGTGCGATGGGACGTGCGACACCGCTCCGAAAGCGTTCATCACACATTACATTGGTATTGAGTGGTGATCTTGATACGGCAGCAGCAAAAAAAGAAGAAGATGCTGAAACTGTTTCTGCTGAAGTTGTCGAAGAGCCAACTAAAAAAGTTACAAAGGCACCTCGCAAAACTCTTAAAAAGAAATCTGAATAACCCAATTATTGGTATGGGACATAAAGTACATCCTACAATTCACAGAACGCAAGTTATTTATACTTGGGATTCACGTTGGTACAGTAAAAACAACTACGCTGAATTTGCACGACAGGAAATTGCTATCCGCGAATATCTCGAAAAGAAATTCAAAGATGCGATGATTGATGCCGTGAGTATCGAACGTGGTCCAAAAAATATGACCATTACGGTTCTCGCAGCAAAGCCTGGGTTCATTATTGGTCGTTCTGGAAAAGGAATTGATGATGTACGAAAGTACATTGAAACACGTATTTTAAAAATGGGTCTCAAAGTAAAATTGAATATTCAGGAAGTACATTCTCCAGCATTGTCTGCGCAGGTTGTCGGAAAGAGTATTGTCAATGAAATCGAACGCCGTATTCCATTCCGCCGTGTCATGAAGCAAACTATCGAGCGCGTCATGAAAGCGGGAGCAAAAGGTGTTAAAGTTAAATTGTCTGGCCGATTGAACGGTGTAGAAATTGCACGAACTGAAAAGCTCGCTGCAGGAAAAGTACCGCTTATTACCTTGCGAAGCGATATTGACTACGCATGGGTAGAAGCACATACATTGTATGGAAAGATCGGTGTGAAAGTATGGATCTATCATGGCCAAGTGTTTGGTCGTAAAGATAAATTTGCTTTATCAGCTGAAGAGCCTCGAAATAAGCGACGTCAGGCAGAATAATTGTTGTTTTCCACTATTTATTGATTATGTTAGTCCCAAAAAAAGTAAAACATAGAAAATGGCATAAGCCAACCGGTGGAAACACAGGGGTCGCGACTCGTATGACCAATGTTGCCTTCGGCAGTCATGGGCTTAAGTCAGTTGATTACGCATGGATTTCATCCCGTCAAATCGAAGCAGCACGTCGCGTGTTAACACGATACGTTCGCCGCGGAGGTAAGGTATGGATTCGTATTTTCCCAGATCATCCGATCACCAAAAAAGGTGCTGAAGTACCGATGGGTGGAGGTAAAGGATCACCTGATCACTATATTGCATCAGTAAAGCCAGGTACCGTCCTGTTTGAAATCGGTGGTATTCCGGACGACAAGGCAAAAGAAGCGTTGAAAGATTGCGCTCACAAATTGCCAGTAAAAGTAAAAGTAATTGAAAAACGGTAATTATTCCCACCATTCATGCCGACTATATGGACTATACAGAACTTAAGAACAAAACAGAGAAAGAATTGCATGATATTCTCGCTGCAAAGCGAACTGCGCTCCGAGGCCTTCGCTTCAAAGCGCACGATCAGCAATTAAAAGATGTGCGCGATATTCGAGAAACACGAAAAATTATCGCACGCACCTTAACTGCTCTCAAAGCAGCTCAGAAGATTACTCAGGCTTAATTACGTACCAACGTCTATGACCGCGAAAATGAAGACAACCGAAGAACGACCAGCGAGCAACGCACGTCAGTTTGAAGGTACCGTAGTAAGTGCTGCGGAAGATAAAACTGTTCGAGTTCTGGTCAAAACAGTTCGCATGCATCCAAAATATCAAAAGCAATATAATGTTTCACGAAAGTTTGCTGTGCATGATGAAAAAAATACAGCAAAAGTTGGAGATATCGTAAATTTTGAAGAATGCCGTCCGTTAAGTAAAATGAAGCGATGGCGACTTGTGTCTATTAAGAACTCATAATATGATTCAGCATCGATCCATGTTACTCGTGGCCGACAATTCAGGTGCTAAAGAACTTATGTGTATCCGCGTTCTTGGTGGATATAAGAAGCGCTTTGCACAAATCGGAGATATCATTACTTGCGCAGTGAAAAAAGCAGAACCACGTGGGGCTGTGAAAAAAAGTGATGTTGTCCACGCAGTGATTGTACGTCAGAGAAAAGAAGTACGACGCAAAGATGGCACCTATATCCGATTTGATCAGAATGCCGCAGTAATTATTGACAAAAAAACAAAAGAACCAAAAGGAACCCGTATTTTTGGACCGGTTGCCCGAGAACTCCGAACGGTCGGATTCCAGAAGATTATTTCCCTTGCACCTGAAGTGCTCTAAGCAGTATCTATGAAGATTAAAACAGGCGACAATGTAAAAGTTCTTTCTGGAAAAGATAAAGGAAAGACCGGAAAAGTGAACCAGGTTCTTCACGATAAGGCGACCAAAAAAGCAAAGGTCGTCGTAGAAGGATTCAATGTGTTCAAAAAGCATCTTCGTCCTCGACAGCGAGGGGAGAAGGGGCAAGTACTAGAACTTTCTGGACCGATTGATGTGAGCAACGTGATGTTGGTAGACGGAAAGTCCGGCAAGCCATCTCGTGTTGGATTCAAGATCGAAGGCACTACAAAAAAACGTATTGCGAAGAAAAGTCGTGAATTTATCGACTAATACACCCACTTGTTATGGCATCATCATTGTACACAACATATAAAAAAGAGGTTGTCCCACAGCTCAAGAAAGAACTGGAACTCGGGAACATCATGCAAGTACCTAAGATTACAAAGGTAGTGCTTAATGTTGGATACGGACGACAACACAAAGATAAGGCATATATTGATACTGTTGAACGGACATTAACGATCATCAGTGGACAAAAACCTATCCACAACAAATCCCGTAAGTCCATTTCAAACTTTAAGATTCGTCAGGGGCAGCCAATTGGTGTATCAGTTACTCTCCGAGGAGATCAAATGTACGATTTCTTGTATAAATTGATTAACATTACTTTGCCACGCGTTCGTGATTTCCGTGGATTGAATGGAAAAGCTTTTGACCGACAAGGAAACTACGCAATTGGTTTTAAAGAACACGTTGCATTTCCAGAAGTAGGTGCCGATGGTGTCGAAAAGATTCACGGGCTCCAAGTAGTGATTTCTACTACGGCAAAAGACAAGAATGAAGGATATACCCTCCTTAAAGCCCTCGGTTTTCCGTTTAAATCATAAATACTGTTATGGCAACCCAAGCACAAATTGAAAAATCCAGCAAAAAACCAAAATTCAGTTCTCGTCTTGTTCGACGCTGCTGGAATTGTGGTCGTAAACGCGGTTTCCTACGTAAGTTTGGATTATGCCGTATTTGCTTCCGAGAATTTGCAAACTCTGGTAAATTGCCAGGTGTGCGTAAATCTAGCTGGTAATTCTATGTCTAACATGTATTTTAACTCCCACACTATCTAAACCAACGCGGTATGATGACTGATCCAATAGCAGACATGCTCACAAGAATCCGCAATGCGCAACGTTCACGTAAGCCCATTGTTGAAATTCCTTATTCACAAATGAAGCATGCAATTGCAGACATTTTGAATAAAGAAGGATATATCGGTACTGTTGATAAAACGGATGCAATGCCGGCTATGTTGGTTTTGACTTTGAAATATTACGGACGTCAGCCAGCTATCCAGTCTATTGACCGAACGAGTACTCCAGGACACCGAGTGTATATGAAAGCAACCGAACTCCCACGTGTTTTGAATGACTACGGTATTGCAATTATTTCTACCTCACAAGGACTCATGACCAATAAAGATGCACGTAAAGCAGGAGTTGGTGGGGAAGTTATTTGCGCAATTTACTAAATATTAAACAGCTTTTGAGGATTTGGCCTCATAATTACACGATTAATGTATGTCACGTATCGGAAAGAAGACAATTCAGATTCCACAGGGTGTTACCGTTGGTGTTGAAGACGGTTCCATTCTCGTTACGGGCAGCAAAGGAAAACTTGAGCGCCCACTTCACTCTGCTGTATCCGTTCTTGTTCAAGACGGTATTGTTACAGTAGATGTAAAGAACAAAGAAGACAAAAGTGAGCGCGCACTTTGGGGAACATTCGCATCTCATATCGTAAATATGATTGAGGGTGTCACCAAAGGATTTGAGAAGAAGCTTGAAATTAACGGTGTAGGATACCGCGTTGCTTTACAGGGCAAAGATTTAAAGCTTGATCTCGGTTTTTCTCATCCAATTATTTTCCCGATTCCAGAAGGGCTTGTAGCAGTAGTAGAAAAAAATGTGATCACCATTACGGGAGCTGACAAGGAATTGCTTGGTCAAACTTGCGCAGAAATCCGATCACTCCGAAAACCTGAACCGTATAAAGGAAAAGGTATTAAATATCTTGAAGAAATTATTCGCCGAAAAGCTGGTAAAGCTGGTAAGGCGTAATTTGCATAGCTATGAGCACTAGAAATCTCACATCACAACAAAGACGACTTACTCGTCACGCTCGCGTTCGCGCAACCGTGATTGGTACTCCAGCAAAGCCCCGATTAAACGTACATCGAAGTTTGACCGGTATGTTTTTGCAGATTATCGACGATGAAGCTGGTAAAACACTCGTGAGTGTTCACAGTAAAACCACTGATACGAAAGGTGACACAGGAGAATATAAAGCGAAGGAAGCTGTTGCCTATCTTCTTGGAAAAGCACTCGCTGAAAAAGCAAAGGTGTTAAACATTACTACCATCGTTTTTGATCGAGGTGGATATGGCTATCATGGCCGTGTCAAAGCCGCTGCAGAAGGCGCGCGCGCTGGCGGACTCGTATTTTAATTTTATCAGTAGCCAGGAAATTATCATCATAATGTATGACTCAAGGGACACCACAACAACAACGAGGATCATCACAAGGGAAAGATTCACGCGGAGGCGGAAGCGGCGGACGTAAGCCATTTCGCAAGAAGCAAGAAAAGCCGGAATTCGACCAGCAGATTTTGGATTTAGCTCGCGTTACCCGTGTTACCAAGGGTGGTAAACAGATGAGTTTCCGTGCTTGTGTATTGATTGGTGATCGAAAAGGACGTGTTGGTTACGGTGTAGAAAAAGGAAAAGATGTGCAGATTGCTGTAGAAAAAGCAGTAAATCAGGCAAAGAAGAATTTGATTACTGTACCGATTGTCAACGAAACTATTCCTCATCGTGTCGAAGCAAAATTCAAATCAGCATGTGTGTTGCTCAAACCAGCACCTCGTGGGTCTGGAATTATTGCCGGCGGACCAATCCGAGCTGTTCTTGAATTGTCAGGTATTCCAAATGCGTCTTCAAAAATGTTGAGCCGCACTACCAATAAAATTACCAATGTAAAAGCAGTATTCGACGCATTGTCCAAATTTAAGCCAGCTGCTGTTCGCGCAGCTCGCAAAGCTGAATCAGATCGTACCGCAAAAATGGACAAGAAACGAGAAGAAGCACCTCTAGGGGAAGCGGTGAAACCGGAAGCAAAAAAACCTCGAGCACCGCGTCCTGAAAAGGAGACTGAAGTTGCTCTCTAATCTTTCACTTACCCTGTATCTCATATGTCACTTACCCCACATTCAATTGCACCGTCCCACGGTTCAAAACAAAGCACAAAGCGTGTTGGTCGTGGAAATTCATCACAAAAAGGAACCTATTCCGGACGTGGTGGAAAAGGACAGACCGCTCGTTCTGGTGGACGAAAAGGAAACAAACTTCGTTCATTGAAGCGTGTTGCTCAGCAAGCACCAAAACTTCGTGGTTTTAAGAGTCAAACATCTAAGAAAGAAACTGTTGGTGTTGGACAAATTGCTCGCATTACCAAAGCAGGAGATCTTGTTACTCCATTACTTTTGAAACAAAAAGGAATTATTGGAACCCTAGATAACGGTGTAAAAATCGTTTTGTCTGGAGAAATCTCACATGCGGTAACCATCAAAGGTTGTGTTGCATCAAAAACTGCTCTTGCTGCTATCGAAAAAGCAGGAGGAAATCTAGTTTTCTAGTTAACTAGTTGACTAGTTTTCTTGTTTCACTTTTCAATCTTTTGCCTGAACGTTCTGTCTTACTACTTTTTATCTTATCGCTATATTCTGAATCTTAACCAGATATCAGAAAACTAGCCAACTAGCCAACTAGACTATGTGGGAGAAACTACAGCGCATTTGGACCATTAAGGATATCCGCAATCGTATTCTGTTTGTGATCGGCATGTTGATTATCTTCCGTATCGCCGCGCATATTCCAGTTCCTGGAATTAATACTGCTGAATTAAAACAATTTTTAGCGAGTAATCAGATTTTGGGATTATTGAATATTTTTTCTGGTGGAACGATTGAAAATTTCTCTATTGTCATGCTTGGTGTCGGTCCTTATATTACCGCATCCATTATTTTCCAGCTTTTAACCATGGTTGTTCCAGCATTGGAAGAATTACAAAAAGAAGGGGAGTCGGGACAGAAAAAAATTACGATGTATACCCGACTTGCCTCAGTCCCTCTTGCATTCTTACAAGGTTTTGGATTGATCAAGCTTCTCAGCCAGTCACAGTTTAATATCGTTGGTGATATAAGTACGTGGAAATTCTCTGCTATTTTGATCACCGTTACTGCTGGAACTACTTTCCTTATGTGGATCGGTGAGCTTATTACTGAAAAACAGGTGGGCAATGGTATTTCTCTTTTGATTTTTGCGGGTATTGTATCAGCTCTTCCGAGTATGATTCAGAATGTCGTGGTTAATTATAATGCAGCGGATTTTTACACCTACTTACTTTTTGCTCTTATAGCTATCGTGACCATTATCGGTGTCGTCTTTATTACTGAAGGACAACGAAATATTCCGATTCAACATGCAAAACAAATTCGACCAGGCCGTGGAGGAAATGCCTCACGTAGCCATCTTCCACTTCGTGTAAACATGGCAGGTGTTATCCCAATTATCTTTGCTGTTTCTATCATTCTTTTTCCAACCATGATCGCACAATTTTTCATTAACCGTGCTGATATCTTGGGTAGAGCAGCAAAATTTGTGGCTGACTTATTTGCAAATCAATTATTTTACGGTGTTTTATACTTTCTTCTTGTTCTGGGCTTTACTTTCTTTTATACGACTATTGTTTTCAAGCCAGAAAAAATTGCGGAAAATTTGCAGCGACAAGGTGGTTTTATTCCAGGTATTCGTCCAGGTAAACAGACAGAAGAATATCTTACTCGCACCATGAATAAATTAGTTCTCTTCGGAGCATTGTTCTTGGCGGTAATTGCAGTACTTCCTCTCATCTTAAAAGCGGTGACCCATAGCCAGTCTCTTGGCCTTGGTGGTACCAGTCTTCTCATTGTTGTAAGCGTGGCAATCGAAATTACAAAGCAGATAGAATCGCAACTGACAATGCACGAATACGATCGAGCCTAACAGTAATTTGACATACCCCCGAAAGGGGGTTTTTGTATGTTGAGGAAAGTAGTAAGCTTATAAGCCATAAGCAAAATTAATAGGCAAAGCCGCAAATATTCAAATAGGCAAAATCAAGAGTATTTACTTTGAATATTTGCTTATTTGCGACTTTGTATATTGCTAATTTATCTTACCCGTGTTATTTTATACGCGCTTTAATAAATTTTTTCTCACTATGCCATTAGCGTCATTGAAACGTATTTTAATTTTTTTGGGAATTCCTGGAAGTGGAAAGGGAACTCAAGCTCGACTTCTTGTAGAGCGCTATGGATATATTCATATTTCCACAGGTGATTTACTCCGGCAGTTAGCAAAAGATCCAGATGCTGATCCTCAAGATTTAGCTGAACTTCAGTCGATGAAAGAGGGGAAATTAGTATCGGATCAGTTGATTTATAAATTAGTATTTGCGGAAATTCAAAAAGCTTATTTTCTTGGCAAAAGCATTGTCATTGATGGGGCAATACGGAGTTTGGAACAGGCACAAACGTTACAGGCTTTTTTTGAAACACATGGAATGGTAGAAGAAGTTGAAGCAATTGAATTTAAGATTGATGATGAATTGAGCTTCTTGCGTCTTACTCGGCGCACGATGTGCGAATCTTGCGGTGACATTCGTCCGTATATGCCAGACACTGAAGAAGATATTTGTGAGAAATGCGGTGGACATATTATTACTCGCCATGATGATAACCCTGAAATTATACGCGCCCGAATTGAAGAACAAGGTACCGCAGCCATAGAACCTATCCTTGCTTACTTCCGCAGTAAAGGAGAACTTCTTACTGTTGATGCGTCACGATCGGTTGATGAGGTAGATGAAGAGGTGGTGGTAAAATTGAGGGCCATGGCAGAAGCACACTAATTCTGATATAGTACGGTTTATCATTATATGGCTTACATTAAATCCAAAAAAGAAATTAAACGCATTATAGAAGGGGGAAAGATTATGGGCGAGGTGCTTGAGGCGCTTATTCCTTTGGTTGTTCCTGGGGCGTCTGCTTTTGATATTGACGCGGTTGCTGAAAAGTTGATCCGTGAAGCGGGTGGTATTCCAGCGTTTAAAAATTATAAAATTCCCGGTCATACACCATTTCCATCTACGATTTGTGCTTCAGTGAATGACGAGGTTGTTCATGGTATCGCGAGTAAAGATAAAATTTTGAAAGACGGTGATTTGTTTAGTATTGATATAGGCATGCAGTGGCCGGCAAATAGTAAAGAAGGAAAAAAAGGCAATGGTTATTTTACTGATACTGCTATTACTCTTTGTGTGGGAAAGGTTCCTCAGAAAGTACGTGATTTGGTAGATCGTACGCGTGAGTCGCTTGAACGGGCTATTGCCGCATGTCAGTCGGGGAATAGTATTGCTGATATTGGCGCGGCAGTTGAAGATTATATTGAACCCTTTAAGTACGGAATAGTGGAGGAATTAGTGGGGCATGGTGTGGGTCATGAAGTGCATGAAGATCCTCATGTGCCAAATTATCACACCAAAGAAATGGAGTCTGTGAAGTTGGTGCCAGGTGTAGTGATTGCGATTGAACCGATGATTACATTAGGAAAGGCATCGATTGAAACAGCAGAAGATGGCTGGGCAATTGTGACCCGAGATCATAGTGTGAGCGCACATAGTGAACATACCATTGTTATTACTGAAGATGGTCCGATTGTAGTGACACGACGACCAAGCGAGAAAAAATAACCTCCGATATATCGGAGGTTTTTCTATATTGATATTTCCTTGCTATTTTTCTTTCATTTCTTTAGACTATATCTATTATGCTCTTCTTTCGTATCGCGATTGCATTGTCTTTTTTCTGGGGCATTTTCTCCGGTTCTTTTGCTTTTGCTGCTGAAGAAGAAACACAGTATAGTCTGGCAGCCGCATGTGTTCAGGAAGCTGGGATGACTTATAATACAGCAGTCATGATTTGCCTTAATGAATTGGGAAAAAAGTATGAAGCAGGTCTTGTGTCTGCGGAAGAACATGCAAATGAATCCGCCTACTGTGCTCAAGGACCGCTTTTTGAGGCATATCAGAGAGGTATGGCAGTCTGCTATCAGACACATTCGTTTGGATCGGTATGGGATTTGCCCATTATGAAGCAGGCGCTTACCAGTCAGTTCGAGAACTATGGTTCTATGACATCTGATCAATCGGCACGGTTAGGAGAATGTGTTGGAGGGTTGTCTTCTTCATATAATTTACAAGAGCCATCTTCCGATGTGCAACGTGCTATTGCTGATTGTTTTGCTCAAGGAGGTCTAGGGGGTGCAAAAGAGTTATATGAAAAGGCAGGCATTGCTCTTGATTGCGCAAAAGAAGCAGGAAAAGTAAATAATATATCAGATATTCGTTCATTGATTGCGAGAAATAATCCCGAGGATGAAGCATTTGTGAAAGAATGTGTGATTAAACGAACGACACCGGTTATCGCGGCTATTGCTGTAGCGAATGTTCCTCTTGCTGTCGGGTTTCACAATACCTTTGTTTTTGCCCAATTTTTATTTACCCAACCTTTATTTTTATTAGCCCGTCGTAAGCGGTCATCAACAGGAACGATATTTAATTCTTTGACCCGCCAACCGGTTGATTTGAGCATTGTTCGTCTTATTGATAAACAAAAAGATACCGTAGTAAAAAGCATGGTCACTGGCCATGCCGGTGCCTATTTCTTTTTGCCACCACCTGGTGAGTATCGTGTGGAAGTTGATAAGCAGGGATTTGCATTCCCTTCGGAATTTCTGGTAGGCGAATCAAAAAAAGAACTTTATTTTGGCGAATCAATCGCAGTAAAAACAAAAGAACAGGCTGTTGATAAACATGTTCCGGTTGATCCACATGAAGAAACATTTTCTCGCCGTTCCTTTTTATTTGCCAAGTGGAAACGTCGTATCGTGATCGTTATTGCTGCTCTTGGTCCAATAGTTTCGTTTGCTTCTATCCTTTTTGATTTTTCTTATTTCACTGCTGCAATTTTTGCACTTCACATCATTGTGCTTGCATTATTTGTTAGACTGCACCGTAAGCGAGACGTAAAGTATGGGATTGTGTATGATGCACAAAAACATGCAGTAAGCGGAGCAACTGTTTCATTGTTTAACAAGCAATATGATAAGTTGATTGGTTATTATATGAGTGATATGTTTGGTCGATATTTCTTTCCTGCTGCTATTGGTTCGTTTACTGTGAAAGTAGAAAAAACCGGTTTTGCGACACAAGAACTTTCTCTTACTATTGATGAAAAGGCAATGAAAAAAGGATTTGTTGGCAAAGATATTTATCTAACACCATCAGTATGAATGTGATCGCTCTTGATTATGGAACAAAACGAATTGGGCTGGCATGGATGCAGTCCGGCCTTGATGTAGTGCTTCCGTTTGGTATTATTGCCAACAAAGACATTGAAACAACAATGAAGGAAATTGTTTCTCTTATTAAAGAAGAACATATTAATCTATTGATTATCGGACTTCCTGTGACACTTGAAGATGGTACCGAAAATAGCAATACCAAGCGCGTGCGCGCATTTGCTGATATATTAAAAAAACATATTTCTATTCCTATTGAGTTTGTTGACGAACGTCTTTCTTCCTTTGAAGCAGATGAAATGGGGGGTAGCGCTTCACGAGATGAAAAAGCGGCAATGGTCATCCTGAGTACTTACAAGGAACAGCAGTAATGAACATACGAACTACGAAAAATACGAAAGTACGAAATACAGAGAAATTCAAATTTGTGTTTTGTATTTTTTTCGTAATTTCGTATTTTTCGTAGTTCGCATGTTAACCATATGAAAGCAATTGTTTTACATCGCCGGGATTTTCGTGAGTACGATCAGATTGTTTCTTTTTATACAGAGGAAGCAGGGAAGCGGGAAGCTTTGGCGAAAGGGATAAAAAAGATTGTCAGTAAACATGCGGCCCATTTGGAGCCAGGTTTTTTGGTTGAAGCAGAAATAATTCCAGGCAAGGAAATTGATCATGTGATAAAGGCGATTGGTCTTGATATTTTTCCGGAAATTCGTCAGGATGTATCAAAAAGTATTATAACGCAATATATTTTATCGGTAATAAATAAAATGACTGATGTAGGTCAGTCAGATAGGCGGATATATTATTTTCTTCTTGAGTTACTTGAATATATTTCTCATCACCCTACTCCTCGCGCTATTATTGATGTGTTTATACTCAAGTTTTTTTCATTACTTGGTTTTCAGCCAGAATTGTCTCGTTGTGTGGTATGCGAACGCGAAGATGGGTTACTATTTTTTTCTTTCGCAAGTGGGGGAACAATGTGTGAACCCTGTTCGCGACATAAAAAAGAGTACGGTGAAGTGATTTATGATTGTCCTGATGCAGTGCAGGCCGCATTGATGGTCATGCTATACGGCACCACTAAGAAAGCGCTTGAACAAGTGTCTGATCAGAACGTGTATATGAAAGTGCAAAAAATCGTTCGTATGTTTGCCCAATTTCATACGGATAAAAAGATCGATGATTGGGCAAAATTACCCATATAAAATAGTAACACCCCCAACCGTGAACGGTGGGGGTGTTAGCTCCTTCTTCATTCCGGCCTCCTATCCGGGATGGAATTCGATGTGGATGGTCGTAGGGTCACTGGTGCAGGCCCTGACGACGAGCCGAGCTTTGGCAAGTGGTTTTTCCCATGCCTCAGGTTTGGCTTCGATCTGTTCTGGGTCTTCTACGATGTGTGGCGCCTCCACATGATCTCGAAACCATCGGTTGTGGACTTCGCTGCAGAGGTACACCAGTTCGAGGTGGCCTGCGAGGAAATCGGATCCGTGGTCGCTGTCGAGGAGCATGTGGGCAAGACCGCCCTGGTAGAGAAAACTTACCATGAGCTGTTTCGGGCTCCCATTCGGTCCCACATGGACGAAGGGGTGTTCGGAGAACGCCTGTTGGAGCAGTGCTGTGAACAACTTCGGGAACTCCTGGCGAATCAGTCGCAGGAGTTCATCAGTGGGTTTGACTGGACTGGGTTCCGTCGTAGCCATGAAGGCCTCCTATGGCCGGTAGTTCTTGCCCATTATAACGACCAGTCCGCTTTCATGCAAGATGAGGTCTTTCTTGAGGACAATCTTGCCTTTTTTTGACTAATCATATACTATACAAACACTTTTTTAGCTCAACAAACCTCTTTATTGTATGCAGGCATATATCAAGGATATTGCAAAATTCGTTGACCAGGATGTGGAAGTGAAAGGCTGGGTACATGGTATGCGCTCATCCGGCTCTTTGGTTTTTTTAGAAATTCGTGACGGAAGCGGATTTATTCAGGCTATTGTTAATAAAGCTGATGTCGATAATACCAGTTTTGACGCGGCATCATCATTGACTCAAGAATCTTCTGTGGTATTGATGGGGCGAGTGAGTAAACATCCAAAAAAAGAAAACTCATTTGAGTTACAAACAAAACAAGTAACCGTTATTCAGCAGGCAGAAGAATATCCAATTGGTAATAAAGAACATGGTCCGGATTTTTTGCTTGGTGAAAGACATCTTTGGCTTCGTAGCAAAAAGCAATGGGCGATTTTGCGTATTCGCGATATGGTGGAAACTGCAATCAACATGTATTTGCATGAAGAAAAATTTATTCGCATTGATTCGCCAATTTTTACGCCAAATGCGTGTGAAGGAACAACCACGTTGTTTCCTGTTCCGTATTTTGATTTAGGTGAAGCATATTTATCGCAATCAGGACAATTATATATCGAAGCAGCAATTGCCTCTGTCGGCCGTTGTTATGATTTTGGACCAGTATTCCGTGCAGAGAAATCTGTGACCAAGCGACATCTTACGGAATTCTGGATGATGGATGCTGAAGCGGCTTTTGTTGAGCATGATGAAAATTTGCGAATCCAAGAAGGTTTGGTAAAAGCGATCATGAAATATTGTTTAGAGCACGGAAAGGAAGAATTGGCGATTCTTGAACGCGATACAACAAAACTTCAATCAATTGTAGAAAAACCGTTTACTCGTCTTAGTTATGATGATGCAATTCCTTATTTGCAAGAACGTGGATCAGATATTAAACACGGAGAAGATTTAGGGAATGATGACGAGGCAATTTTAACAAAAGATAGCGATGTGCCAATTTTTATTGAGAAATGGCCAAAAGCAATCAAGTCATTTTATATGAAACCAGATCCAAAAAATCCGGTGAATGTGTTGAATGCCGACCTGATTGCGACGGAAGGTGCGGGAGAAATTATTGGTGGATCACAACGTGAAGAAGATTATGCCATTTTATTGGAACGCATCAAAGAAGAGGGGTATTCCATTGAGGAGTATAAATGGTATTTAGATTTACGAAAATATGGTTCAGTTCCTCATTCTGGATTTGGTATTGGCGTTGAACGCATGGTGCGATGGGTGAGTGGGGTAGAACATATCCGTGAATGTATTCCGTTCCCACGATTGGTAAATAGATTAAGACCGTAAGTTTAAATACAGGAACACAGATGGCACAGATCTGACAGATTTACACAGATTTGAATTTGATCTGTTATTATTTGTTTAATCTGTGTCATCCCTGCCTTGCTCCGATGCTTGCGATACGGAGTCTGTACTTACGTCGGACCGGCAGGCAGGTGTGTTCTGCATTTTTTTATGGCAAAAAACAAGAAAAAACGACAACAAGAAAAACGTCTTAATACGTTTCAGAAATTTCTTGAGCGGCTAGTCGAAATGGTTGGTATTTCTTTGTTTCGTGAAATGGAACGCACTTTTGTGCAGCGCCCGACCACGTTTCGCGTAAATACATTGAAAGCTACCAAACAAGAAGTTCGACAGGAATTGGACCGTCTCGGATTTAAAACAAAAAATGTTATTTGGTATAGCGATGCGTTTATTTTGCAAAATAAAACCAAACGGGAATTAACAGAAACAGAATTATATACGTCTGGTAAGATTTATATTCAAAGTTTAGCAAGCATGGCGCCACCAATTATTCTGGAACCAAAACCAGGGGATAAGGTGTTGGATTTGACCGCAGCGCCAGGGAGTAAAACATCGCAGATTGCCATGATGATGGGTGTTCCCGTAGAATCATGCCCTGGCATGATTACTCCAAAAGGTGAATTAGTTGCAAATGATAGTAATAAGGTGCGGTTTTTTAAATTGAAGCATAATGTGGAAGCATTGGGTGTTGCGGATGTGTCACTTGATAGTGAATATTCAGAACCGGATCTTGAACCAAAAAAATCTACCCCTCATGTGCTATGGGTAAAAGATGAAGAGGTCGATCAGAAAAGTGACGTAAAAAAGAAAAAGAAAGTGAAAGAAGGCAAGAAAGGCGAGTGGACGTTTACGTTGCGTTTGGAACATGGGGTAAAATTGTGTGAAGAATTTCCGGAATATTTTGATAAAATTTTGTTGGACGCGCCATGTAGTGCAGAAGCGCGGTTTATTGATGGTGAACCAAAAACAACTGGCTATTGGAAAGAGCAAAAAGTAAAAGAAATGGCGTACAAACAGCGGCAATTATTATTTGCTGCATGGACCGCCCTCAAACCAGGCGGAACATTGGTGTATTCAACGTGTACTTTTTCCCCAGAAGAAAATGAAATGCAGATTTCCAAGCTTATTGAACGGTACAAAGATGAGGTAACATTGATTGATACGAGTATAACGGGATTAAAACGTTTGCCATCGCTGCTCAAATGGCGGGAAAAAGAATTTGATAAAGAAGTAAAAAAGACATTTCGTATTTTTCCCACAACAGAGATTGAGGGTTTTTTTGTGGCGAAGTTAGTGAAAAATAAGCGAGATTAATTTTTTAGAAAATGTGTAAAATAACAAATCAGTCCAAAGTGGCTGGTTTTTTTGTGAATAAATAAGGCTAATCTAAGCCAAAAAATCATCATACTTACCCCCAGGGCCACTGCGCTTGGCAGTACATCTTCACTTCGGGTATACTGCCCCCGAACGTGTTTGTCATTTTTAACCATATTTCTTTATGAAACATCGAGCTCTGCTCACGATTCTGTCATTGGCACTTCTTTTTTCTCCAGCCATAGGTTTCAGTAAAATGAAGTCAAAATCGAAGAAAAAAATAGAAACACCAATTATTACACAAGATGATGATGTCGGAGACGCAACGAAGAGTAATACTCTCGCCGTTGCATCCCTGGTAACAGTATCTACTGCAATCGACGAAGCATCAATGCGCGCACTTTGGGTGGGTGATGAGGCAAAAGATATTGTTCTTAGTCCATCCTCACAAAATGATTTTTTTACATTTATTACTGCGCCACACGGAAATGCGCTCGCTCGAGTGACTCACGTGTATTTGAATGCGGAAGCGTTTGATTTTTCAAGAGGAACCCACACAAAAGCACTTCGTTCGTTTTTGAAGGCAGCACATCAAAAAGGAATAACTGTAGAATTTCTTACGGGTAAACCATACTGGGTGCAAGATACAAGTGGATATGATTCTGCCATGAAACGCGCAGATCGCATGATTGCATTTAATGCGGCATCAAGTGATATCGCCGAACGATTTGACGGATTGCATTATGATATTCGTCCGTACCTTAATGATAAATGGAAAAGTAATACATCTGGTGGATTGGATGGATATAATAATGCGTATGAAAAAAATTATATCCAGATTTTGATGGGGGCAAAGCAAAAAATAACACAAAGCGGACAAACAGTGACGCTCGCTGTTGATGTTCCTACTTGGTTTTCAACGAGTGTCACTGATATTTGGAATCCACTCACTGCAACAAATTCACCGGTGAGTTATATTGCTCTTTTCAATTTCTTTGATACCAAAGAAACATTTCTCTACGGATACGGTGGATCAAATAAATCCGGAGGTATTGGCCCTAACTTGGCGCGATCCGGTGGTATTCCTATGGTATTTGGTGCGCAAGTAGAAAAAGATGCATCCGATGCGCTTGGATTTTTTGAGGAAGATGCAGCCACCATGGAAAAAATATTTGTCGATGCGAGAGATGCATTTGGAACAAATAAACAGCTAAAAGGATTCGGTGTATTACGTTATACTGCCTATAAGAATTTAGCAGCCGGCGTCACTGTGGCAGCCAAACCAGTACCAATATCTACCCCTGCTCCTGTCGTGCTACCTGTCCCGATATCTGCTCCTGTAGTGGTTCCTGTACCTACTCCAGTACCAACTCCGGCTCCCGTAATTGTCTCTCCTCAACCTACCCCAGTTCCACCATCAGCTCCGATAATTGTTGTGACACCATCACCTGCTCCAGCTCCGGTAGTGACCCTTGCGCCACAACCGGTGGCAGGAAAAATTTCCAATGTCCGCGCGATGTGGATTTGGAGTGAAGCGTATAGTGTGGTTATGGATGCAGCTGCACAAACAGAATTTTTCACCTTCCTTGCAGCGCCACATGGTGATACATCAGCACGAATTAATCGTGTCTATTTGAATGGTGATGGTTTCGATGTGAATAAACAGGCACCACAATTACGCGCATTCCTCAAGAAAGCACATGAAAAGGGAATTGCGATTGAGTATCTAACAGGAAATTCAAAGTGGGCACTTGATGGTCAGACAGGAAGTGCTACTGATCGTTGTGATCGTGTTGAACAGTTCAATGCTGGCACATCAGTTTCTGCAGAACGATTTGATGGGATTCATCTTGATATCGAACCCTATCTCTTGAGTGGATGGAAAGATGGATCTTCAGGCGATGGATATAATGACGCCATAGAACAGAATTATTTGAATGTTATGAAAGCGTGCCGAAGTACCTTTGATAAAGGCAGTCATGGTACTACACTAAGCGGTGATATTCCGACATGGTATTCATCGAGTGTTGGCGATATTTGGAATGTTATTTCAAGTGCAAATTCTCCAATGCATTATTTGACTGTCATGAATTACTTTGACACTGATGCGACGTTTTTGTACGGATACGGTGGTACGAATAAATCTGGTGGTGTTGGACCAAACCTCGCCAAAGATTTAGGCGGAATCCCAATGGTCTTTGGTGCGGAAACGATTGATCTTGATCCTGCTTCTATTACCTATGCTCAGGAAGGGGTAAATGCACTTCACAGTACGATGAATAAAGCGTTTTCTGTATATTTTTCAAATGATAAATTTGGTGGAATTGCTGTTCATCATTATAAAACATACAAAGCGTTACAAAAATAAACTACCTACGTCGACTTTAAATCGGCGCAATAACAAACACCCTTTTTGGAGGGTGTTTTTATATTATTATATAGTCATTTTTCCAACCACACTTCCGTCTTGCAAAAATCCCTCCACTTTGCTATCCTAAAACCAGTATTTTCAGCTATTTTTTGGCTAGTATAGCCTTGAGTTTGTATCCTTCGATGTACCACCTGCCTTGCTCCGATGCTTGCGATACGGAGTCCGTACTTTACGTCGGGTCGGCAGGCAGGTCTCCCTGAGGGAGAGGAATTCTGCTTTGTTTTAATGCTTTATTGCTTTCATGCTTTTATGACCTATAGGACCCATACCTGCGGAGAACTCACCACTACTCATGCTGATCAAGTTGTTACTTTATCCGGCTGGGTGCACAAACGCCGAGATTTTGGCGGGCTTATTTTTGTTGACCTTCGTGATCGATATGGGTTGACTCAGGTTGTATTTCACCCAGATACCACAGAAAACTTTGCTGTTGCCGAAGGATTGAAATATGAATATGTAGTGAAAGTAATTGGAACTGTTTCAAAACGAGAAGAAAAAAATATTAATAAAGACATGGCGACAGGGGAAATTGAATTGGTAGTGAAGACAGTGGAAGTATTGAGCGCTGCCAAACCAATGCCATTTGAAATTTTTGAAACTGACAAAGGTGAGGAAGACGAAGAATTACGATTGAAATATCGTTTTCTTGAATTACGCCGTGATAGATTAAAAGAAAATTTATTGTTCCGTGCAAAAATGATTGGTCATATTCGTAAGTATATGGAAGACCGAAATTTTGTTGATATTGCTACACCGATTTTAACAGTGTCATCTCCAGAAGGTGCGCGCGATTTTCTTATTCCAAGCCGTATTCATCCAGGAAAATTTTATGCATTACCTCAGGCACCGCAACAATATAAGCAGTTGTTGATGGTTGCCGGGATGGATCGGTATTACCAAATTGCACCATGTATGCGCGACGAAGATCCTCGCGCAGATCGTTCACCAGGAGAATTTTATCAGTTGGATTGTGAAACAAGTTTCATGACGCAGGATGAATTTTTTGATCTCATGGAACCATTGTTTTATGAATTAACCGAACAAGTGGCAGGAAAAAAAGTGATGCAAAAACCACTTCCGCGCATTCCATATCGCGAAGCAATGGAGTCGTATGGAAGTGATCGCCCAGATTTGCGGTATGATTTGAAAATTAACAATGTCACTGATTGGGCAAAAGTATCTGATTTTCAGGTATTTAAATCGGCTGAATCAATTCGTGTATTGGTTGTACCAAATGGTGCCTCATTTACTCGCAAAGATATTGACGGTGATTTTACTGACGCAGCAAAAAGCAAAAAAGCAAAAGGACTTGCGTGGATGAAATACCAAGAAGGGAAGTTCGATGGCAGTATCGCAAAGTTCTTTACTGAAGAACAGTTGGGCGCATTAAAAAATACGATTGATATTGGAGAGGGAAGTATGTTGTTTTTTGTGGCAGACACAAAAGATGTAGCCTGCAAAGCGCTTGGAACAGTTCGTGATGTTGTTGCGGAAAAACAGGGGCTTGCTGATCCAAATGTGGTTGCGTGGGCTTGGATTATCGATTTTCCATTTTTTGAATTTAATGATGATACACAGAAAGTAGACTTCGCGCACAATCCATTCTCAATGCCACAAGGCGGTATGGAAGCGCTTACTACTATGAATCCGCTTGATATCAATGCGTTCCAATACGATATTATTGCAAATGGTTTGGAATTATCTTCCGGTGCGGTACGAAATAAAGACGCGGAAATCATGTACAAAGCATTTGAAATTGCCGGTTATGATAAAGAAGTGGTGGATAAGAAATTCGGCCACATGATTCGTGCATTTGAATACGGCGCGCCACCCCATTGTGGTTTTGCTCCAGGTATTGAACGCATGGTGATGCTTTTGCGAGGTGAAAAGAATATTCGTGGTGTGATTCCATTTCCAAAGAACCAGAAAGCAGAAGAGCCGATGGTGGGTAGTCCAGCACCGGTTGATGAAGCGCAGCTTAAGGAATTGGGAATTGCGCTTCGACCAAAAGAATAGTTACAAAGCTCCGTTTGGAGCTTTTCTTTCCCTTTTTTGTAACATAACCCCTTTTACGTCATCTCGAATCCTGATGTAATCATCGGGTGAGAGATCTTTAATACAATGATTGAAATAATAATAATGTATTAAAGATCCCTGCCTTGCTCCGATGCTTGCGATACGGAGTCCGTACTTACGTCGGACCGGCAGGCAGGTCTCACTTCGGGGACTTCGTTCGAGATGACGTTAAGAGCGTCATATATACTGTTGTATGGAACCTGGATTTACCATAAGTGATCTTCATCATTTTGTCGCCATAAAGCTTGTCTTTTTTATCTTCGTTGCTGGGGCTATATTTCTTTGGTATCGGTTTCGTAAACCAGAAGCGTTTCTTGCTTGGGCTGGAGCAATGGCAGGATTAGGATATTTTTTGTTTGTTGATAATCTTGCACTGCCTTTTTGGGGATTGAGAGGGGACGAAGTGACGATTGCTGCCATGTTTGAAGCCTTTGCTCATGGTGGTTTTTTTCGAGATTTCGGTTATGCGCATTTGCCGCCATTTTATCCGCCATTATATTTTTGGCTGTTTGCCTTGATTGGAAAAATCGTCGATTGGAATGGTATACAAATGTCTAAATTTGCGTCATTTACGTGTATTACGGTATTTCCTCTTTTCTGTTATTTTTTGCAGCGCGCATTTTTTCATACAAAACAAACAGTACTACACAAACAGATCTTTCCGGAAAAAATCGGTATGATGCTTATGCCGTTTATCCTTTGGCTGTTTATCGATTGGGACGCCATGATCCTTAAACCATATGAAGTAATGCTTGCGGTAGCATCATTGGTATGGATGGGATCCCTTATTCCACTCGTCTTAAACTCTGGGTTGAAAACAAAAACCTATATTGTGTATGCCATTTCAGGAGGGTTGATATTCATGTCGTATTACCTCTGGCTTATATTTGCATACCTCGGCGCCTTTTTGTATGCGTTAACCGTTTCCAAAAAAGACCAATGGCGTTTTTACGGACAATTATTTATTGTCGGGGTGGGCTTACTCGTTATTTCTTTGCCGTATCTTATTCCGTTAATCGCATCATATCGACAGTTCGGTTCTGAAAACTGGCAGGTCGCTTTATTGCTCCGTGAGGGGATTGCGACGGATATGCCGATGTTCCAATTGTTTTCTTGGCGCGGCATGTTTATGCTCAGTGGATTTGTCAGTATGCTATGGTATGCACGGACAAATATGTTTATTCGTGTTTTATTTGCCTGTTTTCTTGCGTCCTATGTCTGGCAGATTATGGGACTTGCGACCGTATTATTTTTTGATGCGCCAATCCAGGAATCAAAAGGATTTTATTTTTTCAATCGCGCTATTCTCGCATTTACTGCCGCTTATGCACTTGAAAAAGGGTGGTATTGGATGAAAGAAAAATACGCGGTAAAGGTTCCGGCCCTTCCGAGTATTATTGCTGTTATTGGTATATTATTTTTAGGAACCAATATGATTTTCGGCACATTTGCCGATGATCCAGTTGCGCAGGCAGAACGAAAAATTGCTCGATCCCTTCGACATACGATTCCCGAATTGGTAGATTTTTTGAAACAGGATAGTAAACAACAAGCCAGTATTGTTACGTTTCATGCTGGTATTGCCGAGTTGGCAGCGTATCTTCCGATAAATAGTTTTATTTATTTTAATCAGCATAATTCACATCCAGCCGCAGAATTTACGGCAAGAAAAACATATACCGGTTATCTTTCTCTCGCAAAAACACCGGAAGAATTTTACGATCTTAGTAAAAATACTTGGTTTGGTTCTATTGATCGTTATATATTTTTTAGACATGAAGGAAGTTTGTCTTACCGTATTTATTTCAATATTGATACCTATCCAAATGGCGGTGGGGAGCAAGTGGTGGAAATTCCAAAACGTCTAGTGATTGAACCGTATTTTACCAAGGTGTATGAGAATGATGAGTTTGTCGTGTGGGACAGAAACAATCGCTAATTTCCTATTATGGAAATACAGAATATCGATCAACTCAGTATTATTATTCCGGTCTATAATGGAGCGCAGTATCTTCGTGCTACCTGCGATGAATTACAGGCAGCCTATCTTGGACGCGATGTAGAAATTATTTTTGTGAATGATGGGAGCAAAGATGAAACAGAGTCGCTTTTGAATACGTTGATACAAGAATACATTGGCGCGTTGCCGGGACTTCAACTAGTGAGCTATTCAGATAATAAGGGAAAGGGATATGCGGTACAGCAGGGGGTAAAACGTCTAAGCCCCGGAAGGCAGTTTATAGCTTTTACTGATATTGAATTACCGTATGGATTACCGAAGATTGATGAAGCGGTAGATATTTTGGTAAGTCAGCCCACTATCGGGATGGTAATCGGCGATCGGACTCAGGCTGACGAAGGAAAAAAACAATATGCGCGCAAAAGAAATCTGATGCGGCTGGCATTCCGTTTAACGATTCCTACGTCTATCCGTTTTATTCACGATACACAAAGTGGACTGAAGGTATTCCGTCGTGATGTATTGTCGCTTTTATTTTCTCGGGTAAAAACGTCACGATGGGTTTTTGATATAGAACTCTTTCTCATCGCTGTTCATCACGGCATTGGTATTCATCAATTGCCGGTGACGATTAAACCATCATGCCTGACTCGTGGCGGTGTTTTAATTATTGCGCATACACGTCAGATCGTAAAAGATATTTTTCGTATTTATTGGTATGAACTTCGCGGAGCATATAAAAAAGATAGTACAACATAAGGTGTTCCAGTGGTGGGGAGTTTGTTTTGGTATCTCTCTGCTTTTGTATTGGCGAACGGTATTGTTTGGTTTTTTTAGTGATGACTTCCACCTTCTCCATGTATTTTCCAAAAACAGTAATATTTTCTCGTATTTTTTGACCAATATTATTGGTGAGCGGGGCGGGGGATCGTATGGTCCGGTGTATAATGCCTTATTTATTTTTTTGCATAGTATATTTGGTATGCATACATGGGGGTATCATTTGTTTATGATACTCGTACATTCAGTGAATGGCATGCTTGTATATCTTTTTGCCAGACAATTATTTCATGATAAATATATTGCGCTTTTTTCTTCACTCTGTTTTTTACTTTTTCAAAGCCATACTTCTTCCATCACCTGGGTGTCCACCATTCCGCATGTTGTCACAACCATGTGCATATTAGTTACCATTGTTTCATATACTTTTTTTATTACAGGTAAAAAAAGAATGTGGTATACAAGTGCAGTAATACTCTATTTTTTGGCTTTATTTAGCAAAGAAATAGCCATAACGACACCAATATTTCTCGTTATATTGGATATAGTTTTTTCGCCCCGTGAAACATATTGGCAGACAGTGCGTCGGTTGGTAAAGCGAATGTTTCCCTTTGTATTACTTACACTGGTCTATCTTTTTTTGCGTCGATATACCACGCATATTGTAGCGGGATATTACGGGTCATCAGGATTTCAGTTTGATGTCCTTTTATTAGTAAAACATTTTTTTGAAACAATAGTGCATACGGTTGTTCCGGCATCGTTACGATTGCCGATTATGTATCGCATTGGATTTCATATAGGAATAGTTTTATTTATTGCCGCAATTGTGTTTGGGATAAAAATAAAACTGTCTCGGCATAAAAAAGAATATATTGCGTTGGTATCTTTGTATCTTATTGCATCACTTCCGTTTCTCCAAGTCATGTTTCATCCGGTGAATGATGCAAATGAACGGTATACCTATTTGTTATCCGCATTTCTGTCGATTATCATTGTTTATTCTTTGTTTTTATTGCTGCAAAAATTTCGGTACGGAAGACATGTTGCCATAAGTATTCTGATATTATTTTTCTGTACACAAATCGTGTTCGGACAAATAAAACAGCGTTCCTGGATTGTGGCTGATAAAGCTGTTTCGGGTATTATTGCGAGTACAGGTCATATTGATGCGCGGAATGCGTATATCGTATTTATTGGACTTCCAGATAATATTGATGGGGCAGAAGTATTCCGTAATGCGATAAAAGAAGGTATCGATCTGTCAACAGATCGAGGATATGTGGCAGGGGAGCGTATTCCCATATACGTCGCGCCATCTTCTGAAACAGCCTTGGGTGATCTTGTAACAGTAAATAAATTGAGTCCTATGTCGTTTCGTTTTACTGCTACAGACAAACATGTTCCCCGTATATTTACCGGATTTCCTGTTTTTAACAGTGATATTGGTACGTTTACCATGGAACAACCCAAGTTTCCTGAGCATTCAGGAATGGCTATTCAGGTGGATCTTTACCCGGAAGCGATAGAACGTTTGCAGAACGAAGGAAAGAAGGTGTTGATTGCCTATTATAATCAGGGTGGTCTCCAGATAATTCCTATTGAGTAGACCGGTTGTCAAAACACGCTTATTTCGCTATAGTATGTCCACTATGACTACTCCGTATACCGTGTCTGTTGAACAATTTACTGGTCCACTGGATTTGTTATTGGCGCTTGTTGCAGAACAGAAAATGACTATTACTGAGTTATCGTTGTCACGGGTAACTGAGCAGTTTGTTGTGTATGTAGAATCCCTTGAGGAGGATGCGATAAGTCCAGAAGAATTGGCAGACTTTTTGGTTGTTGCGGCAAAATTATTATTATTGAAATCAAAAGCATTGCTCCCATTATTCATGAAAGAAGAGGAGGATGATGGCCCGTCTCTTGCTGATCAATTGCGATTGTATAAGGCGTTTGTCGATGCGAGCAGGTCTATGAATAAATTGTGGCTTAGTCCAAGTCGGACCATTTTTCGTCTTGAACCATTGAGAAAAAGTGATGGTTTTGTTCCTCCGGTAAATGTGACGCTTACCTCTGTCTGTCAGAGTATGCTACAATTGATCAATCGTCTTGCGCCACCAAAACCACTCCCAAAAACACTCATGGATAGATCAGTTTCCCTCAAAGACAAAATTGTCTCACTGAAGGCATTGATTCACAAGCACAAAAGTATGCTGTTCCATCATACGCTTGAAAATGTTCGGAATAAAACAGAAGTGATTGTCAGCTTTCTCGCACTTCTCGAACTTGTGAAACAACAAGAAATTCATTTTAGCCAGGAGAGCCAGTTTGGGGATATTTTACTAGAACGTTGAGGAACAATTATATTATATGCCAAGTTTATTATCACAACTCGAATCCATTCTCTTTGTCGCGTCAAAATCGTTGACTGTTCAGCAATTGGCAAAAGCAACTGGTGTGTCAGTGGATAAAATTATTGATACGATTGAAACACTCAAAGTAAAATACAATCATGATGATTCGGGCATCCGTATTTTAACGACAGAAGATTCAGTTCAGATGGGCACGAATGCGGAAAATGGTGAAGTCATTGAACATCTCATGAAAGACGAGGTGGCAGGGGAGTTGACGAAAGCACAATTAGAAACGCTCACTGTCATTGCTTATCGAGGTCCGATTACTCGCCCTGAATTAGAACAGATTCGTGGTGTCAATTGTGCGGTGATTATTCGCAACTTGCTTATGCGTGGTCTGCTCGAAGAGCATGAAAGCACTGAAAAATTAATGCCTGTATATATTATTTCCACTGAAGCTCTGCGACATCTTGGCATTACGAGCGTGGAACAGTTGCCAGAGTATGAAGTTCTGTCTAATCATGAATATTTGGAGCCTAAGAATCAAGAAGAATAATCAAACAAATATTCAAATAACCAAATAGGCAAATATGCAAAATAAAATGCTGTTTAGAAATTAAAATTGAATTTGTTGTTTGCTTATTTGCATATTTGAAATTTGTATATTTTTAATCCCTTCCTGTGTCCGATAATTTCCTTTCTATCGAGAGTAATATATCAAAAGAAAATTTCTCCAATCGATGGAGAAATATTGTGTTTATCGGAATGATTGTATTGGTTGTCGGTGGTATCACTGCGGGTGTCTATCATTATTCACCATCAACACCGCCAAAACAATGGCATCGATTCACGTCATTATTATCACAAGATAAAGCGGCTGTCGTGGCCTATGGTATTGGCGGGGACGTTGCTTCTGTTCCACCTATACTTCCTCCATCGTTGCCAGAATTACAAGGATTATTACCTGCGCCAGAGACCTTTACTGCTGAAAGTATTTTTATAAAGGATAGAGAAAGTGGTGTTGTTTTATACGCAAAAAATGGATATGCGAAACGATCTTTAGCGAGCATTACCAAACTTATGACTGCGCTAGTACTGCTTGAACACAAATTAGATCCACAAAGAGTACTCGTTGTTGTACCAGATGCATTGGCTGAATCACATGTGTATACAGGAGAACAATATTCAATCGATCAATTGTGGGAAGCCATGCTTGTGGCTTCTTCAAATAAAGCGGCCGTGACTTTGGTAGATGCAACTCCTTGGTCTCGTGAGGCATTTGTGGAACGGATGAATCAGAAAGCGGTAGAATTAGGCATGGTTGATACCTACTTTGTTGAGCCAACCGGACTTGATTCACGGAATGTTTCAACCGGTTCAGACATTAGTATTTTATTGAATGAAGCGTTGAAACAAGAATCAATCGTGCGGGAGATGCTCAAAAAGGAAGCGATTATTCAGACGGCTGATACACATCAAGATCGCCATCTTTGGAATACGAATTGGTTGGCCACAGGATGGGTTCCTCATCATTTTTCATTGCTTGGTGGAAAAACGGGCTTTATCGAAGCATCTGGCTATAATGTTGCAGCCCGTCTGGGTCACGAAGATGGCCGCGTGCTTGATATTGTGGTGCTAGGTGCTAAAGTGCATGAAGCACGCTTTACAGAGGCTCGTGATGCGGCAGAGGCTGTGTTTGCCGCGTATACCTGGCCATTGGAATAAGTATTAAGTATTAAGTATCAAGTCTTGATACTAAATACTTAATACTAAATACCATATCTATGGACATAGTCTCTCAATTTACTGGTATGCAGCCCGGATGGGCGGTGTTTTGGTTATCAATGATTCCGTTAACCGAAATGCAGGTATCAATTCCTGTTGGTATCGCGGTATATAATTTGGTTTGGTGGAAGGTGTTTATTATTGCGGTGATTGGTAATATTATTCCGGGCATTTTTATTGTCTATTTATTGCCATATTTGCACGACTGGATCGTAAAGCAGAAAATTCTTGGTGATTTGGCTACGAGATATTTGGTCATGGCAGAAAAGAAGTTTTCAGGAGATTTTGCTAAATATGGCGCATGGGGATTGATTGCGTTTATTGGGCTACCATTTCCTCTTACTGGTATTTATACGGCCTCTGCAGCAGCATTTGTCTTTAATATTCCGTTCAAAAAAGCAATGCCCGTACTTTTTATTGCCATCCTTTTGTCAGCAACTATTTTGACATTGATTACGCTGTTTGCCGATGGGGCAGTGAAGTGGCTTCTGTAAAATATCTATCTGTTATTAAAACGGTCTGCGTCACAGGCTGTTTTTTTATATAAATGGCTAATATAAGCCTTATTTTGCTTTATATCCTTGACAAAACCGTCCATTTATGATACACTGCTCAGTTAATAACCGTTCTTTCAAATAGTTCCTAACCTGCTTATTTTTTCCTTAAATAAGGTAAAAGTAAAAAGGTTGGGAACATCCACCCCCTTTCTCTCCGTCGGTTTGACTGAGAGATTCTCCCCCGCGGAGAAAGGCTACCTGTCATGAAAACCACCTCCCGCCTGTTTTTCCTCTTTGTTCTCGTGTGTGGTCTCTTGAGTGGGTGCACCGTAGCACCGCCGACCAAGGACAAGTGCGAATGCAAATGTCCTGAAAAACCGGCCCAGGTTAACCCGCCTGATGCCAAGATCGAGGACCACTTCACCTATCTGGACGACAAGGACGTTCCGATACACTTGCGCGAGATCGCGGCCAACTGGCGCAAGCTAGCAACTGAACAGGGCTACAACGGTCCTGTTGCCTGGCGGAGCAGAGAGGGGTTCAGCCTCAAGCAGCACGTGCCCAAGGTGGGCAAAGTACACTACAGCTTTGTAGCCCTAAAGGGTTGGATGCTTCAGAACGATGAACCGACCAAGTCGGGGACCGTGTTCTGGATCCCCAAGCCCCTAAAGGCTACCAAGGCTCAGACCGTCGACCAACAGCGGGTGATCATGGCAGAAACGCGCAAGCGCTACGGACTGCCTCAACACCATCTGTCGACCTTCGGGTCGGCAGGCTTGCTGTCTGGCTTGGTTCTCGCGAACCTCAAGCGCACAACCGGTGACTTCATTCATAAGAGCTATTCCGTGCGGACGGACACGCTCCATGACGAGGGGTGCCGCATCTACTTGGAACTTGACGGTGGGGCCGAAGCCTTGGACTATGGGTGTTGGAAAGACGTCGGCGACGGTAACTCCAACTTCCAGGTCTTCAGCCTGGGAGTAGAACTCGATTAGGTTCGAAGTCGGACCTGTAGGATACTTGCCCGTCCACGTTGGCGGGCTTGGATCCTCAAACCCCTTGACCCTCACATTCACATTGGCTTCGGCTGGTGTGGGTGTGGGGGTCTTCGGTTTTTTAAGAGCATAATTGACAATTGCAGTACTCAAATATTGACATTTAAGCTCCACTGTGCTAGTATAATCTCATTATTTGCTTATTTAAGTTATATTTACATCTCTATGCCAAAAATTAATTTGGCTGATATAGCTAAGAAATTAGGAAAATCTGCTACCGATATCTCTCGAGATACCGGGGTTAATCGTAATACAGTCAATGCTCTCTTAAATGATCGAGTAGATGACGTGAAGTTTTCAACCCTAGAAAAGATATCAAAAACATATAATATCTCGATTACAGACATGGTCGAGGGAATTACCGCCCCTACTGGCGAGAAAGAGACGAATACGAAAACAGCTGAACGTAACATATATAAACAGGAAGGGGAGATCATGCCGTTTACTTGCTGGCCGTGGATGCATACGGTCGGTACATTTCATTTTATAGACAAGGGGCAATCCTATGGTTTTGGCCAGCTGGATGCTTATTTTAAAAAAGATTATGGATTTCTTTATTGGGATTTCCATTCATTAAAAAATATTGCTGCATTTGCGTATACGTATTATTCTGATAAAGAAAAATATAATAAATTGTATAATAAATATTTGGTGGACGCTTCTGATATTGAAGATATGTATGTTGCCATGCAGAAGATGTCTTCTGCAGAAATGAAAAATATTGATATTTCTTCTTTTTTTGAAAAAATAAAAACAGCATATAAGGGTTTTTGGGAACAAAGTTTGTTTATTGATGCATTTGATACTGGTGTTGACCAAGAACTTATCGCTGAAATAGCCACGAAGTATGCTTTGAATAAAAAAGATATTGAAGTACTCACCACTCCGGCACACATGACATTTGCCGATGAGAGAAAATATGCCTTGTTTACGTTTATAAAAAATACTATTGGCACAATCAACATAGATGATTCCGAAAAACTGACAAAGATATTAGACAAAAATAAAGAAACGCTTGATGACTATCGAAGAAAGTTTGATTATTATAAATCAAACTATATTCATATTAAGCATATTTCCTTCGAGGAAACTCGAGAAGAAATAAAAAAATATCTTAGTGACAAACAATTGTTTAAGGAAGAATACGAGAAATTAGATCAGTATGAAAAAAATAAAGAAGCAGAAATAGCGGCTATTCTCAAAAAATTACGGATAAAAGAAAATCCCTTCTGGTTTTTTGCGGATCTTACCTATTGGAGAGAACATAGAAAAAAGATTAACCTTATGGGTATCCACGTATTGGATTTTATTCTTACTGCCATAGAAGGAAAAACAGGAATCCCAAAAAAATATTTAGGCTATTTGAGCTTTGATGAAGTTGATAATGTGCTGAAAGGTTTAATTTCTCATTCTGCGTTAGAACATCGGTATATACAAGGTGTGCACCTGACTATTGATGAAGAAAAATATAAAATATTTGACGGCGCCGAAGCGGAATCGATTAAACGAGAGTTGGAATCAATGTCAGGAGAGGGAACACATAAATCGAAGATTATTACTGGTCAAGTGGCCTCACAGGGTTATGCAAAAGGTATTGCTCGTGTTGTCCTGACTCAACAAGATTTTGATGCATTTAATGAAGGAGAAATTTTGGTCACATCGATGACGAGACCAGAATTCGTTCCTCTTATGAAAAAAGCAGCGGCCATTGTCACCAATGAAGGTGGTATTACGTGCCATGCCGCAATCGTATCGCGAGAGCTCGGTAAGCCCTGTATCATTGGCACCAAGCAGGCGACGCAAGTAATTAAAAACGGTGATTTGGTGGAAGTACGAGCCAATCATGGTACGGTGAGAATTTTAGAAAAATAACACAAATGAAAAGACGCACTTCTCCAGGGTGCGTCTTTTGTTTCCTTCTTGGGTTTTCAGGGACCTTCCTTTTTTGGATAGGTGAAGAGCATTTGTGCAAGCAGGATGAATGCACCGATTGCTCCAACCGACTGCGGAATGGCGAGAAACCAGTCCACAGTCGGTTTTGTCCAGGCATACAGACTCCACAGGCTGTATGTACAGCATGAGGCATACACCAGACTCGGCGAAAGGCTGTCTCCGCGTTGTTCGCGAATGTTTTTCAGGATCTGTGACGGAAGACCGTACAACGAAATCCCGAGAGACGCGAGTGCTGCCAGTGATCCGATAACCTTATTGGGGTTTCCGGCCGTGATTTCTAGGATTGAGTCGTACCACATTAATCACCTCCGTTCATGGAACTGACCTTACTCGGTTTATAGGAAATTGTCAATTAAAAAATACCCTGACTTAGTCGGGGTATTTTTTTATGTTTTAAATTTTATTTTTTGCGTTCGGCGATAAAACCAGCCTTTAACCAATCATTGCTATCGGTATCAAATGCTTCATTAAGTTTTTCTAATATTGCTTCGTCAGAACCAAAAAGTTTGAGTAACCGTGCATATTCTTTGGCTGCTTTATTCTTTTTAAAAAAACATCCTCTGACAAATTACCTAATCCGCATTAGACAATCCCAAAAAAACATCTTGGGCGTGCATTCCCACGTCTTTTACCATATCAAAATTTTCTACCGCAAACCAACCGTCGACGCCATCGGATTTTTTTATAACACACCAAGCTATATCATCACAGCCAACAATTTTTGCGACTTCACCTTTTTGCAAAGTGGTAATTATTTTAGAATTTAAAGAGGAAGTTTGTAGGGGTAGTTCAGCTAAAAGCGTTACTGTGGTATCTCGGGCATAAAGTTTTTTTGGCACATGGACAAGCTCATGATTTTCGGAAATAACAAAATCATCATCATAAAACCATGTATCCAAAATTTTACCACGAGTTTTGGTAATTATTTTGCCAAATCCATTAAAAGTCATATCTTTATATGTCCATGGAATAGTACCCATAGATAATAAATTTGTGCCATTGAAATAATAAAAGCTGGTTGTATAATCATCGCTTGGCCCAATATCAATGACTGCAATCTCTTTGACATTATCCTTATTATCAATATCTACTACATCAAAATATCCGGCTGGATCGTATCCGGGCACAATTACAGAGAGCTCATTCACATATAGTGTCGTAGTCACATAACCTTCAAAACGCTCCACTGTTAGCTTAATTAACTCTTTCTTACCATCGCCATTAATGTCTTCTTGAAGCGAAGTGTAATCATTGTCGTACAAATAAGTGTTAGCAGAAGATGCGGCAGGTATTACTTGATTATTTTGTTTATTACAGCCCGCTCCTGTTAAAATAATTAGCCCAACAAACGCAAAAAATAATTTTTTCATAGGTATTTAATATTTTAAGGAATAATGGTAAACGAAGTGGAGATAATATTTTCTGCTCCAGCCACTATACGTCCTATTGGGCTAAGGACAAAATCACTCTCTCCATTATTATCAGGATAAATAGCAATCTGATGCGTGCCTGTGGTCGAATTTATTGCCGTATTTATAACAACAAAAAAATTATTAGATGAATTTTTCCCGATAACATATGGGGAATTTAAAACCAGCTTAACGGATGTATTACCATAAAAACTTTGAATTGGGGTGAGGACATTCATTGACCCATCCGTAATATATATTTTATCAATATCGGAAATAGCACCTGTCCCAAGATGATGTACCGTTACTTCCTTTAAAATATCACAGCTATTCCAAGGCCCATTTAGTTGAAACTGAGATACTTTTTTTTCTTTCTCTCCAGAGCCGAGAGTGCTATCCAAAAATTGACCGATATTTAGAGACACCACACCGTTTGCTAAATAAGCACTATTTCCTCCCGTGCCTTGTTCTGCATATGGTACTGGCACACAGCTATCATCATCTTTTAGACCACTAGAAAATAGAAAAGATGCTCCGCCAGATAAAATTATCAATATTAAGATAACACCAAAAATTTTCAATGTTTTAAAGATGCTCATTTTTTTTATTTTTATTATGGTTGTAAAATATCTTCAATGCGACCATCGATTGAAATTACAACGTCCTGAACAGTGGGGAATTGTTTTAAGGTCTCCTTGATCTGAGCTATTATTGCCCCAGTACGGCAAGATCCGCCAACATTTTTTTCCAATTCCGCGGAAAAATCAACCTTGGCTATCCCGTTTTCAATGGTTAGTTTTTGAATTTTTATCCCACTATTTAAATTATTAAGGTAACCAATATTTTTTTCACTAACTGTTGGTCCTTTGAGTAATTCTTCTAGAGCCGCACGCGCTACTGCCGAAGTAGGCTCGATAAACCGATTTACCGAATATACTTTAGAACAATTTGTTAAACCTGGATCAAATTTTGTATTATTAAAAAATATTTTTACTGTTTTTTTTGGTGAAGCCGCGGGAAAAGCATCCCAAATAATTTCTTTTACATCTTCAAACTGTTCCAAATTCTTTTCTACAAAGGGCTTCCAAGCGCAATAAAAAATAGATGAACCTGCCCAACCTTCGACTGGCCCCATGTAAACAATGTTATTTTTATAAGAAATTTCTTCAATACGAGTATATGGCTTATTAAAAGAATTTCCGGCGGCAGCCAAACTGAGGGTTTTGATAATTTTTTCTTCGGTTGTTAAATTATTAGGAACATCAATGTTAATTTTTTTAGTTAGAGCAGCTTTAAATCCAGCGCTATCCATGTTATCTCCATTACAAAAAGTTTGATTAGTATTTATTTTATCTAGAATATAATAAGTAATAGGAGTACTTTTGGCTAGTGGGGGATCAATGGTAAATTCAATTTTATTACTTACTTTTCCCCAAGAATCCACAAATATTTTATATGCTCCCGGAACAAGAGGAAGCCAAGCATCACAAGGTAAATCTGAATATGTCGTATCTGTCTGACAAAGTTTTTCTTCGAGCGTAATTCTTAAATGTTTTGATGTTGATCCATCGTAAACAAAAAATAATCCTTTTACACCCTTCTCATTTTCGATCCATGCTTTTTTATCTCCTTCAAATCCAGAAAAATTACAACCAAATATTTCTACATTTGTCCCTTCTTTTGCAGAGGTAGTAGACAAAGAAGTAATAACCGGTTTACCTTCTGGCTCATCAATACAATTGATTTGTTTATCTGGCTGTGGCGACGCATTAGCTGACAAAGTTGTTTTTTTTTGTACAGTCAACTGAAAATTATAGCCAACTAAAATAGTAATGCCTAACGCCAAAACGCTTAATATAATATATTTTTTCATATAAATTTATAATAAATAAAATGCACCGCACTATTTAAAATTAATCAATAAAATTTAATGTTGCTATGATTTGATCATAGGCCTCTACCACCTGCTTTTCAACACTACCGGTAACATTAAATTTATTAAAATATTCAGTTTCTTTTTCTATGCATACAGGGCCGCAGGTATAATTGACAGAATCAAAATCCATTTTTGCCCATAAATTGTCAACATCCGCAAATGCACTGTGTGGATACATTGGGAAACTTATATTTATAACTTTATTATTGATAAACATGCTCACTTTATAATGAATATTTGATAAAGAAACATCAAAGCCATCTGATTCAATAATTTTCAAACCGCATGTATTATTTTTTATTTTTATTCCTTCTATGTGGTATTT
>CAYGHM010000008.1:0-2469 GCA_964349825.1 uncultured Gammaproteobacteria bacterium
ATGTTTCTCTCGTACGCCTTGGTCTACTCGACCTATCCACCTGTGTCGGTTTACGGTACGATTTGATACCACCTAACGCACATATGCTTTTCTGGGCACCTCTCTAATATACCTTGACGATGTCTTGCGACACCATCTCACCCTTGCGGGACGTGTAGCCATACAACGCGTATACCTTGGAAATGCGCACATATGTACAAATGATACCAAGTGCAGGAGTATTAACCTGCTATTCCATCAGCTACGCCTTTCGGCCTCACCTTAGGGATCGACTAACCCAGGGACGATTCTCGTGGCCCTGGAAACCTTGGATTTTCGGCGCGCGGGACTCTCACCCGCGTATGTGCTACTTGTGCCTGCATTCTCTCTTCCCATCACTCCATCCCGACTCACGTCGTAGACTTCACTGCAGATAGGAATGCTCCTCTACCAATAGAAAGTGACTGATCACTATCTAGTTCGCAATTTCGGTATAATACTTAGCCCCGAGACATTTTCGGCGCAAAGACTCTTGACCAGTGAGCTATTACGCTATCTTTAAAGGATGGCTGCTTCTAAGCCAACCTCCTGGTTGTATATGAATCTTCACCGCCTTTTACACTTAGTATTAATTTAGGGACCTTAATTGGCGATCTGGGCTGTTTCCCTTTTGACTATGAAGCTTAGCCCCCACAGTCTGACTTGTATGTTCTTAATCTCTGGTATTCGGAGTTTGATTGAAACCGGTACGCTTACGCGCCCAAGTCTCATCCAGTGCTCTACCCCCAGAGGGAACACATACAGCTAGCCCTAAAGCTATTTCGAGGAGAACCAGCTATTACCGAGCTCGATAAGAATTTCTCCGCTATCCACAACTCATCCGCGAGTGTTGCACAGCTCGTCGGTTCGGCCCTCCCTCTGATTTTACTCAGAGTTCAGCCTGGCCATGGATTGCCCGCCCGGTTTCGGGTCTACTTCATGCGACTAATTCGCCCTATTCAGACTCGGTTTCCCTACGCCTTCGGACCATAGGTCCTTAAGCTTGCCACATAAAATAACTCGCAGGCTCATTCTTCAATAGGAACGCTGTCATCCACCGTAATAAATTACGAGGACTCCAACTCATTGTAAGCGTACGGTTTCAGGATCTATTTCACCGCCCTTCCGGGCTACTTTTCACCTTTCCCTCGTGGTACTAGTTCACTATCGATCACCAAAAGTATTTAGTCTTACCGCATAGTCGCGGCTGTTTCCGACGGAATTTCACGTGTTCCGCCGTACTCAGGAATACAAAACCATTATGAATATAAATTTCGTCTACCGGTCTATCACCGTCTATGGAGTTCCTTTCCAGGAATCTTCGACTATAAATAATCATACTGGCCGACATCACAGGTAGTCGACTCTGCATCCTACAACACTTATAATACAACGGCCTGTCCTTTCGTCACCTGTCTAAAAAGCCATAAAGACTCTTCATACAGATGATTTCATATTATAAGTTTAGACTGTTCCCCGTTCGCTCGCCACTACTTAGGGAATCACAGCTTCTCTCACTTCCTTCTCTCGTCCTCCGTAAACGGAGTTCTAAGATAAGGAAAGAAAAAGAAGCTTTTTGTGTTTTCTCTTCCTCTAGCTACTGAGATGTTTCACTTCGCTAGGTCTTCTTCCGGCACCTATGTATTTAGTGCAAGATTGCCACTCATTACAGCGGCAGGGTTCCCCCATTCGGAAATCCTCGGATCAACGGTTGTTTGTCACCTTCCCGGGGCTTATCGCAGACTACTACGTCCTTCATCGTCTTTTGGTGTCAAGGCATTCACCGTACGCCCTTATTAAATTGCGCACTACGAAAACATATAACTGTTTTCTTTTTGTTTGCTTACTTTGACTCTATTTTTGAATATATGTGTGATTAAATTGTAATGAGCTATCCGTATACAACCACATGACAGAATCGAATGAGTTCGATGCTTTCATGTAACTGAATTTTTTCATAAAAAAAACCGCCTAAAAACACATTGCCATGTTCTCTGAGAGAAATGCAAGTCGAATGATTCGACTTGACTGACTATACTCCAGAGGTCCAAGACAGTGTCTGGACGTGGCGCTTAAAGCGGTTATGGATTGCTATGTAATGAACTCGTGGACGCATTGTATAGGAAGCAAAAAACTTTGTCAAGTGGATGCATATCACATGTTATCCTCACTTTGGGGATAAGTGTATTTTGTCATCGTTCGTATACTATTTTTATTCAAAAAAATACTCACCATCATGGTAAGTATTCAGTAGTCAGTTAGTCAGTAATCAGTATGGAATATTTTGTATTATTTTTTTACCCATCGCAGAATACTTGTAGAAATATTCTCTGATGGGTTGCGGGGAAAGTCTTTCGAAATTCCCCGCTTCCCTCCCTTGGTTCGCCGTAGCTTCTCAGCGTAGGCGACCCTTGTCTGCGCGGCTTGCTATGCCGCCTTGGTGTCGCGCTC
>CAYGHM010000008.1:2569-12503 GCA_964349825.1 uncultured Gammaproteobacteria bacterium
CAGCGTAGGCGACCCTTGTCTGCGCGGCTTGCTATGCCGCCTTGGTGTCGCGCTCCGCAAGCGCTGCCGTCACGACCTCGTTGGCCTTGTCCTGGTTGAGGAGCTTGACCTCAACGAACGCAGTGACGAAGTTGTAGTAGCCCGTGGCGATGAACTTGTTGCGGTGTAGTACCGCGGCCTTGATAAGCCGCAGCGATGCCTCGTGCAAGTTCTCCGCCGCACCGGTCTCGCGATCAAACAGGATCGTCGGGCAGTCGAGCGTCTGGGCTGCCTCGTCCAACACCTTGACCTGATCAGGATTCTCAGATGCAAGGAGTTCGATCCAGCCGCGGCGCGTGCGGTCCCACATGTCGTCCGACTTGGCCGCCGCGACGAAGCGCAGTACCCGGGCGATCAGGCGCTCTTCGGTCTGAAACCGCGTCTTGCCGTTTTCGCGGATCGACTGCAGGAGCAGACCGTTCAGATACCAGATCAACCCCCACACGATGGGGCGGAGGAAAGTGTGGACGATGGAGACGTCCTCACCCTTCTCGTTGCCGTGGAGGAGCACCAGGGGCACCTTGCCACCCTTGCTGTTGTGGTTGTTACCATTGCTGTTGTCGCCGCGATTGTTGGTAGCCATGAGACACCTCCGAAAATCCCGTAGGACTTCCAGTGAACGATGAGGGTCGTCGAACCGTTCGGTCCGAAACCCGACAAAGGCACCCACTTGGGTAACCTCCGGCACACGAGGGAAGAATGGTCTATCGCCTCAGTAACGAAGCAGTGTACCATAAAACACCCCTCTTGTCAAGGATATTACGACAAAAATGGCTTTAATTAGCCTTAATTTGGTATTTAGTATGTATAAAGTGTTAAGTAAAGAGTATTAGGTACTTAATATGTGGTATTCTGTATTCTATATACTTAATACTTTATACTAAATACTAACCCCCCCTACCATGATCACTATCCTCACCCTCGGTAAACTCAAAGAATCATACTGGCGTGATGCGGAACAAGAATATCTCAAAAGAATTTCTCCGTATGCAAAAATAAATTTTATTGAAATAAAAGAAGAACCATTTCGTGATGGTGATGATCGGGAAAAAATAAAATTATTAGAAGCAGAAAAAATAAAAAAACACCTGCCCGACGGCGGTGTGATCATTGCATTGCATGAACAAGGAAAAGAATATGATTCTCCGGGATTTGCAAAATTTTTAGAATCAAATACGACGCGTGGTGAACACCTTGTATTTATTGTTGGCGGACCACTCGGACTGCACAAGATTATTTTATCTCTTGCACAATATACACTGTCACTTTCCCAATTAACATTTCCTCATCAAATGGTGCGAACTATTTTATTGGAACAAATATATCGCGGCATTACTATTACCAAAGGCAAACAATACCATTATTAATGCGCCCGTATTTGGTCATAAAATCTGGCAGCTAATTCTGTTAATGCTGCATGCTTTTGCACATCGCTTTCCGCTCCACACTCTTCGTGATCTTCAAACAATGTTTTAATAATACGAGCAGCTTCTTCGTGATTTCTTTTTTCTTCAGATAATCGTTTCCACGCAGTAACTGCTTTTGGCACATGTCCCGTCCCCAAAAAGAAAAGGACATTTTCACGTAATAATAAATCCAATTGCTTTTTTACGTGAGCCCACAATGCGTAATCTTCTTTTTTTGCGCGCTCATACAAAGTAGCCACACCATCAATTAAACTGTGCAGCGTTGTATCAGCAGAAAAAACACGATATACATCTTGTGTATTTATTTCCTGATCCTGTTTTTCTAATTCTTTTTGCAGCGCAACAATAAGCTCTTTTCTTCGTGCATCAATATACTCAATTTCCTTCACCAGATGGTCAATAATCGAAGGGTTATCGGACACGGCCAACATATGAGGGTGTCGAATTTCAATATAAGAACGGACAAATACCGGCGAATACCCAACAAGCGCGGCCAGCTGTTCCCACATAAATTCTTCTTCATTGCGAAGTTCATGTCTCATTATTTCTAATTCCTGCTGACATTCTTTTGCCTCTGGATCATTATCCTCTTTTATTTCTTGCAATTTCTTTTCTACAGAAAACAATACTGCCCGAAGTTTGTCCGTATGGTGATTGACATAATGATCCATAGACTGAAATGTATTGGTATCAAAAGATAAGATCATATCTATATGTTAATGATCTTTTTCAAAATATCTCTCTGCGCTTTCTTCCGTCTCTTTTCCTGATGATCTTTTGTAATATCAATATGTTTTTTATGGATGTGTTCGGTCTTATCGGCAACACGCGCCATAATATCATCTATTTGTTTTTTATAGTGTGGTAAAAAAATCATAAAACAATATTCATGTATGCGTATTGTAACACAGAACAATATTTCTTGCCGATTATGCAGCAGCAATCGCGTCAAAATTGACCAGCGCGCTCATTTCTTCGGGAGTAATACCGAGTGCCTCTGGATTATCGCCGAGCATAACTGATTTTAATTTATCAAAATGGCTCGACGCTGTGGCAAGTGTTTTTAATAATGCGCGAAACTGCGGCTGCAATGGACGACTGCCCTTTTGTTCCAAAATACCGTAGAACAATGACTTCACACGCCCTTCAGTTTCTTTGCTTTTTGATAAGACCGCCATAACATCACTTTCTTTCCAATTTAAGTCTGCGTATTTCTTTACCAAAGACGCAATTTTTCTGCCAGCACCTTCTGGCATGATATCAATAGTAAATAATGCGGTGATAAAATCACGGAAATCTTCAGTCGCGTTAAAGGATTCTTCTGATACTTCTTTTTGATAATTCGGCATCGCATCAAACGTAGAAAATCCAGTACTACCAAGGTCGATAAAGACCCCACGCATTTCATGCAAGACACCCTGTTCAACGACCGGATTAAAATCTAAATAAAAATTTCCTCCATGCAAATCCGCATGGAATACTCCGTCTTGAGTAACTTGTCTTAGTACATCAATAGCAAGTTGTGCCTGAAGCATATCAACATCCATGCGTTCAATGTTATTTTCAATATCTTTTACACGTGTCTTATCATAGAGCTGCGCAACTTTTTCTCTCATTTTATTCAAAACAGCAGTATCTCCTTCTTGTAATGCTCGTTTATAATCCTGAATTTGCTTCAATGATAATCCCCGAACATATTGTTCTACCATAAGACCAATATCATCTTTGCTTTCTGGCGCAGGATAGAGCACATCGCTGACAAACAACGGAGCGCTAATGGAAAGCGGAATTTCAACTGATGAATCACCAATCGGAACACGAAGCGAAGCCTTTCTTTTTGCCAATGACGCTTTCATGGCTATTTGATTATCCGCTTCATGAACAAATGACAATTCTTCAAATACGCCATTACGAACTTCGGGAATCAAAAATGATGGAACATTGTATCCTTTTTTTTCTACTTCCCGTAACACCCTATTTAATACAGCCATATCACTGTTTGATACTTTTTTATCTTTTTTATCTTCTTCATCTTCTTCATCTTCTTTATCCTCAAAATTTTTATCAATACTCGGACGTTTTGCTTTAATTGCGACAATCTGCCCATCTTTCGTTCTTCCTTCCATCACCTGTTTAATCGATGCGCTACCAATACAATCACCAATAGTTTCCATTTTTGCATCTTCGCTATTCACCCATCCACCCGCTTCAAGATACGCCAAAATACCACGTTTAGAAAATGTCGCGGCCTGATCTTTCAATGTTGCTAATTCTCTTTGGATACTTTCCGGCAATAATCCTGGTTGTTCAGATAATACCTGCGCCACTTTTACGCCGACCACACCAATTTGTTCCAATAATAATTTCATCAATTCTCCCGGGGTAAGGCTTTTCCCTTCATGCTTATTTTTTCCTATAGCTTCAATGATATTCACCATAAGTTCAGTGCGTCGTGCAGGATCTTTTTGTTGCAAAAACAGTTCGCGGAAAATAGTATGCAATAATTCACGCCCGCGAGTATTGGTCGGGTGTTCATTTGGTAACTCAGGATCAAGTGCCTGATCACCAAATGTTTGTTCAAAAATATTATCCGCGACATAACGAATCCGATCACTGGGGCGTTCGACGCGAGGAAGTGTATTCGGCACCTCCTTATCGTCAGTCGCCCCAGGTAGACGATGTAGATTGACAATTTGTTGCCTTTTTTGAAGTAATTCTTCATCGGTTACTTCATCGGAAAGAAGATTATATGGATTGTCCGGCTGCATAATTCCTTTTTCACCCATAAACAATTCATATAATGCATGACGTCTTTCTGTCGGTGTCATTACCCACAATGCATTTTTTCTTTGATCAAGAGAAATATGAGATACATCACTGCTCAATAATTCAACCAATGGTATTTTTCCACCTAGTGTCCACAGAAGATACTGTGTACGGTCAAGTGCATCCATTCTTGAAATACCCATACGAGTACGTTCCACACCTTCAAGAGCTGTCTTTTTTGTGAGCGACTCTGTTTCTGTTGCCCATCTTGTCTGTTCCTCATATCTCAGATTCCATACAGCTTTAATTTGTTCCGGGGTATATGCGAGATCCATGCCAATTTTTTCCAATATATCGTCTTTTTCAAGCGATGGTTGCGGATAAAAATGCTGAATACGACCAATGTACTGATCAAAAATATCAGGATTATTTTTTCTTTCTTTTTTCACTTGAGGCCATCGCAGTTTCTGTTCCAAAGCAAATAACATACGACGAAGCGCAGGATGTTGATCGGGACTGATACGTGTTTCAAGCGCAGTTTCTATTGTCTGAATAATGATCTCTTGCGATCCCTGAGGAATTTGATCCGCGTGATCCAGTAATCCATCAACTTCAAACAACGTATATTCTTTCAAAAAAGATGCTTCGGCATGAAGCGGATATGCTTTTAATGCAGCGTCAATATTTATTGTTTTCTTTTTTAATGAAAAACCAGCCTCTTCCACGTTTACACCGCTCTTTTTTAGCGTATGCCAAATATCCATCGCCAATTGATTTTTAACAAAAATATCTCTTAGCGGATGGGCTTCTGGAATAATTTTGCCTACTCGCGCAAATGATTTTTCGCTCTCTTCCAGCGTATTTGTCTGTTCCAATGCTGCGCTATGCCATTCCATCAATGGCTGAGCTGCCCATCGCAATCGATACACCGGACCTATTTCCAATTTACTTTTTTCATGTTCAATAATCTGATCAGAAAAAACTAATACATCCTCTTCTGGCGTACATTCCTGAGCACTAACTCGCTCTTCTTCGATTTGTAATAATTCCTGAAATTTTTTATATATCGCATCGTGGCTTATGGGAATATTATTCACCCAAATGATTATGTCGCGGTCGGATAATACTGTATCCCCTCCTTTAAATTGGGTAGACCACATCATGCTTTTTATTTGGTCCTCAGTTAAACCGAGTTCTTGACAGGCACGCTCAAATAATTCTGTTTTTCTTTTTTTAACCAAATCTTTTTTTGATTCTTCAATAATTCCTTCAAGTTGGTTTCTTTTTGATCCTTCGTGGGTGAAGGCAGTAAAGTAATCAAGAAACGGCTCTATTTCTTCCAGAGTATTGACACCAGCACGCTTCATTTTTTCATTTAAAATAAACTCTTTGAAAAAACCCGGCTGCATTCCCTTTACTTTTTCAAGATTATTTGGATCAAGTACGACTTCTTGAACTCTTTTCTTCAGTAACTCTAAGGCTTGTTCTACCTGTGTTTTTTCTTTTTCATCCAAATGTACCGGTACTATTTTTTTCATGTCGAGCTGTCCGCCATACACATCCTGCAAAAAAAGAGGCCAAGAGAATTTCTGTTTATCCAAATAATTCTGATCGATTTGATAAATACCTCCAAGTTGATACTGCAATGTCTTTTCAAGAAAAACTGGCAGTGAAACATTCTTTTGTTCACCATAGTGATCTTCATCACGCACTAAATAGGTATCGGAAAAAAGAGGATTGCTATATTTCCATTCCCATAAACTTAATTGTTCATCAAGACGCTTAAACCGCTCCAAATGCCGCCATTCTGCTCCATATATTTCTGTGGCTCGTCGAAACAAATGGATTGTGTCCGGTACAGGAATCGCATGTTTTCCCTTTAAAAAATCTTCGTAGGATGGAAGTTGTCCGAGAGCAAGCATAAGAACAGCCTGACTTACTTCTTTCTGTTTTTTTATTAGCACGCTTAATTCTTTTTGTATCTCGGCAATCGCAGGATTTTCTCCCGCTCCTTGACGAAGATAAGAAATTACTGAAGATGCTTCTAGAGTCGGACAGGCTTCCTTATCAAGCTGACGATTTTTTGGACGGTACACACACCAAGCCAAGGCCTCCTCTGGTGTATCAGCAATAGATTTGAGCGTATCATCTGGTACTTGCACATTTTTCTTTTGTTGAACTGACCTAATCTCCCGCAACTGTTTTAATACATCCTGATAGGCGTATTGATCACGAAACGCTCGCCACAATAAGGATTCGATAACTAGTCCGACATGTGTATAATAATTATAATTTTCGTCCTCTTCCTGTCTTTTCCTAAATCTAGCGCTGGTATCTGCGAGTTCTTCAACAAATTTATTTGCATATTCACGAATAATCGGAGAAAAAAAATCCCATTTTCCCCCACGCCAATCCTTATTAAACAGTTGATTCTGGTTGTCAAATTGTTCTTTCACCTGTGTCATAGTGGTTATTTCATGGCGATACACATGCGCAGCAAGGCCAGATAATACACTAATAAGACGATTCATTTTCTCTTCTACCACATCCAACTGATGATCATCTTTGTCTGTGATGCGTTTTACTGTTTCTGCAATATTTTTTTGTCTAAAAAGAGAGTCGCGAAGCCCACCTTTTTTCATTGGTTTTTCTTGACAATAGACAAACCAAGAAGGTGATTCGTCACCACCAAAATCTCCGGTCTCGGTATATTGTCGTATCGCTTCTGCTTGTTCTATGTGCACACGCTCACGCAAAGCGAGACCCGGAAGATTTTTGGACTTAAAAATAAATATATCTTTATCTTCTTCTTTTGCAGGATATACATGTCGTTGAGAAACAGACACACCATCTGGCATTTCCGATAATTTCATGTCAAAATTTTCATCAAAAAATAACATCGGATCTGTTTCAAGACGTCGCAAATATTTTTGTTGTAGATCTCTCTCCGCTGCATTGTGCGGCACCAACAAAAAACCAATGGCCGCAATAGACATATTTTTTAACCATTGAACATTATTATCTCCACCAAATCCCTCTTCTCCTAAACATGAAAGTTTTTGAAATTCCACCGCCCGTATTACTTCATCAAAAAATGTGATACTTTTCTGTTCTGCATCTTCAAACAGTGGACCACGAAATTTAAAATTATGAATAGAACGCGTGATGTACCGCGCCGCCTCAAGAGATAATTCTCCAAATCCACGCTCGCGCAATAAAGTCTGATAGGACAGGGCCGTCTGTTCCTGCTGAACACGGGCGAGCTCTTGAATAACAGGAGGGATTCTGTTTGGATCACTTTCCCAAATTTTTGTATTCAAGCGCGGTTCTTTTTCAACATTAAAAGCCCAGACTGCTTCTGACTTTTGCTTCTTAAATTCTGTAAATTCTATTTCAGGAAGTTCTTCTTGCTTTTTTCTATGTACTCTTCCGCCAACGAGTGGAACATTATCGAGAATTGAAACATTGCTTAAATCAGGCATGTTCGGTACACGCTCTATTGTTTCCACTATTTTTGTTAATTTAAATTTTTTACCTTCCGCATATGACTGATCACTGTCCTTTATCCAAGACCGTAGACAAAATAACTTTTGACCTCTTGTTAAAGGCTTAGGGAGTTTAAAGTTCTTTTGTACTTCTTCCCAAAAAATTGCAGTGTCACTGTCATCAGAAACCCATTGTTCCAGTGTTCTTGAAGGAATTTCTACTGCCTCCATATCAATACGGGAAAACATATGATTGCGTCTATCATGTCTACCTTTTTCCTGATAGTCAGGCAAATGATGCGAAGCTATGTTGTCCGGTGCGGTAAAAGTAATCTCCCCTGGATTTGGCATGGGTATATCTAAAATATTATCCCCGACAAAAGGAATTTCTAGCGAGATATCCAAGTTATCCATTTTTATCTTCTTTATCGCAATCAGAAATGTATCCAATGATTGTAGTAAATGGTCACGATACCCACACTCGCCCGTAGCCAGCTCATGATCCCTATATGCTTCTATGACTCTTGCTATCGCTACATTCTCAACCAAATAAGTGTTATACGTGTCGAGAAAAATAGCGGGATCCGCTTCGACACTTCTCAATATATCTTCAAGCTGCCCACCTTTCTCCAAGTCCATAATTGGCGATCTACGTTTTTCAAGTCGTTTCAATTTCTTGGTCGTATCAAGACTTGTAGTGAGTTGTTCTGAATACGGAGTCATCAACTTGACTGCATTTGGCAATGGAACATCCGTACGGTGAAATAATTTTTCCAGTTCAATAATACGTTTTTCTGTCGCCGGATGTGACGAACTCATAATAATATCCAAAGCAGATCCCATCCCCCTTTTAGATGCCTTCATGACGTCAATAAGACCTCGAGGGTTAAATCCAGAAGCATCAGCGAGACGCATTCCTTGTGCATCAGCATCGTATTCAAGACGCTTCTGCAGCGATTCATCTTTATCATCAATATAGTTTGGCTGCAATAAATGTGCGAATTCATGCGCAAGCACTCCAGCCAATTCATCTTCTGTTTTAAATGCGCGAATCAATCCGGTATGTATAAAAATTGGCAACTCCATTGGCTGATCATCTGTTGCTGTTGTTATATATTCTTTAAACGCATTTCCTGTATCTTGTGTTAGTACAAAAGCATTTTTTGTTTCACTTTTGGTAAGATATACTTTCGGCTTAAATTTTTTGATACCTGAAGCAGCAAACAATCGGTCTGTTATAGACTGTGCAAATGATTCAATATCTTTAAAAGCTTCTTGCACTTCAGGTGATTCAATGTGTGCCAGATCTCCTTCGGTTGCAAGTTGATACTCATGATCAATACCAGAAGAAATATGGGCACGGATTAAATCAGCATTTTGGTGTTGTGTTTCACGTCTCGCTTCCCGAAATCCTTCAGTATACAACGTTTTTTCTCCCAGCAATGTAGCATCCCGATGTAAATCACGAAAAAGACTGAGGGCTCCTTCAATCTGACTTAGCCGACGTGTCATTCCTGTTTTTTTATATGAAGAAATATTTATGCCAATACCGTCGCCATCTGCAACAAAAAATTCTGACGGGAGAATATCGGTATTTCCTTGGTACAACTGAGCAGCAAGATGTTCCGCAGCAGGATTTTTTTTACCTAGCCGAGCATAAAGAACGGGCAGCTCGGAAAGAGGGACAACCACATCTTCTTGGTTTCTTTCACCAAGATGTTTTACTCGATCTCTGTATTCTGCACCGTAATTCATAACGGCAGTAATTATGCATTAAAAATCGCCTTCCACTCCCCCTCCGTCACCGGACTCACTGACAATCTGCTTTTTCTTAGCAACGCCATATTCTTACATTCAGGAATAGTTTTTATTTCTGCAAGTGAAATAGTTCGTTTTAATTTTTTGACCGGAGCAATATCCACGCACCACCATACCCCTGTCGTATCTGTCGAATCCAGATGAGCGATATTCACAACCTTTCCAATCCCGACAATTTCTGGTTTCTTCACACTATGATAAATAAAGACCTTATCGCCTTTTTTCATCTTCTTCATATTGTTCCGCGCTTCATAACTGCGAACACCATCCCATTCTGTAATTTCCTTCTTCACAAGGTCATCCCAGGAAAAAGTGGATGGTTCGGTTTTCATGAGCCAATAATTCACAAGAAGAAGAATAGAGAATAAAGAATGGAGAATAGTGCATATACAATAGCAA
>CAYGHM010000008.1:12513-26727 GCA_964349825.1 uncultured Gammaproteobacteria bacterium
GTATTAAGTATATAGTAGAACGCTTTTATTATAGAGGAATTTACGAGTAATGTCACGAAAAAAATACCGGGAATGTCCCGGTATTTTGCTTACTGCTTAATACTTTATACTTTATACTATTTCTGCGCTAAGCCGCTCCGACTTTTGCACCTTTCTTCTTCTGCACAAACCACCAGACGCCGCCACCAAGAACAATAAGTCCGGCGATAATAACCGCGATAATATTGTGCGCGATCATGGATACAATAACCGTAACTACGGTTAATGCAAGAGAAGTAACAAACGTGACAAGACCAATAGCACCACGGCTGATTGATCCAAAGATTGGCAATACATCAAGCACAACACTGAGTGGCCCAAAGATAGAAGAGAGACCAAACCACATCAAGAGGAAACCAAGTACACGGAACATCCAAAGTGAACGGGTATGTTCTGTTGCAAGAGTGCCAACGGCGCTATCTAAATCACCGCCTTCAAACATGCGGTACAATTTTTCATTATCACGAGTTGTGTCTGTATAGGTGATAATTTTTTGTCCAGATAATTTTCCAAGAACAAGTGCCTCAATACCTGGGCGGAGCACGGTATAGCTCACACGAATGTCTCCTACTTGAGGAGCAGTCGGCGTACCAAGTCCCTTGAAGACAAATTGCTGTCCTTGTAATACTGCGCCTTCAGAAAGCTGTACTGTTCCTGCGGTTAAAGAAACCGGTGAAAGTGCTGGAAGCGTAATATCACGCATGTCGATAAAGTAATTACCCACTTTTGCATTCTGTACAAAAGCGCGATTGTCTGGAAGGCTCTTTGCTGGATTATCATGCCCTTCTGGAATTTTGAAATTAGACGTACTTGCCGGCGTTGTAGTCCAGTCTTTTCGATAAGTATACGTGGTCTGCGTTGTTTCAGAGCCGCCTACATTTGTTTTACTATCGCTCTTTGATTCTTCGATCCATGAGAACATCTCCACCATGCGATCTACAACAACATAGTTACCAGGAACAAGATACTGCCCATCACCCAAGGTTTCTTCAGATGAAAGCTGTCCGCTCGCTGCCACCAGCTTATTGTTCAAGCTCGGGTCAGCCACCTCAGCAGCACTAATAGGGGTCGCCTCTTTGGCAATTTCAGATTTATCCACCCGTCCTTCATTCCAATACAATAGGCCAAAAGACAAAATGAATAAAATAAGGCCGAACACGATTCCCTTGATAGAATTCATGATGCGTGAACCCCAACTTTTTGATGTGGTTTCACTATATTGATCGGGCATATTGTCTAGTTTACTGGTAGCTAGTTGGCTAGTTACCTGGTTAAAATAAATACTAAGAAGAGTATATCAGCCCGGTGAACGGTTGAAAAGGGGGCAAAAAAACGGCGCAGGTGCGCCGTCGGAACATTTTCTTTATGAGTATATTGACCTTGTACTTTTTACACATTGATATTTTCGTAATCAATATGGCATTTTGGTAATAATTTTTTTATCTTACTAATCTCACCCATCGGCAGCGGATTGCCCGTTACACACAGTAAACGCAGGGCATTTAATTTTCCCAATGATTCAGGAAGTGTACTTAACTTATTAAACGAAATATGTAATGTTTCTAAATTCGTAAGCAAACCTATCTGTTCGGGCAATACTTCTATCTCATTATTATTTATATTAAGAAATGTGAGCTGCTGCAACTGCGCAATTGTTTTGGGTAAAGTGCGAAGATGATTGTGATCCAAAATAATTTTTTCCGCGTGAAGAGACGAAAGAAATGGTTCTGGGAATTCTGTCAGTTCATTATAGCTTGCGTATATATCTTTTACATACGGAAATTCTGCTATCAATGTTGGAACGGATAATAATCCAAGAGAAGAAATATCAATAATTCGTATTCTTCCCGGATCTTTTAGGTTTTTAATCGTTTCTTCAATATTAACATACCGATCCGATCTCAATGAAAAATATTTTTTATCATATTCTGCAGGATGATTTAAATCCTGCATTATTTTTTCTTCGCTAATAGAAAATAATTTTTTGAACACGTCCGTTTCTTCCAAACTAATAACGGTATCAAACAATCGCACACGGGATTGGATACCCAGTGTTTCATCTGTATATCCCTCTTTTGTTAATCGGTCCTGTATCACATGCCATATCGTTTCCTGCCAAGCCCATCCCTGATTGGTGGAAAGTGATATGCGTAATACGGTATTTGGTTCTATTGTTACCACTTCGTCATCCTCCATACGATAATACACAACAGCACTATGTTGAATCCACAAACGAGTATCTGCTATACCCGCAAACTCACACCACAAATTTGCCCCAAAACCATCTCGGGGATTTCCCCCTCGATCATAAAATTGAAAATAAAGACCATTTCCCCAGGCGTTGGCCAAGGAAAAATCTACTCCGTATATTTCCTTCCCTCCTTGTCCCAAGTAATGTGGGCGCTGAATCGGAGGTCCGGCTGAGAGATGATCAAATATATCACTCAACGCAATTAAAATACGATCAAAAGACGTATCAGAAAAGCTCGATGGAGCTTTTAGGGTAATATCCCATTGGTAGGCATATTTTTTTGTTTTGAATTGTTCAATTTTTTCTTGGACTATTGTTGTCATAGCGATATGTTATGACTCTATATATATTTATCATACCACAAGGGATATGAAGCACAAGGAAAATTAGATTTCCAACAGTTTATATTTATTTTTATCTTTCTCATCCTACCGTAACACGTCCAAACATCTTGTCAACCATTTTCAGTCCACCTTACCGAAACACCACCACACAACTTCCGCCACTCTCCTCCTCCGCGACCTTGGAGACAAAAGATAATTCTTTCAATCTCTTCAATACCGCATTTCGCAATGCCCCAGTTCCCACACCGTAAATAATCCGACAATATTTGTCCTTTACTATCGCACGCGACAATTCAATATCTAGTATTTCGAGCGCATCAACAACCGAACCTGCATGATGCAGATCTATTTTAGGAATATATTGATTTAATTGTGCAGCGAAGAGGTCAATGTCGGACATATACAATATTAAGCAGGCTTAATAGATAGCGGATTTGGCGGATTAGACGAATTTAAACAAATCAAATCCGTCTTCATCTGCCTAATCTGTCTAATCCGTTGTCTATTTTTTTGCTAATTTCCCCTGTTCCTCCATTTATTAAAATATGATCACCAAGCACAATCCCCTCCGCAGCAATATTTGCCACAAGCACCGGTATTCCTGCTTCTCGCGCGACTATCGCAATGTGGGAGAGTAGACCACCACTTTCCGATACAATGCCAGTAATACGATCAAAGTATGTCGTGAGCGTTGGATCGAGCGAATCAGTATATAAAATAATAGACCCCTGCAGTGACTTTTCTTCCAATAAAGACACAGAACACAGAGTGCCTTCTGAAATTCCTGACGCCAATCCAATAGCAGATTTATTTTTTCGGATGTTTTGAGAAGTGGGAGCGGTAGTTATGTTTGACTGCTCACGATAATCTCTTTGTCGTTTTACACACGCAGCCTCAGATATGTTTCCTGAAATGATTTCTTCTACTGAAGCAAAATAAACACAGCGATCTTGTGCAAATTCTTTTTCTTTTGCAATCGCTAATACTGTAGCGCGAAGATGCGAAATATGTGATACCGTCACCCATCTTCCCTGCTCACGTAATTGGGAAAAAGAAACAGCCTGAATAATTTTCTTTTCCACATATGATTTTTTTACCGCAGGAAGATTATTCCACCACCGATCTACATCAATATCAACAGCATGCGTTATAGTATGTGACATAAACAGCGTCTCATCCGCGATATCCAATGAATTTCCTACCAGGTCACTTGGTGGCATCATATCCGCTTCTTTTACCCATAAACTAGAGGAGCGAAGTATCTGCGCCATAGAAATTGGTTCGCGAGCAATCGCATATTGCAAACGCTTCATCGCAATTCCGGACATGAGATTGATAGCAAATATCGTTTCATAATCTTGAAAAAAATTAGACAAGATCTGTTCCACGTTTTTGCTCTGAGAAAATTGACGGGCCAGCATATCCAAAACACGTAATCTCAATTCCTGATAATTGTCAGGAGAAATACGATTAAGGGAGATAACATTTTTTATTGTAGTAAGTGATCCAGAAATATGTTTCCACGACGGAGTATCCGTTTTGCTTCCGGCGTAGCTATACGATGGAAGAAGACTGTGTATTTCCTTTTCTTTATCAATAAATAATTCGTTCCCCACTATCACCAAAAAATCAGTGTCCGAATATCGTACGCCATATTTTTTGTACACACGATCAACTGGACCATGCTCAGCATATATTTTTTTGAGCAAACCAAATGTCACTGTACAAGGTCGTGGTGCAATTTCGGAAATTTCTGTTTTTGCAAGATACGGAAAATCCATCATATTACTTATACTCCCATGGTTTATTATATCGTCCCAAAAATTGATGTCCGCGCTTCTCCAGTTCAACCCCGGTAATTTTTGCATCAAAACAATTCACATATCCATCGCAGATAGTAATTACCTTACTCTTTTCTGGCACTTGTGCAAATACCTCATCCAAATTAATTGATGGCGTGTACATAATCGGAATATTTACTGATCCCGGAATATGTCCTGCTTTGAATTTCTTTGGTTCACGACTATCAACCAAAAATGCCTTGTCCTGCATCAAAGCTTTTACCTCATCAGTAGAATATACAACCTGGAATCTTTTCTCATCATACTTATTATTAAACTTAATATCACCCTTCCAAGTACCGCCTGCTTCAACCCAGCCATTTGCCCCATGCTCCAAATAGGAAGAGACAATCTTTTTGGTGCGCAAAAATTCCGCAACCTCTTTTCCACGAATACCCGACCAACACAAAACAATAATCCGTTTATTATTTGGTACCTCAATCCACCGCCCTGCTTTTAAATCAGCAAAACGAATATGTAATCCCGTACCTAAATTACCATTATCATATTCAACATCTTCTCGCGCATCAAGAACAATACTGTCGTTTCTTTTTTCTTCAAGTACTTTTTTCAATTCATCATTTGACGCAATAAGTGAAACGCCTCTGTTTGTCTCAAAAAACGATTGTTCTTTTTCTTCAGTCTGTTCATTCTTCGATTCAGGCTTTATTACTATGGTTTCTGTTCCCAAAATGCGTACTTCGGACGACTCAACACGAATTGGTTTTTCCTTATCGAAGGCCAGTGTCATGAGGACCGCATAGCGTGTGATCTCATCTCCCTCATACAACGTTAATTCCAGTGACGATTTCTTTTCATCAATTTGAACAAATTTATCCAACGTAATTTTTGTCGCTCCTTCGTACCAATGAGAGAAGGTTGCAATATCAACACCTTTTTTCGACATAGCATATGCGTCATTAAACTTATGCTCCGCGATATTTCGATAATATTGTTCAACAAATTGTGATGATACTGTTTTTTCTTTTTCGGTTATATTGGAAATAAATACCTGATCCGTTGTGTCGATATTCGAGATTGGCGCATTAGTATCAAGCTGATCCAATTCATCTTTTGTGTATTCCCCCTCATCAAGCGTAATAGAATCGTCAAAAGGCTCGGCGTATTTTTTACTCTCCTCAAGCCATTGTACATATTCTTCCTGCTGCTTATCCTGTGCATATTGGTATGAAATTCCCAGCGCACCAATTAAAAGAAAAACAATAATACCAATAAAGGCCGCTATTCCTTTTTTCGAACTAAAAAAATATTGTTTTACCAATGAATACATCGCCCCAAATGCAGCCGAAATAAAAAAGACCAGTGCGCCAAATACTTGCGCGACCTGGGCCCCGATACTAAAAATAAAATCAGGTGGAATTACTGCGTGGGCCTGCTCCGGATATATTCCACCAAGAACTGCAACACCGATAATAAGAAATACCATTTTTTTCATAAAAATACACTATACTTTTCTATACAATAACACAGCGGCATGTAAAAAAACAGCGTGGTTCGCTGTTTATTTTGCCACGGTGAGAATGGCCTCAAGTGCCTCGGGAAGCTCAGTTACCCCGTCCTCTCCACTGAAATGACCCATCTCATGCAATACCACACACTCCGCCTGCAAATTATGTTCAAATATTTCTTTTTCAGACATTGGCACCACATCATCATTGTCTGAAAATATAACTTTCGGCGGATTCATATGCGATAATACTTTTGTACAATCAATCGATGTCGTCAGCCACGGCTCTGCAATTGGCAATTCCTCTTCGCCAAGGCCCATGAGATGGAACCACCCCGCAACAAACACTGCTCCCCCAATTCTTTTCCCGTCCGGAAGCGTTTCCAAAAATCGCATGATTGTTTGGCAGCCAATACTGTGACCAATAAAATATGTGTGTTCATCAACCTCGGCAACGACTTCTTTTACACGATTGATCCACGGCTCAATTTGGGGATTTTCCGTATCCGGCATTTCCGGAACAATCACAACAAACCCTCTCTGTTCTAACTGTGCTTTTAACCAAGGAAACCAACCTTCTTCTGGACTACCCTCCCAGCCGTGGATGATGAATGCGCGTTTTGACATATTCATTGACAAATAAATTATTTACGATATACGTACCTTATAATTCCCGTTAGGCACCTGCAAATCCTTCACTTAATCAGTGGAAGATTTGTTCTTAATTAAAAAACCAAACCAAATGGTTTGATTTACGATAGCTGTTTAACCAGAAAACTAACTACTAGCTAACCAGCCCAACCAGACTTGTGCGGATGGAGGGACTCGAACCCTCACGCCCGAAGGCACATGCTCCTAAGGCAAGCGTGTATACCAATTTCACCACATCCGCGTGAATAATTTTCCTCCTCCCATTACAAGGTTGGATTGATAATTATGCCAAGATTAAACCATGTATTGGGAAAAATTGCAAGATGTGAGGTATCCTTAAAAAATGGCTAACTATTGCTCGGAAGCAGGGTTATGGTAAACTGGGGATGAGTATCCGCATATCTCCCCATTTTGGGAATTATAAGGTAAAACAGTTCGTATATCGGCTAGTTGTCCGAAAGCCGTTCACCTAACAAGTCATTTATGGAAAGTATTTCGAAAATATTAATTGGCCCAGCAGGGGTGATTCTAATTGGTGCAATCATCGTTGCAATCGGGGGTTTCTGGGCGGAAATTCAAAACAATGAGATTCAAAATGAATTAAAGGAAAAAACAGCAAAAACTTCTGAACTCAATGAATATATTGCTGCCTCCGTAACTGGCGGTGAAACTTATCCATATGTCCGAGTTACCTTTCCTCATACCCCACGCGGACTTGTTAACTTTAACCTCATGAGTGATGGAGAAAATCCGCTTTATGATCTTGGAATGAATATCATAGATAACGATAAATACAAATTCAAAGATGATGCAGCATACGAAAAATATCAACAAAATTTAAATAAAGGTATCGACGAAGGGAGAAAATCAATTTCCATAGGGAATTTCCGCCCACACGAAGTACGTATGATAGCCGGATTCATGATGGAAGAAGATAGAGCCGAGAGAAATTTTACCATCGAATTAATAGCTCGGAATGGTTATTTTAGACAACAAATTAAAGTTGTTAGACAAGATGGCAAATTCAAAGTTGAATCTGAGGTAAAAAAAGGCGATGAAATTCTAAAAAAATTATAGGTGAACAACCAACAGATAACAGCGTGTATGCGGTTTCGCCTTTTCAGGCTCACCCAACTTGCTCGGGAGTATCCTTCGGCATAATATACTCCCAGTGCAAGTTCGCATGACACGCGGACGTTATGTGTCATATTCCTCGACCACAGAGAAACAAACATTTTACTTTTTAATCACAAATTATGGACTGCAAATTGACGCCGGAAATCTGCACAGCAATAAACGAAACCGCTAATTCATTATTTTACAAAATCGGTTTATGGTGGTTTTTAGGGATACTTTTGGTGGGCATTATACTTTATTTTGCAATAGAGAGGACTCTTTCAAAGCGACTTAAAAAATATGAAACAGACTTAGAAAAGACAAAAACAAAGGACATTGAAATTTGGAAACAGCAGAAAGAGTTGATGTTCGATTTTGTAAAATTTCTTGAAGAAAGATTTTTTAATAATCCTGAATTAAAAAAGGCTAATGATACAGATGAAGAAAAGATGAGACTAAACAAAGTAAAAAGTGAAATGTTTGCAGAACTTAATACATATTACGGGCAGTTATATTTGGTCATGGAAACTGACATTCTTAATACGATAAATAAGTATCTAGAAAAAACAGTAAGCCCTGTACAGCGGTTTTACCTTTACAAAGAATTAAGAAAACAATTAATGAGTATTATTCATGAAAAATTTAATGACGACGATTGTCCGTTTATCGATGGTGACCCAACACAAGTATTATATTTCGCGGAGAATGGCTCTGAAGCAATAACAGATAATTTTGAACAAGTTAAAATCACTTACCCATTTGTTGAAAATACGAAAGATGGCAAATATAAAACACTGCCTTTTTTTGCTGAGAATAAAAGGAACAACGACATATCATGAGTGGGGTCTCGGAATCACGCAGTATGCGGCTTCGCTCCTCGTACCTCGTCTCAACGCCCATGTTTGCTCACGGTAAGCTCCCGCTGGTCGCAAATTTTACTACAGACAAGCATCACATACTGCGAAACACTATCCAAAACCCCACCAAAAAACTCCCCAACCAGGGAGTTTTTTATATCTCTATTCAATATATGGACGGTAGTAATATACAATCGTTCCAAACTTACGGTCGGCGATCAAAACGTGGTCGATCCCCACCTCCTCGGCGATCTCCGCCCGGACGAGGTGCAGATGAACGTGCTGGGCGCTCTGGCTCAACATATCCTTCTGGTTTTGGAAGTAAAATCTTGATAGAAAGATTTACCCGTCCCATACTGTCAATTTCTTTTACTTTTACTTTTACCTTGTCACCCATTTTCAATACATCGGCTGGTCGGTCTACACGCGCGTAAGCAATTTCACTAACATGCACGAGTCCGTCTTTTCCAGGGAGAATATTCACGAATGCACCAAAGTCTTCTAAACGAACGACGGTTCCTTCGTATTCTTCGCCAGCAGTTACTTCGTGCGTTAATTCTTTTACCATTTCAATCGCACGTTTCATGCCATCGGCATTATTTGATGTAATCATCACACGGCCATCTTGTTCAATATCAATTTGTACCCCGGTTTCATCAATAATTTTGTTAATTATTTTTCCGCCAGGACCAATCACATCACGAATCTTTTCTGGATTGATCATGATTGTTTCAATACGAGGTGCGTATGGAGATAAATCAGCGCGAGGTGCGGCAATAATATCTTTCATCTTTGCAAGAATAGTCAATCGCGCTTCTTTTGCTTGTTTCAATGTTTGTTCTACGATTGCCCATGTCAAACCAAGTGTTTTGGTATCCATCTGAATGGCTGTAATACCATCTGCGGTTCCGGCAATTTTAAAGTCCATACCACCAGTACCATCTTCTACATCTTGTAAGTCAGTCAATACTTCGTACTGTCCGCTGTTATTTGAGGCAAGACCCATCGCAATTCCAGCAACTGGTTTTTTGATTGGAACACCTGCAGCCATAAGAGACAATGTGGATCCACATGTTGAGGCCATAGAGCTTGATCCGTTTGAACCAAGAACTTCGGATACTACACGCATCGTGTACGGAAATGTTTCTTGACTTGGGAGTACCGGTTCAAGCGCACGCTCAGCAAGCGCACCATGACCAATCGCACGTCGTCCTGGGCCACGCATTGGACCAGTTTCGCCGTATGTAGCAGGAGTATCATTATAATGATGCATGTATCGTTTTGTACCATCTTCTTCCATGCTGTCGAGTGTTTGGACGTCACCAGGAGCACCAAGTGTTACCACAGACAATACCTGAGTATCACCGCGCATAAACATACCTGATCCATGAACACGTGGAAGTAAATCAACTTCTACATTCAACTCACGAATATCGGTAATAGAGCGACCATCAAGACGTTGTTTCTTTTCAAGAATTCGCTTACTGATAACATCACAAAAAATGCCTTTAATTTGTTTGATTGCTGGTCCAAAAAACGCTTCATCCAATCCTAATTCTTTCAAATGCGCTTTTGCACCTTCTTCAATTTTCTTCACGGTTTCTTTTCGTTCAGTACGAGATACTTTTGGTGTGTTGAAAATCTGCGTATCAGCCGCATCAAAAACGTATTTTTCTACTGCGCGCAATACTTTTGTCGCTTCAGCTGTTTCGTCCACTACCGGTTCAGCATCTTTTGTCTGACCAACTTCTTTTTGAATTTTTTCAATAAAGGAAACAATAGGAGCAAATTGATCTGCGCCCCATTTCATTGCTTCATACATGAGATCTTCTGGAACTTCTTTTGCACCAGCTTCTACCATGATAATTTTTTCTGCAGTTCCAGCAACGATCAAATCAAGATCACTGTTTGCGTCAAGTTCTGTACTGGTAATATTTAAAACAAATTGTCCTTCTGCATTGCGTCCGACACGGGCACCTGCAATTGGACCACTCCATCGGACAGAAGAAATAGACAATGCACAACTTGCTGCAATAAGCGCAGTAATTGCGGCATCATTTTCACCGTCAATCGCAAGAGCGGTTAAAATAACCTGAACATCATTACGAACGCGGTCATCAAAAAGTGGACGAATAGTACGATCGATCATACGACCAGACAATACTGCTTCGTCACTTGGACGACCTTCGCGCTTGATAAAACGTGAGCCTTTGATTTTTCCGGCTGCGTACAAACGCTCTTCGAAATCAACGGTCAATGGAAAATAATCCAAATCACGCGCTTCAGAACTTTTCACTACCGTTGCCATGATGACTGTTTCACCATATTGCACCGTACATGATGCGGTTGTTAGCAAGGCTAACTTTCCGACTTCCACACTCAATTCTCGGCCACCCCATTGAGTTGACCATTTCTTCACATTCAACATACACGTATGTATTACTGATGTGGGAAAGATGAGTCAGATCCTCACGACAGCTTTACTCTCTAAAGCGTGCGGACCTACATTCGTCTTCCCCAACCATCTTAATTAAATTTTTTAATACGTCCGAATCTACCAATTTGCCCGAACCTACGGACTCTACTAATTTACCAATAACACTAAATTGTGTATTCGTAGATTGGTAGAATTTGTAAATTAGGGAAAATTTGTAGATTCGGACGTATTACTTCTTCGATACACGTTTATCATCAATCAAATATTTTGACTGTTCCTGACTCAAATCAATATGATCATCGGCGGCATCAATTAATCTATTTGATGATGTTTCACCAAACGCAACGATTTCCACTTGCTTTCCGCTACTTTTTTGTAAGTATTCAACCAGCGGTAAATAATCGCCATCTCCTGATACGATGACAATCGCATCAAGTGTTGGCGAAAGTCGAATGGCGTCGACCGTAAGGCCTACATCCCAATCTGCTTTCTTGAGTCCGCTATTGAATATTTGCAAATCTTTTTCCCGGGTTTCAATACCCAAGTTATAGAGTGCTTCAAAAAACGGCTGTTCTTCTTTTGATTCCGTTCGAACTACATAGGCAATCGCGCGGATCAATTTTCGTTCTCCAACAGCTTCTTTGACGATATTTCCAAAATTTACTTTCTTGCCGTATAAATTTTTTGCGCTGTAATATAAATTTTGAACATCAATAAACACCCCAACTCGTTGGTCGGGGTGTTTCAGTGGATTTCGTTTGTTATTCGATTGCTGATTCATCTACAAATTCGTGATCGTCTCCCTCGAGTGACGGAGCTGTTTCTTTGGCAAATTGCTTTGCTTGTTTCAATTTCAATTTCTTAACCAATTCTTCGTAGCTCGCACCGTTTTCTTTTTGTAAGTAACGGAGTAAGCGTCGGCGTTCACCAACTTTGCGGAGTAAACCACGGCGTGAAGAATGATCTTTGTGATGTGCTTTCAAATGTCCTGCGAGTTCATCTACCTCTGCGGTAAGAATCGCAATTTGCACTTCACTTGAACCAGTGTCACCTTCGTGAGTCTGGAACTTTTTGATAATCTTTGCTTTTTTCTCTTTTGACAACATACATGCATCTCTTTACGGGCGCACATCGGGCATGTCCGATCCGGTCCGATCTCCGATATACGGAGTGTTAAATGATGCAAGCACTGTACCATGAGGTCCAAAAAATGTCAAGCTCTATGGCATAAATATGGCTAAAATTAGGGAAAAATATAATAAACGAAGACGCTGACCTAATCCTCCAAATTAGGCCAGCGTATAATAGATGATTCCCATCGTCGCTCCGGACAATACAGGAATCAAAAAATTGTCGAACCGAGTGAACAGGAACTCCGTCGCTGCTCCAACGAAAACGCCGACGAACTGGACGCCCACCCGCATGCCACGCGGCGCGAGAGGGTAACCGATTTCCAGTCCATTTGAAATGAGCAGGATAAAAAGCCCTGCACCAACGAATCCAATTACTCCAGCAAGTGACTTGCCGTTTGCGAACCTCCTACTCGGAATAAGCGTCCCACAGATCCGCGCAAACGGATCGCCGAACGCGAGAATGAGGACAGCATAGAGCGCCAGGTGAAGCGGCAATGCCAGATAGCACACCAATATCCCGGCACAATAGCTTGTCATTGCAGTAGGTTCCATCATTTCACCGATCCGGAAGGGCGTCTTGGAAAGAAGCCATACCGTGATTACTCGACGATTTGATGGAGGCAGCAGAATCATGATGCCACACCGGATAATATCCAGCGCGACCACAGCTCCACACGCCCAACCAATGACACCGGTCAATACCTCATTCTTCACCTGTGCGACTTGCACCAGAAGAAGAGCGGCAATGCCCGTTGTCATATGAATAGCAGCGCGTCCTAGTTGTGCACCCATGTTTTCCCTCCTTGGGTATGAACATGGTTGTATCATGAAAAAGAAAAAAATACAAGAGTAAAACAAAAATATCGACCTGCCCTTATATTAGCAATTAAAACAAAACAAGAGCTTCTTACTCTTGTTTTGTTTTGGACTTTTGTCCTTGGTTATTTATTTAACGCCGCGCGAGTTTGTGGTCCAACTATACCTACAGCTGATAATCCATTAGCTTTTTGGAACGCACGAACAGCTTTTACCGTAGCGAGTCCATACAAACCAGTATCAGTTGGATAGTCAAAGAAACCAAGCGCGCGTAAACGAGCCTGCAGCTCTTTAACATCAGCTGACCGCGATCCAACAATTAAATTCTTTTTGAAGGTAAAACCTGTTGTAGGTACCGAAGTGGTATCAGTAATTTTTGGTATTACTACCGCAGGAGTTTCACTTGCGTTCAATTTCGCACGAGTCGCGATATCAACGATACCTGTTTGCTTCAAACCATTGGCTTTCTGATATGCTTTGACAGCGTTTGCCGTCATCGATGCATATGTTCCTGTATCAGTTGGGTAGGTGAACAAACCAAGTGCGCGCAAACGCTTTTGTAATTCTTTTACATCATTACTCTTAGCACCATTTGCCATATTCTTTTGGAACATGAATTTTGCAACTGGTGATGCATTTGATGATGGTCCAGGCGTTGTTGTCTTTGGAGTTTCAACTACTGGCTTTATTTGCTCTTTCGTTTGACCGGTAAGAATAATGGTATCGCTTGTATTTATTGTACCACCTTCTTTACTGCGGAACTTTATATACACGGTCTTCTCGCCATTTCCTTCTGTCAATGTCCATGACGCAGAAGTTGCATACGGAACATAGGAGGATCCATTAAAGTCCGCCATATTGGAAAGCGCCATCTCAGTTGCATTCGTAGCACTAAGTGTTACGATTACCGTCTGTGATACCGTTTCTTTTGCACCAGCATTAATCGTAATTGCATTTTTCTTTTCGTCCGTATTCTGTTTTGGTAAAATAGGAGGATTTGTATTGATGACAGCTCCACCTCCACCTCCGCCTCCGCCGCCATTATCTCCACCACCACCACCACCACCTGAATCAGATGATCCGCCGGTATTTCCAGCCAATACACCAAAGGTGGAAAAATGGGTTGTTTGACAAGTAAGTGTATTATTTGTGGTATCAACTGTTGTTGACAACGTTTCCCACGCTCCGCTTGCTTCACTCCATGCACCACAGGTCAATTTGCTTTCTGTAACACCAGCAGCAGTAACATCTTCGTCGGTAT
>CAYGHM010000008.1:26827-33650 GCA_964349825.1 uncultured Gammaproteobacteria bacterium
CCACAGGTCAATTTGCTTTCTGTAACACCAGCAGCAGTAACATCTTCGTCGGTATATGGAATAATAAGTGTTGCGCTTCCAGACAAACTGGTAATAGCATTTCCATCTGCACTTTTTGGTGTAATATCGATTGCAGATGTTCCAACAAATTCCATTCCTGGACTATCAACAGCAAGAGTTGGATTTGTTTTTGTTTCTAGCGTACCAGCAGATGAATCTGAGGTAGACAATACGCCACTCGGAATATTTACCTGTAGAGATTGTGTACCATTACTAATTTCTGTGTCAGTGATCAAACCACCAGATGATGGGGTGATGGATTGTTGGTTTGCTTCAATAGGTGTAAATCCGGTAATTGCATTCGCCAAACTTGGAGAAATAGAATTAGAACTTGGGACATTATCCGTCACAACAATCGTTGTGGCCGTCGATTCTTTTCCATTATCACCCACGGCTTTTACTGACCATGTACCATTAGTAAGAACAAGGGATGCATTTGGGCCACTTGTCACTGCCTTATCAGCAGAAACAACAACAACTTTTCCATCGGATTTTGTTGCAATAATACGCGATTCACCACCATAATTTTCTCCTGAAGCTTGAACTGCAATAGAAACAGCAGCGGTTGCTTTTGTTAATATTCTGGTGGTAATAGATGTATTGGCGGTCAAGGTAAGTGTTTGAGCCGCAGCGGAATCAACATATCCAGATTTGCTTGCAGAAACAGAATATGTTCCAGCGGGCAATGCAATTGATATATTATTTCCGGAAGTAATACCATTACTCTGTATTGTTGCTGCACGACCATTTGTTTTATCAACAAAGGTAATAAATGCACCTTCCAAATTATTAGTTCCATCATTTACAACGCCAGAAACTGTGAAAGTAGTCGGCGCAGTGAATGTAACAGAGTGAGATCCTCCTGCGGTTACCAACACTGATTGTGAACCAATCTGGCCGACTTTTGGATTACCACAACGAACGGTATATGTTCCGGCAGGGACATTAATCGTGTAAACACCACTGCTATTTTGTCCGGTACCCGCACCGCGTCCCGTTGTACTTCGCGCGTCACAGAAGGCATCTGTTACTCCGGCATTCACCGTAATCGTTCCAGGATTTCCCATGGACAAATTTACTGTAGTTGAACCACTATCAGCAACCACAATGTCTGTCTGAAGAGTAAGTTGGCCTGCTCCCGGAATAAATCCATCACAAGAATACGTTCCTGATTTTACTTTCATGGAGTATGTTCCATCCGCACTGGATATGGCAAAATTACCACCCGAAGATCCAAAACAGTTTATATTCGCACCTTGAGTTGCTGAACTATTTTTTTGTACTGTTCCTGAAATAGTTCCATAATCAGATGCGGTAGCTTTCAAATTTTGACTGCTTTTACTTTCAGTAGATACGGTAATTACTGAACATGCCACCTCACCATACGCTGGAGCATTTGCGCGTACCACCCATGTTCCCGCTCCCACATAGAGCGTGTAATTTCCAGAACTGTCTGTTGGCGAACCAGTAAATCCTCCTAGTGGTGTAAAGGTATTACACGTGCCACCACTGGAAATAAGTTGTGCATTAACGAATGCGTATTTAATACCACTACTATTTTCATCTTGAACCGCACCGGAAATAGTGTAATCACTTTTTGACATTTTGATAGTTAAGCCTGTGCCCGTCAATAACGTTCCTTTACTGTATACATCAGCATCACTATTACTATCTAACGCTGCTACCGTATTAGCCTTTACGGTTACTTCTACTGGCGCACTACATGGCATACCCGGGAAGCAGGCATTCACACCATAAGTACCAGGAGTCACATTAATAGTAAATGTTCCATCGCTCTTTGTCTGTGAGAAACTACCACGACAATCTTTTGCCGCACCAGTTGACGCATCAAAACAGCCAACTGGAGATGCTTGGACAAATACATTTGGAATTCCGGTTCCAGCATTATCTTGAACTTTTCCAATAATTTTTTGACTTGCGCTCGCAAGAACAAAATTCGCTGAAACATCGACACTTCCCACTACAACTGTTTGAGGTTTCGGTGGAATAAAGCTAAATTCAGGAACTGGCGGAGGTCCACCCGATGTCATCGAAGAAACAGGAATACTTGGACCGATGCCACATTCATAATTGGTATTCGCTCTTAATTTCATAGTAACAGTTGCAGCTCCCGATCCATTGGTCGTTCCTTTTTTCATAACCGGTGCAGAAGAACTGGCATTTCCTGGCGCATAACAAAAAAGATCAAAATCTTTACTCGCTGGACCTCCAGTAATAGATGCGGTTAATGTTTTTCCATCAGAAGACAAATCGGTCAATTTAAAGTCGGCATTGTTTACTGATGAAGACAGACTAATCATCTGCATATTATTTCCTCCACCCAATGTTTCTCCCGCAGATGGATCAACAAACATCATAACTTGATATTGTCCGATTGATAGATTGCTAAATATATACGCACCGTCTCCATCTGTAGTCGCAATTTCAGTTCCTCCCATACTTCCTGATCCAGATGAAGCGGTATTTTGAATCACAATTTTCACCCCGGAGACACCAGTTGCAAAACCGCACGTTCCTCCTGACGTACTTGATTTACATACCCGTCCACCGAGATCAAGATTTCCGGCAGCAGAGATGGTAAATGGTGCAGGATAAATCGTTTCTCCCTGTTTGTACCCAGATGCATCTTTTATAATAGCAGAAAATGTTTTTTGTCCAGCAGCTGGATTTACAAAATTATCCAGCTCAAAACGAAGCATGTCGCTATTGGTCATGGCTGTTCCTGAGTGAGCCAAAGTTAATTCAATGGTTCCTGCGCTGGTACTAGTAACCACGGCTGAAATAGTCGTAACACCAGGGCCTGGGCCATTGATATCCCCATTCATCGGTGAATTTGCTGCAGATAATGCTGTGACATTTGCCACACTTGAGCCCACTGGAGCTGTTAACGTTATTTTTGCTCCTGTTGCCAATGCAGTCGGAACCGGAAACTCACACATCAAGCGAGTTGTTTTTCCGGCTGAAAGCGATGCAGGCGCACAACGTTTCGGATTTACAGCAAACGTGGCAAAATTGGTTTGGCTAAATTCTGGTTGTGTTGAAGCAAAGTTACCACCAGCAGCAAAAACTTTTGTCTTTCCAACATTGGTTGTATCATTGGCAACAATTGAAACCGCCCCAGTAAATTCATTTACACTCGTGACCGTTACTTTTAATAAATCACCTGTCGTAAGTGCTAAACCAGTTATTTCAACTGCAGACCTTTCTGGTTTATACGTAAATACTGCATTTGCTGTATTAATATCTGTTCCACTTGTTTCGTTCTGTAATGTAAAGTTAATTGCTGTAGTTGCACCGGATTCCTGAACCGGACCTGAAAACTGAACCCACGCTCGATAGTTATCGGCATCAACCATAGAAACAGTGGGCGCAACCGCGGTAAATGCTGAATTCACTGTTGTAAAACATTTTACAGATGACAGAGATTGATTTCCCACAATATCTTTAAAACCGCTTGCTCCTCCCACCAATTTCACGCAATATTGTTTATTCTGATATAAAAGCTTTTTAATTCCAATGAAAATCGCTTTTTGCGCGCTATCATAACGAAGAGTGCTTGTCGAAGTAAAATCAGTGAGCACTTCTTCACCACCGTCAGCCGCAAAATTTGCATTTGCATCGTAGAATAGTTGAGCTGTTGCGGTGGTCACTGTGCTGCCATTTAATGCTTCTGAAAAATTCACCGTAATGGCGGGTAAATCGCGTTGAACTCCCGTTGCCGCGGACGCAGGATACATAGCAGTGGATGTAGCTGCGGTACTGTCAGAACCAGACGCGGTTCTAAAATTCATGTTATAGTCCATGGTGCCGTTATTGAGACTCACTCCGGCACTATTTTTTGAATTACGGCTTACAATTAATAGATAATCAGACGATGCACTCAGATCGACTGCCGGATTAATTAAAATCTTTCGTTCAGTAGCATCCCATGTGATTGTGCAACCGCTGCTCGCGCAAAGGTTGCTTCCTCCAGGAACTCCTCCGGACACTGTTTGCAATGAAATATTGGAAGTACTGGTAACAGATCCTGCAGTTACCGTCTCCATAGCTTGAGAAAATTCTACTTGCAAATTACCGTTTATAGGAAATTCAGATGAACCCGGCTGAGGAGCACTGCTTACAACAAACGGAGGGGTTGTATTATTTCCCGGCGTAAGGCTGCCGGTCTGAAATGTATAGGTTGATGATGCAACAAGTGGATTTGATACCTTATCAGTAATCCCCACTCCATATGTAATAGTGTACCAAGTAGATGTTGCCAAAGGTATACCATCTGAAACATGATTACAAAGAATACGGGTATTCATAACCAAGGAAACAGAGGTACACAAATTTGTACCGGCTGGTGCGCCAAGTAAAGTATTACCCGTATTTGCTTGAAGTAATACAGAAGAAGTAGTAACTGTTGCAGATGTTATATTCTCTGAAAATACACGGTCTACCATAGCATCTACCGGTACGCCTGTTTGTCCATTTGGTGGACCGCCGGTGGCAGTGAGTGTTGGCGCAGCGGAATCAACCGTGTACACCGCAGAATTAATACCATTAGAAGAGACTGTACCACTGCTTAATACATACGTTTCAGTAGTAGAAGCAAATTGAACCACAAACGAATCCCCATCAGAAGAGGTACTTGAAACCATAAAAGCTAAAATATAATTCCAATTTCCAGATTCGGAATCAGGAATTACTGCCGGGACGTCCAAAGTAATGGTAGTTGTAGTTCCAACATTAACAGTCGATGTTGAACCCAATTGAGAATCTGCACCCCCCATATCAAGCGCATCGTTATTATTACTATCTTTAAAAATCATTGCCTGAGAAAAATCACCACTGGTAGTTCCACTGACATTGGTGACAGTAAAATTAACCGCCATTAGTGTTGCCCCCACGGTCGAAGAAGTAAGCTTAAATGCAACAGTAGAAATACCACTATTCGGTGCTACTTTTGTTATGCCAAGAAACGATCCATAATCCACAGGTGATCCTTCGGCCTCTGTAATGGCTGCGCTCGCATTCCACACATACCAAAAAGAAAATGAGATACCAAAAAACATTGCGACAGTAACAAGCAGGAACATATATGTAGCTCGCTGTCGCACGATATAGGCTTTTAATTGCTCAGCCATAAAGTTAACAATTATATATTTCCAGTATAAGGAAATATAGATGAAACAAAATAAAAAAGTGACCAAAAAATCACTTCACTGAATGAAAATTATTATTGAATAAACAATACACTCTTCCCCATTTATTGATCATAAGGTTTGAACAAAAAAAGTATACGACGAGTATACCATATCCATCTTCACCACACTATCGTTCTGTCAAGAGTCGACGTGGACAAGTTGCACAAAAAACTGAAAAAATAAAACGCATTATCTATTCTTTATTCTTTATTCTCTATTCTCACACACGCCCCACACGTCAACGCAACCCCCAATGCATCTGCCGCGTCATCTGGTTTGGGAATATTTTTTAACTGAAGCAGTACTTGTACCATGCGCTGGACCTGCTGTTTATCCGCACGACCGAATCCGGTAATCGCCTGTTTTACCTCGTTTGGTGTATATTCATAAATAGGCAACTTCGCCTGACACAGGCTTAATAAAATAACCCCCCTCGCCTGCCCTACGCTCATGGCAGTGGTGACATTTTTGGCAAAAAATAATTCTTCTACAGCAGACATTGTCGGTTGATATTTTTTTATAATTCTATTGAGCTCATCAGAAATATCAACAAGACGTTCAACAAGTGTTTTTTTTGGATCAGTCTCGATACATCCATACACTACCGGTTTCCAGGTCGTTTTACTTCCTTCAATAATACCAAAACCAACACGACCAAAACCAGGATCAATACCGAGAATACGAATATTTTTTGGTTTTACAGAAGAAAAAGGCACATTATTTCTCATTCGTATACACCGCTCTCACATCGTCCATATCATCCAAGATATCATACAGCTCTCCTGTCTTGCTACTCGCCCCCTCATCAAGAGACACCATTTCTTTTGGTAGCCATTCCAAACCGGACACTTCCGGTACTATATCAAAAGATTGGACGATTTCCATCATTTTTTGAAATTGAGGAACGGGACAGATGATCTCAAGACCATATTCACTTTCAGAAATATCATCGACACCCGCGTCCATAAGTACTAATTCGAATTGCTCTTTTTTCCCCTTTATTTTTTCTACTGATTCCTGGCTCATCCGGACAACACCCTTATGTTCAAACTGCCATTGTACACTTCCTGGAGCGCCAAGTGAGCCGCCACGTGAAGAAAAGGCGTGCTTAATTTCCCCTGCTGTTCTATTTTTATTATCAGTAAATGCTTCCACCAAAAAGGCAACACCATTCGGACCAAACCCTTCGTATACGATTTCTTCCAATTGTACACCGTCATTTAATTCACCCGTTCCCCGCTTCATTGCCCTATCAATATTATCTTTTGGCATATTCACCGCACGTGCTTTTTCAACAGCGAGTCGCAAAGCAAAATTAGCGGTTAAATCTCCACCACCCTCTCGTGCCGCAAGTGTAATCATGCGACCAATTTTGGTAAACTGATTAGCCTTTAGTTTATCCTGTTTTCCTTTGCGTCCTTGAATATTATGCCATTTAGAATGTCCAGACATATAATTTGATAAGAATAGAACACAGATGACACAGATTAAACAGATTTTAACGGATTTGATCTGTGGTAATCCGTTAAATCCCTGCCTTGCTCCGATGCTTG
>CAYGHM010000009.1:0-7801 GCA_964349825.1 uncultured Gammaproteobacteria bacterium
GTAGATTCGGAAATATTATCCGTAGATTCGGACGTATTTATTTTATATGTTATCTAATCCATTTCCTGGGGCGTTTGGCCTTGATATCGCGGACCTGTCTGTAAAGGTGGTTCAGCTTCGGTATCCCCAGAAATTATTCAGGAGCAAAGAACCGCATTTTGAGGTTACTGTGGCACGGTCTACCCAGCTTCCTCCTGGCCTTATTGTAAATGGTGAGTTGCAGGAGCCAGAAAAATTACGACGATATTTAAAGCATATTATCGAAGGTAATGGTGATGGGATGCCGGCGATTAAGAGCCCATGGGTAGTTGCGTCTCTTCCTGATCCGCATGGTTACACCACTTTGGTTGATATTCCAAAAGCCGCGGCAGATATTATTGAAGATGATATTATTTATGCGGCAGCACAGCATATTCCTGCGTCTCTTGATGAGTTGTATTTGAGTTGGCAGATTATGAGCGATATTAATTCAGAAGAAGAGATTACACCAGTGCTTATTGGGACTATGTCGCGGAAGGTTGCGGACATGTACACCTATTTATTAGAAAGCCTTGGACTTGGTGTGGTTGTATTGGAATCAGAAGCGATTGCAACGGCGCGGGCCATATATGGAAGACAACAAACGCTTATTGGGGAATCGGTTGCGGTGGTGGATCTTGGCGCGGTTCGATCAAGTGTCACTATATGTGATCATAATACGCCGCAATTTACGACATCGTTGCCGTACTCCGGTGAAATTTTGACAAGTACGCTTGCGGAACAGCTTGATATTCCTCATGAACAAGCAGAACAAAAAAAACGAGAGTATGGTTTGGCGTTCAAAGAACAGCAACAGCTGTGGCATGTATTTATGAACCAGGCGACGGAGAGTTTGGCAAAAAATATTCAACAATCGATTGATTATTATTATTCTCATTTTAGAAATCCAAATCGTATTAAAAAAATATTATTATGCGGTGGCGCAGCACAATTGAAACACTTGGATCAAGTACTTGCGGCAAAATTAAATGTAGAAGTAATAGCGGGCGATCCATGGTACAATATAGTACCAGTGAAGAATGGTGTTGATGCGAGAAAACTCACCTTGGAATACGAAACCTGTGTTGGACTTGCGTTGCGTGCCATTGATAATCCATTTGTTAATGGAGATGAAGTGTAATAAGCAGAATAAAGAATGAAGAATAGAGAATAAAGAATAAAATTCCCCTTCCCTCTGTTACTTATTCTTTATTCTCTATTCTTCCCAAAACATGTATCCCATCCGATTAAACTTACTTTCCCCGCAGAAGAAAAGCCATTTGAAACGAATGGCATTGTTCATTTTTTTTAAGGATGTTTTGGAAACAAGTTTGATGATTGTATTGGTCGCAGCAGTAGCGCTGGTCGGTGGGCAATGGTTTTTGCAGAGTTATTTTAATGATCTGACAGAAAAAATGGTGGCGGTGAGCAATCAGAAGTCCGATGTGAATCAGAGGATTAAGCAAGTAAATTTGGTGCTTCGGGATATTTCGCTTATGCATCGAGAATATGTTCCATGGACACCGACGATTCAGCAGATTTCTCAAACAGTTCCAGTAAATATTGTTATGGAAAGTTTTATCCTCGAGCGGGACACCAATATTTTTACGTTTGCCGGAATCGCAAAAACACGGACTGACTTATTAGAATTTCAAAAAAAACTTCAGGCACTACCATTTGTAACAAAAGTAGAACTACCTTTGTCTCAATTGACGGAAAAAGAACAAATTCCATTTATCATTAAGGCCGCAGTAAAAGAAGAAAGCCCATAAATATGCAAAGGCTCACGGTACGACAAGAAATATTTACCTTTATCGGAGTTTCAGGCGCGGTTCTAGCTATCGTGCTTGGTTTTATTGTGTATCCTGCGGTGTTACATATTCTAGAATTACAAAAAACAATCAAAGTAACGCATTCCTTTTTAGAAAATAAATATCAATCAATTCAAAAAGCAAAAAAATCAGTTGCCGCACTTCCCGAGATAGAAAAAGATATTGTCCTGTTTTCTGAAGCAATACTTCGGCCAGGAAATGAATTGGAATTTATTACCAACCTGGAAACACTTGCGGATAAACATGCGGTAGATCAACAACTATCCGCCGTTCTCATTGATGAACCGACAAAAATGACAAAAGAGCGAAAACAAAAAGGCCGTCCTTATTATCAATTTAGTTTTTTAAATAGAGGTACCTACCAGAATCACTTAAATTATTTGAAGGAATTGGAAAGTGCACCATTTTATTTACTCGTTGATCGGATTGTATTTGAAAAGGATACAAAAAATATCGAAAATAAGGATGCTATCATTGTCCGATTTGATGGATACATTTATGCAGCTCATTAGCAAAAAGAAAAAAACTAATTCGGCACATGATACTGCCGAGTATAGTCAATTCCGCGTCCTTCGTGTGGTAAGTCTTGGTATTGGTGGAATATTGGCATTTGGCGCATTTGTCGTATTATACTTTATGTATCTCAATATTTTTGACACAATCAGCAAGGTTCATTCCATTATTCTTCTCTCAAATGACTATGGAAGTGATATTATCGATTTTCCTTTGTATGAAGAGGTAAAAGAAGGATGGAATGAGAAAAATACGGATTATGTGGGGGTACCATTGCCACGAAACATTTTTTCAGGTAGTGTAGCTCCGATCCAGGTTCCCGGACCGTCTACCTCTAACTCAGCAACGCCTATCCCGGGAACAAGCGTTAACCGATCATTATGATGTATTTATTTCGACTTGGCCACCAGCCGCATGTATCTATTGCGGAAGTAGCAGCTATACTCAAAGCACAGTCAATTTTTTATAAGACCGAATTTTCCAATACGGAGTATTTGGCTATTTCCTCGGAACAGCCGATAGAACCTCTTGCTCTTATGGAGCAATTGGGTGGTATTGTTTGGATTGCAGAAAAGGTGAAGGATCTTGGGCCGGATGAAAATGTGGCCGAAGAAATAGCAATCTATCTTGACCAGCAAGTAAAAACAGGGAAGATCAATTATTCGTTCCGCGGTGGAGACGCAAAGAAGATCGCGCTTGGTGCGAAAACAATATTAAAAGAATATAAGCGATCAGCCCGGTATATTGAATCAAAAAATACAGCCACTATTATCCATAATGATTTATTGGATACAGGGACTGATATTACTTTTTATAAAAATGCATTATTCGCTACACGCGCAGTGCAGCCGATTGATGATTTTAGTGAACGAGATTATGGTAAGCCGGGCGTTGATAGCCGCAGTGGTATGTTGCCACCGAAACTTGCGCGAACCATGATCAATCTTGCTGGCAAAAAAATCGCACACGCGACGTTGCTTGATCCATTTTGTGGATCTGGTGTACTTCTTATGGAAGGACTTTTGCTCGGGTGTAAGAAAATTATTGGAAGCGATATTGCAAAGAAAGCAGTGGAAGATACAAAACAGAATATTGAATGGATTAAACAAAAAATGACAAATTTTCAGGGTTCCATTTCTATTTCTGAATACAATGTATTGAATATTGGTGGCGTACTTGAAAGAGAATCAGTTGACGTCATTGCAACTGAGCCATTTATGGGAAAGCCATTGCGAGGACGAGAATCAAAAGTAGATTTGGAACGACAAGCAAAAGAATTGAGTCAGTTGTATAGTGATTCATTTGCGCAGTTTAAAAGAATTTTAAAACCACATGGTGTTGTAATTTTTATCATTCCAAAATTTCGATATAAAGAACAATGGATTGAAGTGAACTGCTTGGAACAGATTGAAAAACATGGATTTGTGGTTGAACCATTTACTCCAGAACATACATCGTTATTGTATTGGCGGAAAGGCCAGCATGTGGGAAGAGATATTTGGAAGTTTGTGAAAACCAAGTAGAAAAAATATATAAATAAAAAACGTCCCGATTAAATCGGGACGTTTTTTATTTGATAATACCATCGACGAGTTGTCCTATATAGTATCCGACAAACCCGGCAATACCCGCGAGGAGTAACATCTCAAATCCTGCACGCCACCATTTTCGTTTGGAAAATGTAGTTGTCCAAACACCAACCAGGAATAGGCCAATGAGGGTGACGAAGATAGAAATAGGGATTGCGGATTTTATTGGTAAAATGAAATATACGGTGAGGGGAACAAATCCACCGATAATATACGAGAAGAGCATGGCGATGCCATTTTTCCCTGGTGATGTGTCATTATCGGGAATTAATTTTAATTCGCGATATGCCATTTCTTTTAAAAATAGGTCTTTGTTTTTTGACGCTTCAAGCGCCATGGATTTGGCTAATTTTTTTGGCCAACCATCATTAATAAACATGCCTTCGAGTTCAATTTTTTCCGCTTCGGGATGTTCCAGCAATTCAATTTTTTCTTCGTGTATTTTTCTTTCATCTATTTCTTTTTCTGATTTGGAAGATATAAATGAACCGACCCCCATGGAAATGGATTCCACTGCGATAATAACTGCACCAGCAAGAATAACGGTGAATTGATCATTCGTGGCAGCGGCAATACCAGTAATGGCGCCAAAGGTCGATACCATTCCATCTTGCAAACCAAAAACCGCTTCACGAATAATGGAAACATTAACGGATTTTTTTTGGTGATGGATAAAGTCGGGGCGATTGTGGGACATAAAAACAATAAAACATGAAAGCATTAAAGCAAAAATTCTTAGATATTATAATCTAGTATATGATAAATGAAAAGCAAACCGGACGAGAGGTTTGCTATTATACTTCATTGTTTGTATGTTTTTATGCAATGTGGAAATAACACACATCTCCGTCCTGAACCACATAGTCTTTTCCAACAAGTTTCATTTTTCCTTTTTCTTTCACACCCGACCAGCCCACGCATTCAACAAAATCTTTCCAGTTCGCGATATCGGCTTTGATATATCCTTTGATAAAGTCAGTATGGATAACACCTGCTGCGTCAGGACCAACGGTTCCAGATTTGCAGGTCCATGCGCGAGTTTCCATTTCTCCTGAAGTGAAGAACGTCACAAGGTCAAGTAATTTATATCCCGCGACAATCATTTTGTCTAAGCCTGTTTGTTCAATGCCAAGATCTTTCATATATTCAACTGCTTCTTCCGGGGAAAGATCGATGAGTTCAGTTTCAAGTTTTGCAGAAATATAGACATGAGGTGCGCCTTCTTCCACAATCAATTGCCCTTGCTTCATATCAATGATTTCGTCGCAGTTGACTACATACATCATCGGTTTCATTGTCAGAAGATGTAAATCTCTCATCACATTCATATCATCTTCGGTATACTCCAGTGTTCGTGCCGGCTTACTATCGCCGAGATGTTTTTCTACTCGTTCCAATACATCAATTTCTGCTGCAAGCTCTTTTGCAACCACACCCTTTGCTTTTCCTCTGGTCGTTTTCAATCGATTTGCTACGGTTTGTAAATCTGCAAGAATAAGTTCAAGACCAATAACTTCCGCATCATCTTTCGGATCGACTTTATTGTGTACATGCGTGACGTTTGTATCACTAAATGCGCGAACCACTTGCGCGATTGCGTCTGCTTCTCGGATATGTGAGAGAAATTTATTTCCCAAGCCTTCGCCTTCACTTGCACCTTTTACAATACCGGCAATATCAATAAATTGAATCGCAGTTGGAATAATACGGCCTGATTTGGATGTTGTTGAAAGTGGTTGCAATCGTGGATCTGGAACTTCAACAATACCGACATTTGGTTCGATGGTACAGAAAGGGTAGTTTTGTGCGTCAGCTTGCTTACTTTTGGTAAGCGCGTTGAAGAGGGTTGATTTGCCGACGTTTGGGAGGCCGACGATGCCGATTGATAACATAGGAGAATAGACAGCACCTACCTACCGACAGGCAGGGATTAGGCAGATGAGCTGATTAAGGCGGATTTGAATAGGGGAATGATAGGGGAAATGGGGGGAAAAGTCAATGATATTTACAAAACGCACTGCGCATGATTGTATATAATTATATTTTTTACAATTTAGTATGAAGGAGGGAAATTTTGCGTTTATTGATAGTCAGAATCTTAACTTGTCTATTCGAGATCAAGGTTGGAAAATTGACTGGAAAAAGTTTCGATTATATCTCGCTGAAAAATATGGAGTAACCAAGGCTTTTCTTTTTATTGGTTACGTATTTGAGAATAGTAATTTATATTCTTTTTTGCATAGATCTGGGTATATTTGCATTTTTAAACCAGTTTTGGACCTTAACGATGGTGCAGTAAAAGGAAATATTGACGCCGAACTTGTGTTACACACAATGATCCAGATCGACTCCTTTAATAAAGCCCTTATTGTTTCCGGTGATGGTGATTTTTACTGCCTTGTTGAGTATTTAATGAGCAAAGATAAATTATTAAAAGTGCTCATTCCCAATCAGCGGCGCTATTCAGCACTTTTTAAAAAACTAAGTGTGGCAGATAGAAATATCTTGGATTTTTTAAATTTATTGAAAGATAAACTGGAATATAAAAAATAAAAAGGCTCTCGTCAGGACTAACCCTTTAGAGAACCTTTTTGGTCGTGATAAGATCACGAATATCGTGATATGTATATGATAATAGAAAAAAAATGCCATGTCAAGATAATACATGCGTGTAATAATAAGGCTCTCGTCAGCAAGAATCCCGAAGATGATCTATTGACAACTTCGCTAAAATATACTATGTTATGGGGTCGTTCTTTTACAACACAAGAGTATCTATGAGAAGAGCTTTTTGGCTATATTAATCTGAAAATAGTCAGAACGCTCTTCTCATTCCGAAAGGGCCCTCAATCCTGGGGCAGGGGTAAAACACTGAAATCGGGCGATAGCAAGCCTGAGGAGAATACCTATGAACACGACCGCCATCATTAAATTCGTCGATGAGAATGGACGCGTCATCCCGTTGAAGGGCATGACCGGCGTGGTCGACGCAAACCCAAGGTTCCGTCACGTCCAGCCTTTTATCGACATTGCGGCCATCCACGGCCGCCTCTGCAAACACTTCAGCCCAAAAGCCAAGTTCCCGACCCTCGAAGAGTTCGGCACGCGGTACGCCGCGCTCCAAGGAGAAGTGTCTGGCAATCTCCAGGTGAGCAACCTGTTCAAGGGTTCCTGGTTCCCGATCTGCATCCCGCAGACGCAACCGGGTGACTACGGCACCATCCTCGAGAACGCCTACCTGTCGGCGGTCGAGAGCGCCCACAAGGAAGCCTTCCCTGACCGCACGTTTAAGAATTGGTGGGAAAAAGATCTTTCCGACAAGGTGACCATCAATGACGATACCCGCCACGAGGTCCTGGTGGAGCGGCTGAAGCGGGGACCGGTCATCGGCCTGTACTTCACCTCGCCCCTCCAGGGTTTCGGCATCGAGGCGGACCGTTCCGTCATCCGCCACTTGCCTGAAGGCTTCTGCCTCTCCGGCGGCTTCGACACCGCGGCCGCTTTCGTGGCTGACGCGAAGATGATGGCACAGGGCTTCAACACTCCGGCCGCCGATTGCGCGGCGCTCAGTTGGCGGGACGCCCGCAGCTCGCTGAGCCTCTGCCCGGACGACGAGAACCTGTACTTCGTCAGCAGGCGTTTCGTTGCGGGCGACCGCTTTTCGGCGGGACTCCTGTTCTTCCGGTAGTGTCCCTGGTACTCTTGCTTGCCCGCCGAAGCGTCTTCGCGACGGCGGGTCTACTTGTTTCTTGGATCGAGACCTTGTGTCTCGAAACCTTGAACCTGTTTTGGCGGCGCCATTGGTTTGTGTTGTTCATTTGAACACTCCCAATGGCGCCGCTTTTTCGT
>CAYGHM010000009.1:7901-15265 GCA_964349825.1 uncultured Gammaproteobacteria bacterium
GCGCCATTGGTTTGTGTTGTTCATTTGAACACTCCCAATGGCGCCGCTTTTTCGTATTAGTATACACAAAGAAAAAACTCCGTACGGGTGATTTTTTAATGTTTCACCGACAATACTGAAATAATTGTTTGCCTATATTTCTGTAAATAATAAATTCCTACGTTAATCGCTAAGGCAAATAGTATAAGCCATATTGCGCCGGCAAATACATCGGCCATATTATATAGCGATCCGGCCCTCAGCATAAAGTACCCCAATCCTTCACTGGAAGAAATAAATTCTCCGACAAATGCACCAAGAATGGCGAAGCTGATATTTAGTTTAAGCGATGAAAGCACGGATGAAAGTGATGTTGGGATAACAATGATGTGAAGAAGTTGTGCACGGGTCGCACCAAATATTTTTAATAAACGAAATTCATCAAGATCTATTTGTGATGCGCTTTCGTACGCATATGTGAGTGAAAGTAAACCAGTCGCTAATGCCGCCAGCAGTATTTTCATTTTGATCCCAATACCGAACCAAAGAATTATAGCCGGTGTGACAGTAAATACTGGAACAATGCCGATGATAAGAATATACGGACGTGCGATTCGGTGAATGAGCGGGGAATACCAGAGGAGAAATCCTATCGTCGTACCAATAATGCTTCCGATAAAAAAACCAACAAGCACCTCTGTCGCCGTGATAAGAGTGTGATAAGGAAGAATACCGTTTATTGTGTTCCGCACAAGCGAGCACCACACATGTTGAGGTGATGAGAAGAGAAAAAGAATTTTCCCCTTCGCTTTATACTGCCAGAGCAAGAGAAGTGCCGCAAAAACAGATCCTGAAATTGTGATGTTACGAAGTGGTTGCTTCATATGTTTGCTTTGCAGCAATAAGGTTCCAAATAGTTTCAAATAATTCATTGAATAGTGGTGTGCGGCGAATGCGAACCGTATCACGCAATGATTCTTTTAGATCTATTTTTTTATTTAGCACGATAGTGCAGGGTTTTCCTGAAAAAACGATAACACGATCCGAAAGGAGTATTGCTTCTTCAATATTATGCGTCACAAAAATTACTGTTTTATTTTTTTCTTTCATATATTTGCGCAATTCTTTTCCAATCGTTAATCGCGCATCATAATCAAGTGCAGAAAATGGTTCATCGAGAAGTGTAATATCTGTGTTATGAACTATTGCGCGGATAAGCCCAACTTGCTGACGCATACCCCCGCTTAGGAAGGAAGGGAGTTGTGTTGCATAGGAAATTAAACCATATTGTTGCAATAGTGCGAGCGCTTTTTTCTTTGCACTTTGTATATTTCCATGCACAATTTCTATTGGTAGAATGCAATTTTGTAGCACGGTGCGCCATGGAAGCAAGAGATCTTTTTGTGGAACAAGCGTTACTGTTCCGCAAATTTGAATGTTGCCAGAAGTGGGTGCTTCAAGACCCCCCAAGAGGTGGAGGAGCGTTGATTTGCCGCAGCCGCTTTTGCCGACAATCGCGACAATTTCTCCTGCCCCTACCGTAAAAGAGGTAGAGGCAATGATAGGAGAAACGTTAAAACCGCTCCTAAATGTTTTTGTTACATTTTGTACACGGATGTGTTCCATATATTATTTTGCTTGTTGTGCAAAGTGAGTTGCCACAAAGGTTTCGTACTTGGCATTTTGTTTTAAATCGCCAGCGTTCACACGAAGTTGAATCGCTGCATCCCAACCTGCTTTTGATACCAATGCATTTTTTGGAATGACATTGCCTTTAGTCAGGTTTTGGATTGCATTTTTTGCGATAATTGGATCTATATCAGGGAATCGCTTGTTCATAACTTCTGCAGCGCCTTCCGGGTTATTATGAATGTAAGTTAATGCTTTTTGAATTGCATTCACGACATTTTGTGCCGTTTCAGGGTGTTTATTGAGATATGCTGGAAGAGCAGTTATTCCGGTAAGTGCAAAGTCTCCATAGTGGTCTGGCATTGCATATACAATGCGTGCTCCATTTTTTACTGCTGTTGACACTACCGGTTCAAGTTCAAGCGCGATATCAATTTGGTTTGCGTCAAGCGCTGCGAGAAGAGATCCAAAGGCAGTCTCTTTAATGTTTGGCTTCAATCCGCCGCGGTCAAACATATTTTTTTGTAATGTATATGCTGTTGAAGGGGAGGGATATGTTGCGACTGAGTATGTGCTTAATTCTGATGGTGTTTTTATTTCTGGTACGGGTGTATTTTTTGCAATACCCCAAAATGGAACACCACTTACAATAGATGCAATAACTTGGCCAGGCTGTCCACGCTCTCCGGAGATTGCTGTGAAAGTAGGATCTGCAACGCCGAATTGTGCATCACCAGAGAGAAGGGTGGCAAACGTTTTTTCATCACCGCCTGTTGGTACGATGGTGACGTCCAATCCTTCTTCATTAAAAAATCCTTTTTCTTGTGCGATATAGAGTGGGGCATAAATAAATACTTCCCCAAATTCTGCAATCGTCACTTTCTCCTTTTGTGTTGACGTTGTGTCTCTTGGTGATGTGCGGGTAATTGCCACGATAATACCACCGAGAACAACGGTTGCGATGATGATACTCAATATTTTCTTGGTCATAATTGAATGGATAATAAATTAAGTGCTCCTTATGTGTACCCACAGGCAGGCTACATATGGTTTTAGGTTAAATAAATAGTGATCCTGTGTCTCTTAAACGTAGCAGTATACATTATTTTGGATAAAAAATCAAGAGTTTAAGCTAAAAAGTATTGTATAAATTGACAAATTGATGCAAATATGATAAGATTTAAAAAAATATGCTTACCGAATTTGACAAAAAACTTCTATTTGAGCTTGATAAAGACGGGCGCGCGAGTTTTACTGAGCTCGCAATAATGCTCGATACGAGCCCCCAGGTTATTAAATATCATTATCAAAAACTGGAAGATGAAGGCATTTTGCGGCATTTTTGGGCGTTTATTGATTATGATAAGGCTGATTATTCCGTATTTTGGGGATATTGGCTCAAATTTTCTGGATTAACAAAAGAAGCCGAGACAGAGATGTATGCGGATTTTAAGGGGAATAAATATATTCCCATTGTTATGCGCTGTGACGGATATGCAGATGTGATGCTTGGGATTATTGGCCACGATGTGTTTCATCACAACCAGGTTTTGCAGGGCGTATTTGAAAAATACGGACAGTATGTTGCAGAAAGTGATTTGGCTGTAGGACTTAGCTTTCATAAATTTCCTCGCACGTATTTTATTGGAGGAAATAATGAAATTGGTGAATATAAAATGTCCGGAGGAACAACAGAAAAAGTGAAGCTATCAGAACTTGATAGAAAAATTTTATCACTGCTTCAGGTTGATGGACGTATGGAATTTACCAAAATTGCAAAAAAAGTTGGTGTGACGGCTGGCTTGGTGCAGAAGCACTATAAAAAATTATGGGAAAAAGGCGTGATAACAAAAATTACGTATACGCCAGGATATGCAGAAATGGGAATGACTCTGTATCGTGTGTTATTTAAAATCGGACAATTTAATAGCAAACGTGTTGATGAGCTGTATCAGTTTTGTTTGAAACATCCAAACGTTATTCATTATGTAAAATCAATGGGGAATTGGGAACTTATGCTTGATATAGAAATAGAAGACCGGACAAAGCTGCGTAATGTGATTCGTACTATGAAGCAGCAATTCAAAGATATTATTACTCGTGTGGAAATTAATGAGGTGTATAAAATGGATAAGTTTACGCAGATGGCGGTGGAGTATCCGGATTTGGTATTATCATGAAATTTGAGTATAATTTATTTTAATAATTAGTCAGTAATAAAGTCATATGAAAAAACTTCGTGAATTGGCGGCTGGGTTAGCGGTTGTTGCTGGGGCAGGGGGATTGTTTGGGGTTCGGGAGGCAGGCAAAGTGGAAACTTCAGCTGCAACAGCAGAAGCAAAAGAGCAGGGAAATTCCGAAAAAACTGTTTTTGACGAGGGATTTGCTGAATACCAGGTTGAATTGACTAAGATTAATAATACTATTGAAAGTGTTGAGGCGATTGATATCGATGCGGTGTCAAATTTTGCCGAGGTTGTGTCCGACTTGTTGTATAAAGATAATCAACTTGCTGGGAATCAACAAAATTCAAAACTCCAAACGGCAGCAGGAAATGGAAGAAAAATTATTGCAGACAAACTTGCTTTGGTACTTCATGCGTCTGATAAATGGATCGGCAGTCCTGATGGAAAAAACATTTTGGAAAGATTAGTAAAGGTCTTGCCGTCAGAAACTATACGTGAAGCTTCGTTACTTCATGATAATGTAAGGGATGTTCTACGACAAACCGAGACAAGGAATAATTAATCGCTTTTATTGTATTCATTTTTTTATAAAAAATCCGGTTGCAAGGCCGGATTTTTCGTTATTTGGTGAAAGGTTTATTTTATGATTTCTGGGTTTCTGTACTAGGTAGATGTTTATGTGTGATATTATCTTTAACTTCACATATCTATCTTGTGGTGGTTACATTGAGTTCCGTGATATTTTTTACAATTTAGTATGAAGGAGGGAAATTTTGTGTTTATTCTCTAGTTTTTTGATGTGTTGACAAAACTTTGCACTATGATAAAGTAAGAATGTAAGAAAGTAAGAAAATCATACATATGAAAACCATTCTGAAAGCAACTTCAAAAGGGCAGATCACTCTCCCTGCTGCCTGGCGCAAGCGTGTGAAGACGGACCAGTTTTTGGTACAAGAAAAAAGTGGTTCACTTGAAATTATTCCACTTGATATGAAAAAAGTAGCAAAAAAAGAAAATTGGGTGACAATTTTTGATGCGGATAGAGATAATAATGGGAAACCTATTTCCGGGAGAAGTCTTGTAAAAGCCATTGAAAAGCGGTATAAAAAATAATATTTATATTAGGAGGGGTATGAATGCAATAAAAAATTTTTTGGATAAAGTTCCACAAAAAGATGCGGAGCATATTTCATTTGTTATTACGCTGCTTTTGAATAAAAAGTTTAGTGGGCTAAATATTACTAAAATAGTTGGCACAGAATTTTATCGTGTACGTGTGGAAAAATATCGGATTATTTATTTTTTTGATAGTTCACAAGAAGTTCAAATAATAGCGATACGGAATAGGGACGAGGGTACATATAAGAATCTATAATAGGCAGTTCTTGTGACATTATTTTTGTGGTTGGTGGAACAAAAATATCGTGAAAACACCCCTTTTTCAACAAAATGTTTAAAAACCCCTATTTTTCCGCTAAACTATTGACAAAACGAGGTCTTTATTATACAATCGGCCCAGACATACATATATCAGCGCAGTACTGTAGCCAGGCTTGGTCGAGCAGGGCAGGGGGGTATAGCACATAGATACATTGTAGAAAGCTATGAAATATTACGAGTTATTGTGCATTTTGCCAGGAACTCTTGGGGAAGATGAAGTTGGTCCGTTGGTTCAGGAAGTGAAAACACTTCTTACAGACAATGGTGCAACAAATATCTCTTCAGAGGACCGAGGTAAAAGCCGATTGGCATACCCAATCAAACATATCCGATACGGATATTCAGTTGTGCTTGCGTTCCAGGCAGAGCGAGTTGCTCTTCCGGTTATTCAGGCTAAGTTGCGTTTGGTAAATAACTTACTTCGCGCAATGATCAATCAGTTCGATCCAGTCATGCGTAAAGAAAAAGATGTGATTCTTGTGAAGCTTGCGAAAGACCGAGCTGAATATGAAAAACCTCGTACGTCAGGACAGGCATCTGTAGAAAAAGACGATGTTGCCGAAGCTCCTATTGCCCCAAAAGCAGTAGTAGTGGAAGTAAAACCAGCTGTAGAAGCTGAAGTAGAAGCAGACGAAGAAGAAAACCTACCTGTCGGACAGGCAGGAAAGCCTGCGAAAAAAGCAAAGAAAGCCTCAACTGAGAAACCTACTGAAGAAAACATGTCAGCGATTGAAGAAAAGCTTGATAAGGTTCTCGACAGTACTCTTGAAGAGGTATAAGTATTATTGAAGGAGGTAATAAAGGAGGTAATTCTTAAGCAATATTACTATGGACCTTAATAGAGCCACGGTGATCGGACGCCTAGCACGCGATCCAGAAGTTCGTACCACCCCAAACGGGAAAACAGTAACATCGGTAACGATTGTTACCAATATGGTATGGACTGATCAATCAGGGAACAAACAGGAAAAGCCTGAATTCCACAATATCGTATTGTGGGGCAAGCTTGGCGAAATTGCTGGACAATATCTGGCCAAAGGACGCCGCGCATACGTCGAAGGACGTATCGAAACTCGAGAATGGACTGGTCAAGATAGTGTCAAACGCTATCGCACTGAAATTATCGGTGAACAGCTCATCATGCTCGACGGACCAAAAGGCGATAGTGGCGCACCACAAAGTGCATCATCTCGCCCAAGCGTTTCTCCTGTGACTGACTCTGGAGAAGAAGAAATTAAAGTCGAAGACATTCCATTTTAAATAGTGGAATAGACTCCTCACTCTACACACATTATGGCAATTATTACCAAACGAGTACCGCCGAAGCATTGCTATTTTCTTGTTAACAATATTAAAGATGTCGATTATAAGGATGTAACATTACTCCGAAGATTTACTTCTTCATATAGCAAGATCCTCCCACGTCGCAAAACTGGTCTTTCAGCAATATACCAGCGCAAAGTGGCAAAGGCGATCAAGCAGGCAAGAATTGCAGGATTGCTTCCATACCTTCCACGTTAATATTTTATATTAGCTTGGATAAATGACACCCCGACGTGGGGTGTTTTTTGTTTTTAAATATTTCCGAATCTACGAATTTGTCCCAATCCACGAATTCTACCAATTTACGAATATTTAAAATCCAGAATTATATTTGTAGTTTTGTAGAATCTGTAGGTTAGGCCAAATTCGTAGATTCGGAAATATTAAATACGTATTAATATGCTATAATACCCCAACTATGGAAACTGAAAAAAGATATACAACACACGAACGTGAACGAACGAAAGAGGTGAAGGAAGCTGAGGTTGATCCTGAGCTTGCAAAAGCATCTGCTATGGAAAGGGCGGATATTTTGGTAAAAGAAGTAAAGACGAATCAGAAACAGGTGCAAAATATTGCATTACACATGCAGCAGGTAATGACGGCAATTAAACAATTGCGCCAACAATTGCAATTAGCAGATGAAACCGAGGATCCATCATCGATTCAGCGAGATAAGGAGAGTATACGTCAATTAAAAGAAAAGATAGGTGAATACGTTTCTGAATTAGAAGGAATGAAAAACGAGGTTATAAAAGGACTGGTGGTGGATATGAAAGAACAGAAATATCCTGCGCCCGAACAAGA
>CAYGHM010000009.1:15365-31828 GCA_964349825.1 uncultured Gammaproteobacteria bacterium
TAAAAGGACTGGTGGTGGATATGAAAGAACAGAAATATCCTGCGCCCGAACAAGAGCTGATTAGGATTGCGGAGATGAGGTATCAAAAAATAATGGATGAGATTGTGAAAGAATAGAGAATAAAGAATGGAGGGTAAGGAATTTATTCTTCATTCTCTATTCTTCATTCTCTATTCTATAAAAATGCCTGTCCGCAATAAAAAAAACGCTGGTTTTACACTGATTGAAATAATAGTAGCAATCGGTGTTTTTTCGTTGTTTTCGATGGGTATTTATTCCAGCATTCAATTTATTTTTAAAGTCGTGTATCAGTCCAGGATTAAAGTGGTTGAGTCGGGAATTGCCAATGAACATATTGAAATTATCCGAAATATTCCCTTTGAAAATATTGGGCTCATACAGGGAGTTCCCTCTGGTGTGCTGACACCGACCGTGACCATGACCCGGAATGGCCAAACATTTTTAATTACCCGTACGGTTCGTAATATTGATGACCCATTTGATGGGACTATCGGTGGATCACCAAATGATACGGCGCCAGCGGATGTGAAATTAGTGGAGGTGTCGGTATTGTGTACCAGCTGTAATCAGCAAGTCCCTGTGGTACTGACAACCCATATATCGCCAAAATATCTCGAAGGTGATGCCACTAAAGGAACTTTGTTTGTTCGTGTATTAAACGCGAGTGGTATTGCAGTGCCCGGGGCAACCGTACATGTGACTGCGACTTTTCCGACATCAAGTGTTGATATCACTGATGTTACTAATAATAGTGGACTATTGGCTCTGATTGATTTACTGCCAGGGATAAACAAATACAATATTTCTGTATCAAAGTCGGGATATACGAGCGACCAGACTGTTGTTTCAAGTGTGAGTAACCCTAATCCAAATAAGCCGCCTGTTTCTGTCATTGTTAAAAGCGTTTCTGAAATCAGTTTTACGATTGACCAGGTTGCATCAATGGAATTGAGCACAACAGATAGTAGCTGTTCTGTTATTGGCAACGCTGCTGTGACTATTTCAGGGGCAAAATTATTAGGGACAGATCCAGATGTATTGGCAGTAAATGGAAGTGTGACGACGAACGGATCTGGTGTGTATTCATTTATCAATTATGGCTGGGATGCGTATAACTTTGTGCCATCATTATATGATGTGATTGGCGCTATTCCGATGTTGCCGATTACGCTGCAGCCGGGCGCAGCACAGCCAGTGCAATTATTACTTGGCGCTAATACCGCACATTCTTTGTTGGTAGGCGCCCGCGACAGTATTACACTTCAGCCAATTTCAAATGCATTGGTGCACGTGACGGCTTCGGGATACGATCAAACAAAAACAACTGGTGTCGGCCATATTCGGCAGACGGATTGGTCTGGTGGTGCCGGACAAAGTAGTATGAGTGATGACACTCGGTATGCGACGGATGATGGAAAAATAAGCATTAGCTCGCCATCAGGCAGTATTACCTTAAAAAAAGTAGGACAAAATTATTATACAAATGGGTTTTTGGAATCATCAACCTTTGATTTGGGATTATCAGCAAATTATATCAGTCTGACCTGGGAACCAGTGGCTCAACCAGCGCAGACAGGGGATGACCCTGTGCGTTTTCAGATTGCCACTGCGGCGAGCAGCACCCCGTCATCCTGGGAGTATCTTGGGCCAGATGGAACATCGTCAACGTATTATTTAGCAACAACTCCTGCTATTCATGAAGTCCATGATGGTAGTCAGTATGTGCGATATAAGGTGTATTTGCGAACCGATTCAACGGAGTACACGCCGACCGTATCCGATATGACGATAAGTTATACGAATAGTTGTACACCTCCGGGTCAGTCATATTTTTCTTCTCTTGCCAATCAAGAGTATGTTGTTGAAGTAAGTAATGCTGGGTACCAAACGAATACGAGTAATGTGACAGTAAGTGGAGACACTCGTCTTATTATTGATTTAACAGAAAATTAATATGCGTGGATTTCCTCACAATTCACGTGGTGTTACCTTGGTGGAACTGGTGGTTGCTATTGGTATTTTTGCTTTGTTATCACTCGGTGCTGCAGAAATTATTATTATTGGTTTTCGATCAAACGCTGCAATATGGGAACATTTGGAAGTACAACGCGATGCGCGACGCGCGGTGCAACAGGTAGTAAATGTGGTGCGCCAAGCGGAAACATCGAGTGTTGGTGCTTACCCTGTGGCGGGTGCTGGAGCCAATGAACTCATTGTTTATTCTAATATTGATAATAATGGATATCGGGAACGGGTACGATTTTTTTTGGATGGGACGACATTAAAAAAAGGGATTATTACCCCTTCTGGAAGTCCGTTGGTGTATGAAACTGCTACAGAAACTATTACCGATGTAGCAAATAATGTGACGAATGTTTCCTTGGGTACTCCTATATTTTCTTATTATAATAGTGTCTATACCGGCACTGAAGCTGCGATGGCGCAACCGGTGGTTGTGGGAGATGTCCGGATAATTAGTGTGCGTTTGATTCTCGATAAAAATCCAAATGTGTTACCAGGTGCATACGATGTAGAAAGTTTTGCACAGATTAGAAATCTCAAATTAAATTGATTGTATGGTACGTCGACGCACACAATATAACCACCGACGCGGAAGCATCCTTTTGTTTATTATTATGTTTGGTGCCATTGCAACCACGGTTATTATTAGTGGTGTTTCGAGTTATGCTATATTTGAAAATCGCGCATCAATTCGCAAAGAACAACATGATTTAGCATTGCATATTGCAGAAGCAGGAATTAATTATTATCGTTGGCATTTATCCCACGCACCAGATGATTATAAAGACGGAACAAATCAGGTAGGTCCGTATATTCATGAATTCAAGGATAAAAATGATACCGTCATTGGATATTTTTCTCTTGATATTATTCCTCCCGCTTCTGGCACAACTCAGGTCACATTGAAATCAACCGGTTGGACAGTAAAGGAACCTGGCAGTACGCGCACACTTCAAGTTCGTCTTGCGTTTGATTCGTTTACTGATTATGCTTTATTATCAAACGCAAGTGTGAATGTCGGTTTTACCACCGTCATTCATGGTCCAATGCATTCAAATGGCGGTATTCGCTTTGATGGAACGAGTGATTCGTGGGTGGATAGCGCAAAAGAAACGTATCAATACCAGAATCAAACGCATAATGGCGTGTGGGGTGGAGGAGGACCAAAAGAATTTTGGCGATACCCCGTGCCGGCCTTTGATTTTGCTGGTATTACTGCTGACCTGGCTAAATTGAAAGATGCTGCAAGTGAAGACGGCATTCATCTTACGTCTTCGGGTACACAAGGATGGCATCTTACATTCAAAACAGATGGAACTGTTGATATTTCTAAGGTGACCAGTGTGAATTGTTATAATGGTGAGGGGAAGTATAAGCATGGAATTTGGTATGGCACGGTATATTGTTATGATATTAAGACAGAAACGTTTATAGAGAATAGACAGCCACCTGAAAACGGCCAAATTTTTGTTGAAGATCATGTGTGGGTTGAAGGCACGGTGAATACACATGTGACGGTCGCAGCAGGACGTTTGCCAGAACAACCCTCTAATTATCGGAATATCTATATCCAAAATAATATTTTGTATACACAGCATGCGACGTCTGTCTCTCTCGGTTTATTAACCCAGGGTGATATTATTGTGCCGCGTAATGTGCCGGAAAATATGACGATTGAAGCGGCTATGCTATCTCAATATGGTAAAGTTCAACGTCCTTATTATGATAATGATGAACGGGACTCTCTTACCGTCTACGGTTCCCAAATCGCCTATAATGGCGCAGCATGGAAATATGTAAATGGATATGGCAATGTTATCTCCGGCTTCGTTAACACCAATCACAACTATGATCCAAACCTCCAGTATTATCCACCACCAGGATTTCCGGTCGGTAACACATACGATGTTGTTAGTTGGGAGGAACTAAACTAACTTAATTTTTCCGAATCTACTGATTTGCCCTAATCTACAAATTCTACCAATTTACAAATTTTTGACTCTCTCAGTATCTGTAGGTTTGTAGAATTTGTAGATTCGGAAGTATTTTTATATCTACTTGCACACATGTGAACAGAGCGGTAGGATACATTTGTAGCAAAAGTCCACATAGTTTGTTATACTTGTATTAACTCAGTTTGGAATCTCAAACCTATATGTCGCAAACACAAAAAATCCGAAAAGGTGTTATCACGGTTGCTGGGCTTGGAACCCGTTTTTTGCCAGCTACCAAAGCCATGCCGAAAGAAATGTTACCGGTGCTTGATAAACCAGTTGTACAGTATATTGTTGAAGAAATGGCCGCGAGCGGTATTACGGAAATTATTTTTGTTACTAGTTCACAAAAACGACCCATTGAAGATCATTTTGATCAACACAAAGAATTTGAAGATTATTTGCGTTCAAAGGGGAAGTACGATCGCATCGAACCACTTGTGAACCTTACGAAGCAGGTGCGATTTTTCTACACACGCCAGTCAGAACCTTTGGGAAATGGTCATGCATTGCTTTGCGCCAAACAGTTTTTGGGTGATGAGCCGTTTGCTTTCTCTGATGGTGATAGCATTATTGATTCAAAAGTCCCAGTTATCAAACAATTAATAAAAGTGTTTAATTCTGTAGGTTCTTCGGTTATCGGCGTACAGCGTATTGATGATAAGCAGGCAATGACCGCATATGGAAATGTCTATGCAAAACCAACAAAAATAGCCCGCACCTACAAAGTAGATCAATTTGTGGAAAAACCGTCTCTTAATAAAGTGTCTCCACAAGGATTGATTGTCGGTGGTATGCGATATATTTTTACCAAAGATATCTGGCAGCATTTGGAAAAACAGGGTCAAGGGAAAGATGGTGAAATTTGGGTAGCCGATGCGGCAAATACCTTAGCGAAGAAAAAACAGTTTTATGCGTATGAGTATGAGGGTATCTATTTTGATACAGGAAACAAATTAGCTTTGCTAAAAACCGCGATTCACTTTGCTATGAAAGATGAAAAAATGGCGAGTGAAATCAAGGGCATGTTGCAATAATTTATGGTGTTTTCAAAAACACAGCTTGTTAGTTTTTTTACCGTAGCAGTGATTGTTGCTGCGGGATTTTTTGCCGTTATACCTGTGTTTGCTGCAGGGAACTGTTGTTTATACTTTACAAGCGAGCCTTCTTCGAAGTGTAATGCATATAGTGCCGCTTCCAATACAAATGTTAAAGGTTTTTCCTGTACTTCAATAGTTAAGGATAGTGGTAAAACAGATTATTATTTTAACTTTACCGATGAAGAAGTTAAAAAGAACGCTGTTTTAGGAAAGTTTAACGACCAAAATGTGAATCAATCACCAGTTATGATTGCTCATCCGGATAATTTTGTTGGAGGGTATGTCGATACATCTGGGAAGAATTGTATTGCAGGAGCAGTTTTTGGTGCAGTTCTCAAGAAAAGTGCAGACACCGGGTTATATGGTCTTTGTGGTACAGACGGGTCAGCGTTAAAAGCAATAAATAAAAATTTAGACACACCTGTGTATATTGGAAAATTATTTGATAGCTATAGGCCTAAATTTTGTTGTGTTCCAAAACCAAAAACCTATGCAGGGGCAGGTCTTCCTGTGGCCGGAACTGTGTGTAGCGCCCCTAGCAAATGGGCAAATATTGGTACTTCCGGGGTTATTCCAAGTCTGGGACCTTCTTTGGGCGATTTATTTTATAGCTTTACGAATAAATTTCCTGTTGCAAGTAATGGAGATTTACCTGTCGGAAGTATTCTCAGTTGCGGAGAAATAACATCTTCAAATTTTTTGTTAGCACCGTTAAGTTGTGGTAGTACCGTGCCCCTTTCTACTGATATTGCAACTTTTTTGGTAGGAGGAGCGGCTAATTTGAACGATTATAGCTTAAGTAATTATTGTTCAATAAAGGATCAGATAGGTGCCTACTGTTCGTGTAAAAATGATGGGACCGTTTGTTTTGATACTAAATATGAAGCGAAAAGTGAATGTTTGAGCGCTTCGCCAGGTTCAGGCTATAGCTGTCTCCCATTAGAAAAAGGAAAAACTACATGTAAAGATCTATTAATAAAAGCGCCTGATCAGAGACCTCCGGATATTAACGTTCCATTTTCTGTTCCAGATATTAGTGATTTAAACAAACTTGGGACAACGGATGTAACGGTCGTCATTGGGCGAGTTATTAAAAACGCTCTTGGTATTATTGGAACTATAGCCTTCGCTTTATTTGTTTATGCGGGTGTATTGTGGATGGTCTCAGGTGGAAGTAGTGATAGAGTACAGAAATCACGAGATATTCTTTTATGGACCAGCCTTGGCATTGCCGTTATTTTTGCGAGTTATGCTTTAGTTGATATTATTTTTGAAGTGTTTAGATAATTTTTGTCTTATGGTGCATCGTTTTAAAAAAGTTTTTGCTTTTTCTCTTATTGCTTCTTTTTTGCTTACCTCCGGTCTTGGTTGTAGTGGAGTGTCGACCGAGCAACAAGCATCTGTTCAACCAGTCTCACTTGAATATTGGACTGTATTTAACGATGTGGAAGAATTACGGAAATTAGCAACAGCGTATTCACAAACACGCCCATATGTGAAAATAAATATTCGTCAAGTTCGTTACGAAGAATTCGATAAATTATTTGTTAATGCGCTTGCTGACGATGTGGCACCTGATGTTGTGTCTATGCACACTCGATGGCTTCACAAATATACTAGTCGCCTTGCGCCGATGCCGGCAAAAGTTCAGATGGCGAATGTTTCCGTACAAGGGCAGTTAAAAAAAGAAACTATCATCACTCAAGAAGAGCTCCCCTTGCCAACTTTGCGTGGGATTTCAACAAATTTTGTTAAAACGGTATCAGAAGATGTGATTATTGATGGCAATGCATACGGACTTCCATTGTCAGTGGATACCATGGGAATTTTTTATAATAAAGATTTACTAGACAAAGCCGGCGTAGCCTTGCCTCCAACTACCTGGGGAGAATTACTCGATATTGTAAAAAAAGTAACCAAAGTAGATGCAGAAGGAAAAATAGTCCAATCTGCTATTCCAATGGGTACTGGCATAAATATTGATAATGCTGCTGATATTATTGCTCTTCTCATGATGCAAAATGGTGTTCAGGTGGCAAAAGGTCAGTCAGTTTTATTTGCTGATGGACTGAGTGATGATTTAGAAACTCATCCTGCTCGTGAAGCACTTCGTTTTTATACCGATTTTGCGCGTGCAACAAAAGAGGCGTATACCTGGAACGATACATTGGGCAATGCGCTTGATGCTTTTATTGCAAATCGAACTGTATTTTATATCGGTTACTCCTATGATTACGATCGCATTCGAGCACAAGCACCACAAATGAATGTGGAGGTAATACCACTTCCACAGTTAAACCAGGGTGCTCCGGTAAATATCGCAAATTATTGGATTGAATCTGTTGTGAAAAAATCAACGCATCAAAACGAAGCATGGGATTTTGTTCGTTTTTTGACTACCCCGGAAAATATCAAAACATATACTGATGCAACACGACGTCCAACACCACTTAGAGCACAAATTCAGGCGCAGAGTGAAAAGCCGGAGCTTGAGCCATTTGTTCAAGGGCTTTTGACTGCAGATAATTGGTATCGTGGCCGCGATGTAGATGTCGCGAACGCTGCTATGAAAAATCTTATTACCCAGTACTTACAGCCATACGGGGAAAATCAATCACCGCAAGAACGAGACGCTCAGTTAATCTCTAATGCAGCCTCGGTGGTGCAACAAACGATGTAATGTAACTATGAAAAAAAATACCTTTCTATTTATTTTTTTACTTTTGCTAGCATTTGTTCCTTTTTCAGGAAAAGCAGAGTATAAAACGTCTATTGTTTGTCCTAATGATGGAAAGGATTATGTTGTGGTTGTAAAAACAACTGATGGAGAAACAAAAGGTCCGGAAGCATTTGATCCTTTTAGCGGAAGTGAATATTGTTTGCCTGGGAAGATTGGGGGTTCGGTCTCCGGTCAAGTTTTACTAAACACAAATGTGTATTCTGCGTTAGATGCGAATAGTGATGTTCAGGCTGAAATTGTTGAATGTACCGAAGCTACTTTTGGCGGAAAAGACAATTATGACTGGGATAATCTTTACGACGCCAAACCTCTAAAAGAAAAAACGTTTCTATTGAATACAACCTTTGGAGGCGTTTCTTGTGGTATTGGTTCTAAGGATTCAAAGACCAGAAGAATGAGGTATAGTATTAAGGGGACTTATTTGTATGTTGTTGGCGCATATGTCCCACCTGCAGGAACTACGAACCCGGAGGCCTTAAAAGCTTTGTGTGGAGCTAAGAATAAAGATCAATGTGATGCTGATCCAGTAAACTGTAAGTATGCTCAATTATTTTGTTATCCTAAAACAATTGGTGAACAGAAAGACAAAGAGGCTAAGTCTGGAACAGGAAGCGAGGGAACCATCATTTGTTCTTCTCTTTGTTCGGGAAAATCAGTGGATTGTCCTGTAGTATGTGGAAAAGAGTCTAGTTGTATTTTTTTCAAAAATCAGTGCATGGCAAAAGCAGATTTGACTCCAGAAGAACAGCAAAATGCTTTTGCAGGCGCATTTAAAAATAGTATTAATGAAAAATATCCAGCCCCAGAAGGAAGTAATTTTCTACCAGACTGTGCCTACCCAGGCACATGTGATGATGTGAATGATTTACTTATTCTCCTTATTAACGTAGCTAAATTTCTCTTTAAAATAATTGGTACCGCTGCGTTTGCCTTCTTTATTTATGGTGGTTTCACCATGGTATTATCTATGGGAAATTCGGATAGAGTGAAGAGTGGACGGGATACATTGGTTGCCGCCGTAATAGGATTAATTATCGCATTCAGCGCCTATTTATTAGTTGATGTCGTATTGGACGTTTTACAAGTATCGGACGAATATCGCAATGTTGGTAGTATAAATAAAAAGTAAGCACACTGTATGTTTTTGAAACTAGCAAAATTTTTTATAGGGTTATTTATTTTATCTTTGTCTCTTTCACCAATTTCTGTGTTTGCAGAAGGGTGTAAATGCACGATAACCCTTAAAGGAACGGGGTGTGACTTAAATCAGACTGCCGTATTTGGTTTTAGCCAAGAGTTTTCAGTTTCTACGCTGCTTGATCAAGTACCTTGGTTGAGTTGTCCTGCAAAATCAATTGCTTCTAATTTTGTAGATGGAAAACAGACAGTTCCTGTATCAAAAACTAGTTGTGAAAAGATACAAAAAACAAGTCTAAGTGGTACACAACAAGGGTATACCTATAATGTGAGTTGTACAGTTTCAACCGAAGCTCCAACGCTCACCGGAAAAGCTTTTACCACTCCATCAGGGACCGCCACCACCACGCCGTCTGCGACAGCAGCCACCACGCCGTCTTCAAATAAAGGGAGTGGCAAGAGTAGTGACGTGGTAAGTCTTGTTAATCCAATTGGTTCAACGAAGGGTAATCCACAAGGAGAATTGAATATAACACTGCTTGTGGGTAAAGCAATTAAAGCGGCATTGGGAATTGTGGGAGCGGTCGCGTTTGCTGTATTCGTCATCGGTGGATTCATGTGGCTTACTTCTGCTGGAAATTCTGATCAAGTAAAAAAAGGTACCGAAACAATGCTATGGGCCACAATCGGTATCTGTATTATTTTTGCAAGTTATGCTATACTTGGATTTATCATTACCAGTACTGGTGCTGGAAATGCGGGGCCAAGTTCTCCTCTGAAAGGGTCTGTTCCGTCATCTGAGAAAAATGCATCAACATCGACAACTCCTAAAGGGACCCCTAAGGGAACTACTAAAAAACCGACGGCTGTATCACTCTGTGAGAAGAGTTTTGCTGCAAGCGGATTTGGTTGTTGGAAAGATGCTGAATGTGATAAGAAAAATACGACTCTTACAGATAAAACGACGAAGCTTCAGATAGATTTAAAGCTCGGTTCATTAAATGCAGAAGCGTTAGCAACAAAACAAATTAAAAATAAAGCAGAAATAAAAACGTATTATATAAGTGGTTTGTGCGGAACAGGAAGTACAATATGCTGTATTAAAAAGCCAACTGTAGTGACTGTGCCGGGAAAATGTATTAATAAAGTTTCTTTACTTGGGACGTGTTCCGCAAGGATAGACGCGACAAAGAGTAATTATTTAAACTCTGTGGCGTGTAAAAATAATGATCCGAAGGTATGTACCTGGACCGCAGATAATCTATGTGAACCGACAGTAAAAGATTGTGCCTATAAAACAAAAGAATCAGAGTGTACAGATACTATCAATAAGCAGTATTGCGACTGGGTAAAAATATAAGCGACCCAGATAATATTATGTGAAATTATATGATAAAGATGGTAATAAGAGAGGAGGTGGGCAGATGATTGTCTCACTGTGCATGTTTAATAGAACGCAGAGAGCCGAGGCACCCTATTGCCCAGCACGCTTTCTTCGTGCATAATTACCAGCGGCAGTGATTGCAAGACTGCCGATGTGTGTATATCGTGAAATTATTTATTAATTATTCATTCACTAGGCATACCCTATGAAGAAATTTATCGTATCAGGTCTTATCGGTCTTTTTTGTTTAAGTTTTGCACCAGCTGCATTAGCAGGAGTTGCAGAATTAGGAGACTGTAATTATAGTGATAAGGTGTGTAATTTAGGATTGAAATGTGATCCAGGTACCAGTAAATGTACCAAAGATTCATTCGGATTAAAGCCAGTTGACACTGGACTTGGTGGACAGCTTGGAAACAAAGATTTACGTACAATCATTGGTAATATTATCAATGTTGCCCTCAGTCTTCTCGGTGTTGTTGCAGTAGTTATCATCTTGATTGGTGGTTTCAAATGGATGACAGCCGGTGGTAGTGAAGACAAAGTGGAAGAAGCAAAGAAACTTATCTTCCAGGGTATTATCGGACTTGCAATCATCTTGTCTGCATGGGCAATTGCAATCTTTGTTTTGAACTCTCTTGCAACCGCAACCAGTTCAGGAACAGTACCAACTACATTCTAATAGCAAGATCTCTCTTGATCCCTCATCTTATGATGAGGAGAAAGCCCCTGTGTATCGGCGCGATTAATCGCGCCGCCACTACAGAGACAGCCTCCTCATCATAGGAACCTAACCCTTTTATATGAATCTCCGCAAACGTTTTCTCAGCACCCTTTTATCTCTTGCTATTGTAGTAGGTCTTGGCTTTGCTAGCACTGCCTTGGGGATTGATAAAGATCCATTAGGATTGAGTTATGCGGAAGGAACTGGGTTAACCAATCAGGATATACGTTTTACTATTGCCCGCATCATTAATATTTCTCTCAGCCTTCTCGGTATTATTGTGGTGGTGATTATCATTTACGCAGGATTTGAATGGATGACCGCTGGTGGAAGTGAAGACAAGGTTTCTAGTGCAAAACAGCGCATTACCTATGCAATCATCGGACTTGCTATTATTTTGAGCGCATACGCCATTACCAATTTTGTGGTAAAAAATCTATCCCAAGCAACAGGCAGTGGAGCCTATATCCAATAATTATTACTTCCCTAAAGAAAACTTATGAAATTGTCCAAAAAAATAGCATTTGCACTTGGTATATTTCTGAGCGTTGGTTTTCTTTTTCAAACGGGAATTGTACTGGCTGATGAATATGGATTAGACGCGACAGCCCAGGCAACATTTGGCAGTTTGCCAAGTAGAAAACTTCCAGAACTTGTTGGTGATATCGTTGGAACAGCACTTTCTTTTGTGTCTGTTATTTTCTTCATACTCATGATTTATGGTGGGTTTCTTTGGATGACAGCTCGTGGAAACAGTGATCAGGAAGGAAAAGCACGAGATACCATTTTTGGCGCAGTCATTGGTATTATTATTGTTCTTGCTGCATACGCACTTACCACCTTTGTCTTTAGTAGTCTTGCTCCAGATGGAGGATCTGGAGGAGGTAGTCCCACTGCTGTGAGTAAATGTCAAGAATTATATGCCTCTGGTGGGCTTTCATGTAAGTCAAAGTCTACTTGTCAAAAAGGACTAGATGCGCAAAGCAAGGTTGAAGCTGCATATGATAAGGTTAATCCAACAGGAAAGTCAGCAATTACGTATGAGCCAAAACAAGGAGATCCTAATGTTACGGCATTTATCCCTCTTCAGTGTCCGGGAGGAAATGATAATGTTTGTTGTTTGTGAGACATATAGTACGATTATCACTTATTACTTTTTTTGGAACAACTGTTTTGTACAGCTTTCTCTTTGCTTTGCCAGTTTTTGCAAAAAAAACATTTCAAGATGCCAATCAAAGTCTAGGTATTGTTGCGGATAAAACGGGACATGAAAAAACAACGGTTGGTGAATTTATTCCAAAAGTGATTACGACCGCTTTTGCGGCCGTAGGCGCAACATTTCTTGCCCTTATGGTATATGCCGGCATGAAATGGATGTTGGCGCGTGGAAATGAAGATAATATTACTACAGCACGTAGCACATTAGTAAATGCCACTATCGGGTTGATCGTTATTGCAGCAGCCTATACAATTACTAGCTTTATTACCACAAGAGTGATACAGGGAAGTGGCGCTGGCAGCGGTTCTGGCCAGAATAAATATGGACAGGATCCTGTGGGCTGTTGTCAATTTGAAACAAAGTCAGCTTGGGGAAGCGCCATGTTGACGAGTTCTCAGTGTACACAATGGAAAGAAGCTCATAGCAATGTAAAAAAGATAGAATGGAGTGAATCAACGAGTGCTGTTGAGTGTAAAAAAAGTGAACAAGAAAAAAATGATATTCTTAATAAACTAGTGCCGGATCTTAATTTAGGAGGATAGTTCCATTATTTTGTATGAAAAAAAGTATTTTTGCCTTTGTTTCATCTTTTTTCACGAGTATTATTGCACCGATTGCTGTTCATGCCCAAGGATTGGGAGGTGCAAAGAATCAGTTAGACAGTATTGCGACAAAATCGGGAGTCAATACAAGCGCCGATGTAGGAACGGTGATGGGAACTGTCATTGCTACAGCCCTTTCTCTTGTTGGTATTATCTTTCTTGCTCTTATGGTATACGCTGGCTATCTCTGGATGACCGCGCGTGGCGAAGCAAGTCAGATAGAGAAAGCCCAAGAAATAATTAAAGCATCTTTGGTTGGTATTTTTGTGGTATTGAGTGCATATGCCATCACAGCCTTTGTGATGGGCAAATTTGGTTCACTCTAATTTATTTATAGCTATGCTAAAGAAATTTCTTCTCTCCTTATTTATCGGATGTACACTTTTTCTTCCTGTCGCTACCCAGGCAGTAAATTTGGGCGGGGACTTAGTGGAGACCGCTCGAAACAAGGCGGGTTATAAGGCTGCAACCGAAACAACATTGGCAGAAAATGTAGGTAGTATTATAAAAGTAATGTTATCGCTCGTGGGTATTATCTTTACTGTACTTATGGTATACGCTGGCTATCTCTGGATGACCGCGCGTGGAGAAGCAAGCCAGGTAGAAAAAGCGCAAGAAATAATCAAGTCATCAATTATCGGTATTATTATCACGCTTGCTGCATATAGCATTAGTAACTTTGTTGTTTCAAAGGTAGTTAGTAAAACCAGCGCGTCAAACGGTCCAATAGCGATTACACTCGATATCGCCTAAACAATAATTATGCGCATTTTTTTTGCTTCATTTGCCATTATCTTTTCTCTTCTTTTCACACCTTTGATGGTACATGGACAGAGTCTAAAAGATAGCGTGAACACACAATTGCAGGCTGGTGGTAAGAAATCTGGTCTTACGACAGATGGGGCAGCAAAAGACCCAAGAGCAATCGTGGCAGGAGTAATCGAGATCGTTTTAAGCTTGATAGGAATGATTTGTATTGCGTTGGTTGTTACTGCGGGATACTGGTACCTGACCTCACATGGAGAAACAGAAAAAATTGATAAAGCAAAACATACACTTGCGGCGGCAGTGACGGGATTGGCCATTACTATGTCGGCCTATGCGATCACCGCGTTTGTTGCCATGCGAATTCAAAATGAGGTGCAACAGAAGCCAGTATATGATTTGAAAGAAAAATCATTCCCTCCAGGAGGAGGATCAAAAACATATGATATCAAAGATATTAACCTCGATACGTGGACGAAATAGTGTTTTCGGATTTATTTTCGTCGCAATAATTGCATGCATGGTACTAAAACCGGTGCCTCTTTTTGCACAAAGTGGCGATCTTATAAAAGAGATGAACACGCAAACCGGTGCATTCGCAGGCCAGCAAGGGGCTGATTTGGGTCCAACAAAAGATCCTCGGATTATCGCCGCAAATATTATCAAAGTAATGCTCGGTCTCCTCGGTATTTTGCTTGTGGCGTATATTGTATATGGTGGGTATCTCATTACTTTGTCCCAAGGAAATGAGGAACAGGTAACAAAAGGAAAAGAAGCGATCAAAAATGCGGTTATTGGACTTATTATCATTTTGAGTGCCTACAGTATTGTGCGATATGCGGTAATATTTGCTACAGGCGATGCACAGAAGCAGGAAAGCTACTGTCAGGTTCTTACAGATAAAAGCGGCTATTATAATAATGATCCTCTACAACAAGACACGGTACCGTTTACCCCGGAGCAGTTGAAGAATTGTATTAAGGGTGACTAATAACATACGAATTACGAATAATACCGAATTACGAATTAAAATAAAAAAGACGTCCTCTACTTAAGAGGACGTCTTTTAATTATTCGCTATTCGTACCGAGTCTGCGAGGATTCGTCATTCGCTTGTTACTTACGTAGTTCTCTCTCGATCGTGTCCAAAATAAGGTTCGCAGATTTTTTTATAGGACGTTTCATTGGTTTTTCAATATGGGAAATATAGTAGAGAAGATCTTCTTTGGTTCTTGCGATATGCCCCAGTTTGTTTTCCAGAATAAATTGCGTATTGTATTCCTCCTGGCCGGGAATGGGGTCGATACCAATAATTGGAATGCCAAGCGTAACGCATTCTGTGGTTGTCATTCCGCCTAGTTTACTCACGACAACATCAGCAATACGCATGTATTCATCAATATTGTTTACCCAGCCAAGGGGTTGTAGGGAAATATGAGGCGGACAGGAAAGATTTTTAAGTTTTTTTAATAATCCTTTATTTGTTCCACACACAGCGACGATCGTTGCGGGTGTTGAAATTTTTTTAATAGTATTAATGACTTCATCAAGATGGGTAAGCCCTTGACCACCCGAAAGACAAAGGATGATATGTTCTTTTGGGGAGAACTTTAATTGTTTGCGTAGTTCAGGTAATGATTTTTTTTCATAAAATATTGGATCAACCGGTATACCCGTACAAATAACATGAGTATTTTTTACATCACGCTCACGGACTTGCCAATGCATTTTTTCTGTTGGAACAAAAAAATGCTGATGTGTATGGGTGATCCACATTTCATGAAGACCATAATCAGTAATCAGTGTTCCGTGCGGAATAGATGGTAATTTTTTATTTTCTATTAATCCAAGATACATGTCTGCTGGGAACATGTGGGTGAACAATATATAGTCCGGATCAAATTTTCGTATTTCACTCGCGTATTCTGAAGAAGCGATGTTTTTTAGTGCCTTGGTTATTTTTTGTAATCTATTGGTAACATTAGGTTTATTTGTTCTTTTGTATACAAAACCCCATAACTCAGGTGCTTGCTTTATCATGAGGTCGTATGTACCAGCAAGAGCGACCTTCATTGGCGTGTTTAAGAAATCGAAAAAATCGATATGTTTTACCGTAAGATTAGGGTATGATTGCGCAGCTGTTTTGCGAACGGCCTCTGCCGCACGCACATGGCCAGCGCCAGGGGAAGCAGAGACAATGAGAAGTTTTTTCTTGGACATATATGCGTATAGCATACCGTATTAGCGGAGAAAATAATAGCGAATAAAAAACTGAGCATCACTCAGTTTTTTATGTAAAAGCCCACACTGGGGTGACCAACGGGGATCGAACCCGTGACAGAGGTACCACAAACCTCTGTGTTACCACTACACCATGGCCACCCCACTAAGGGCTTTCAGTATGGACGTCAGTATAGCCTAGTTGAGGGGTGATGTCAATATTTTATCTGGTCAGCCAGTCAGCAGTCAGTCGGTCAGTACTCAGTTGTCAGCAGTCAGTTAAAATACAAAATACTCCCTATCCGGAAGTATTTTGTATTACTGACTACTGACCCGCTGACTACTGACAATGCTATCTATTTTCCCATGCGTTCAAAGGATCGCAATATTTCGAGTGGGACGGCAAAGATGACCGTATTTGATTGATCTGAACTGAGATCATTGATAGTGCTGAGCGTTCGTAAATGAAGCGCACCAGGGGCATCGGAGAGGATTTTTGCGGCGCTGGCAATATTTTGAGCCGCTTCAACTTCTC
>CAYGHM010000009.1:31928-33251 GCA_964349825.1 uncultured Gammaproteobacteria bacterium
GCATCGGAGAGGATTTTTGCGGCGCTGGCAATATTTTGAGCCGCTTCAACTTCTCCAGCCGCTTTGATAATAACTGCACGTTTTTCTCGTTCTGCTTCGGCTTGGCGGGCAATCACACGCTGCATATCTTCTGGAAGAAGAATATCTTTTAATTCAACACTTACGACGTGAATTCCCCAGTTAACAGTAGCTGTTTCGACTAATTGTTCAATGCGTCGTGCCGCTGCTTCACGATTGGCAAGCAACTCATCAAGTTCCATTTCACCCACGACATTTCGCATCGTGGTTTGTGCGAGTTGACTCACTGCATTCCAAAAATTTTCTACTTCTAGAAATGCTTTTACCGCATCAGAAACTTTGTAGTAAATAACAGCATTAATTTTTGCCGATACATTGTCTCGGGTAATAACTTCCTGATACGGAACTTCTACCGCTTTGAGACGGATGTCAACCTTGGTCATACTCTGAACAACTGGCAAAATAATGCGCCATCCCGGTTCAACCATGGTGACAAATTTACCCAATTGAAATTTTACCCCTCGTTCAAATTGATTCACCTGACGGATACTGATAAGTAATACAGCGAGAATAAAAATAAGGATAAACCACATACTGGTTTTTGGTTAACTAGTTTATTAGTTGTCTGGTTAAAACAGACTGTACCAAGGTAATTTTATCTAATTTTAGGAAAAAAATCAAGTAGAAATGAGAAGACCTTCGCGCGGGCGAAGGTCAGGGGGCGGGACACAGACGTCTCCTTGAACTAGCGTCTGTGTGGGGGAGAAAGAACGATGGTGCTATACCGCAGGGCGTGGTGAATCAGTTGCGGCGTCGGGCTGAAGAATTGGTTTTCCTCAAGACCGACGATCCTTGACTCACAGTGAACGTCACGTTTTCCGATGAGGTACTCAAGCCCTCGGATGATAAAGCGATCATCCATTTCGAGAACATGAGTGTGGGGGAGTTTTACCTCCTCCTTTTCCCTCATATCACAGGCATGTGCGTGCACTCCGAGAGTAAGTACCGTGAGCAGGGTGTGGTGTTTGCACCGTCGCATTGGCAGGGTGTCTGCGAGTTGTCGCTGAAGTGCGGCCGTCTCGCAGGCGCGTCTGTCGTGTTGAATGCGGGGTAGCAGGTGGTACTTCCACGTTACCGCAACCCATTCACCGGTTTCACTCCTGGCGATTCCCTCAAGTAGTAGCCGAGCAGCCGCTTCTTGTGCATGGGTGGGGTAGCCGGGAATTGGGAGAATGTAGGGTTCGATCTCGAGCTCAGTTGTCTGACAGGGCATCAGTCCTTCAACAGGACGAACACCGACACGGG
>CAYGHM010000010.1:0-12811 GCA_964349825.1 uncultured Gammaproteobacteria bacterium
TTGCTGGGTTGAGCTAAAAAAGGCTTCCCTATCATGCCGAAACCCCTCTGCCCTTCGGGCATCTCCCCTTGGCAGGGGAGGAACAGCACAGGAATAAAGATAGTTCGTCTTAGTACCACTGTATCCCTCCCCTGCCAAGGGGAGGCCGAGACGAAGTCCGGGTGGGGTGTCGCCACGATAGGGAAACCCCACACAAAATACAAAAAAGAGCACTTTTCAGTGCTCTTTCCAATCTCTTATTACTCTGCCTTTGGTCTTTCCCCCATCACCGCCAAAAAGTCTTCTTGCTCTACAGTTTCTTTTTCCATCAATATTTCCACCAATTTATCCATTGCAGTACGTTTTTCTTTGAGAATACGCTCTGCCTGCATGCGGCCTTCTGCCAAAATTCGGTTGATTTCCTCATCAATTATTTCAGATGTTTTCTCGCTATAGTTTTTCTTATCATGAATTTCCTGTGCCAAGAAAATCATTTCTTCATTCTGGGTATACATACGTGGTCCGAGCTTATCACTCATTCCATACCGAGTTACCATTGCATTTGCCATACCAGTCGCCTGTTTCAAATCATTACTTGGACCGGTTGATAGTTGTGTATCACCATAAATCATACGCTCTGCAACATACCCTCCCATTGCCATAGCAATATCATCTTTGAATTTTGATACTGTATTATAATTGACATCCTCAACTGGCATGCTCAATGTGTATCCTCCTGCCATACCTCGGCCAATGATAGATACTTTTCGTACTGGATCGCAGCCTGGTGAAAAATGTGCAACAATTGCATGTCCTGCTTCATGATACGCAGTCATACGGCGATCTTTTTCACTCATGATACGAGATTTTTTCTGCGGGCCAAGTAATACTTTTTCAATACTTTCTAATACTTCATCTTGAGTAATTTCTTTTTTATCACGTCGGACAGTGAGGATAGCTGCTTCATTTAATAAATTTGCGAGATCTGCTCCGGCAAATCCCGGTGTACGTTCCGCAAGTTTTCGCAAATCAACATCTTTCGCCATTGGTTTATTTTCAGCATGCACTTTTAAAATTTCTTCACGCGCTTGGATGTCTGGTTTATCAATCACCACACGTCGATCAAATCGACCCGGGCGAAGCAATGCAGAATCAAGTACATCTGGACGATTGGTTGCCGCAAGAACAATAACACCAAGATGCGGATCAAACCCATCCATTTCTACCAGGATCTGATTAAGTGTTTGTTCACGTTCATCATGACTTCCACCAAGTCCAGCACCACGCTTGCGACCAACAGCATCAATTTCATCAATAAAGATAATCGCAGGTGCTGCTTTTTTGGCACGGCCAAATAAATCACGAACACGAGATGCACCAACACCGACAAACATTTCTACGAATTCAGAACCACTCATATGAAAGAATGGCACATTGGCTTCTCCGGCTACTGCTTTTGCTAATAATGTTTTTCCTGTACCAGGAGCTCCCATGAGGAGTACGCCTTTCGGAATTTTTGCACCCATGTTGGTAAACTTTTTTGGGTCTCGCAAAAAATCAACCACTTCTTCCAATTCTTCTTTTGCTTCGCGTGCGCCGGCAACATCTTTGAACGTCACTTTATTTTTTTCATCCGGCTTTGCCTGCTTTGCGGTGCTCTGTCCAAATCCCATCGCACGATTATTCGCGCCCTGAACTTGCCTGCTCATGAAATAAATAAGTCCACCAATAAGGATAAATGGAAAAATATACGGAGCTAAATTAGATAACCAATATCTCCATCCTGTTTCTTTTTTTACAGAAATATCTACTCGCTGAATTTTTTCCGGCGCAACACCATAATTACTCAACAATGTTGAGAGTGATTCACCAAATTCTTTTTTGACTTCTTGTTTTTTAGCATTCTCATCTTTGAGTGTTACCTCAATAATATTACCAACAATTTCAACTTTCTTTACTTTTTCTTCATTTATTTCCTGAATCAATGTGTTAATACCCACATCATCAGGGCGTTTTTCATTTCCCAATCCGGAATATCCGGCAATACCTGCGATAAACAATAATACAATGATGATAATGCCAAAATTCTTTAACAATTGTTTCAGGTTTTTCATACGAATGCGCCTCATTAAAAGATAGATCTACAACTATGTATTTTACTGAAAAATAACACGGTTGTCAATAAAATTACGGCTCAAGACGGTTGTTAAGATTGGTCGTTGATTTTCAATGGTGCTCCCTCAGACGACCCCACCCGGACTTCGTCTCGGCCTCCCCTTGGCAGGGGAGGGATACAGTGGTACTAAGACGAACTATTTTTATTCCTGTGCTGTTCCTCCCCTGTCAAGGGGAGGTGCCCAAAGGGCGGAGGGGTCGCGGCGGAGGGCGAACCACACAATACCCGCCGACCCACAAAAAAACCGCCCCGACATAACGTCGGGGCGGTTTTTGAAACAATATTATACTGCTGCTTCGTCCTTCTTTTCCTCAGTTTCAACAACTTCGGTAGATTCGGATGTTTTTGTTTCAGGTTTTTCTTCACCTCGTCCTGCTCGGCCTTTCACACCATGAAGGCGGAGACCAAGTCGGTGTTCAGATGGTTCGATATTCACGATATCGAACTCATGACGAGATCCGATAGTAAATTTGTCTCGCATGTCTTTTTCTGCGAGCGGCTTGTCTGACAATTCAGAAATATGGGCAAGTCCATGAATATCACTATCAAGTTTTACCATAAGACCAAAGGCTTCTACTTTATGTACTTCACCTTCAACTTTTTGGTTAATCTTGTATTTATCTTTTACTGCCTTCCAAGGATCGTCAACGAGACGCTTGATAGAAAGGTAGATCTTTGACTTATTAAGGTCAATGATTTGTGCACGAACACGGTCACCGATCTTCAATACATCTTTTGGATGATCAATACGCTGCCATGCAATTTCAGAAATATGGATAAGTCCTTCAAGACCTTGTCCAAAGCGCATAAATGCACCAAATGAGGTAAGAGCACTTACTTCGCCTTCTACGGTGTCGCCAATCTTATATGAGTCAAGAACAGCTTTCTGTTCGTCTTCCCATACTTCTTTTTCAGACACAATCAATTTTCCTTCTTTTGGATCAGCATCCAAGATTTTCACCTGGAATTCTTTTCCAATAAGACGTTGTAATCGTTCAAAAATTTTGTTTTTATCTCCACCAGGAACACGTGGATAATTTTCTGGTGAAAGCTGTGAAACTGGCAAAAAGCCCATAACCGCATCCACTTTCATCATTAAACCACCTTTGTTTGCTTGAACAACTTTTCCAACAATGGTAATACCATCTTTCATGTGTTGGATCATCTTGTCCCAAACCAATTTATGACCGGCAATACGGAATGATAATTCCATTTCACCAAGTTCATTTTCCTGTTCGATAACGGTAGCTTCTACCTGGTCACCGATTTTGACATTGCTGTATGTAGTTGACTCAGCAAATAATTCTGGTCCACGAACTACACCACTGGCAATACCGTCGATATCAATACGTACCGCGCCACTTTCAACGCCGATAACTATACCTTTTACTGTATCGTTTACACCTGGCAACTTGAGCGTATGCTCTTTAAGAAGTTGACCAAAGTCTTTATCTGCCATAAACATAATAATTTTAACCCCAAAAACCCAATGGTTTTGCGAGTCCCCCCGAAAAAATAGGGGAAATAATAAGTCCGGCCAATATACCACAGGGTCTTAAAAAATGCAAGGGCCATTCCCTAGAGAGAAATTACCAGTTCTCAATTTCTAATTTTCAATGAAAATACGGTATTTTTAATTAGAAATTGAAAATTGAAAATTGAAAATTTTTCCCCCTCTCCCCCTTGCACACGACCCCCATATTCGATATACTACGCACACCAATTAATAATCCATCCCGCCTTGCGGTATTTTGTTAATTATTCACCGTTACTCGTTATCTGTTATTCTATGCATTTTTCTTGGCTCGGCAACACAACGATTCGTATTCAAGCAAAACCGTTTGATAAAGAAGTAACCGTCCTTATTGATCCGTACAAGCACGAAGAAGGAGCCTCCGCGCGCAACCTCAGCTCTGATATTGCCCTATTCACCCGTGGAGAAAAAAATAGTATTACCCTTACCGGAGATCCTTTTACCCTCTCAGCTCCGGGGGAATGCGAAGTAAAAGGTGTTCTTATTACCGCAGTGCAAGGCCACGATGTCGACGATGTTTCTTATCGTGTTGATGCGGAGCAAATGAGTGTTGGACATCTTGGTATGATTAATAAGCCGCTTACCGACGAACAGATTGAACATCTTTCCGGCGTGGATATTCTTTGCGTTCCTGTTGGTGGCAAAGACTGTTTCGACGCAGAAGCAGCTACCAAGGCGATCAATTCTCTTGAACCACGCGTGGTCATCCCGATGGCATTCAAAAGTGATAATGATCCAGACGCTACATCTGTGGAACAATTCCTCAAACAAATCGGTATTGTTGCAGGAGCCGCAGAAAAAAAGGTTATCCTCAAAAAGAAAGACCTACCGCAAGAAGATATGAAAATTGTCGTTCTTGCAAAAGAATAAACTCCCTCCTTTAGGTTTTCTCGTATGTCTCGTAAATCCTCGCAAAAAAATCCTTCCTCTCGTCCAATTGATGACTCAATGAAACAAGATATTGCTTCGGCAGCCAATGACATTCCGGGGCTTATTTATCAATCCATGAAAGAGGAAAGGGAAACGGCGAGACACAATATTCCTCATCAACAAAATCAGCCACCTGAAAAAAAAGTTTTAGGCGGAGCAATCCAGAGACACCGAGAACGACAACAAAAAGGGCGAGCAGAAAAGAAAAGATTATTGATTCTAGGTGTTATTTGTATTACATTGGTTATTGTCAGTATGTGGGCATGGAATATGCGCATTTTCTGGTATCGCACTCAGGAATTAACCAAGGAAGAACCGACGATATGGGATGGTTCCCGCAAAAATTTGCTTGATGTACTTGACCAAGCAAAAGAAGAAAAAGATTCTCTCCAGCAATTGGTAGAAATCATTAATCAAGCAGGAGAAAAACAGGATGACAAAAAAGCACTGAATGACGCCGTCAGTTCACTCCTCGAAACCACAACAACATCTACCACAAGCACGATCATGGACGGAACTGCGTCGACAACAACTTCAATACTAAAAAACCAATGAGTTGACTAAATTAGCTGATTTTTATAGAGATAATAATTCAGTTAACTTAGATAACTCAAAAAATTAGAAACTTTGATATCGAAGACCTATGCCCCGAAAACCTGAATCTGAAAAGGAAAAACAACCCATGATCTCCGGAATGATTGGAAAAGTCGAACCAATCGCGCTTGTTGACGAAATGCAAACTGCCTATATTGATTATGCGATGAGTGTTATCGTTTCTCGTGCATTACCAGATGTTCGTGATGGATTGAAACCGGTACATCGCCGTATTCTTTATGCCATGTGGAAAATCGGTTTAAAATACTCCAGTAAATTCCGCAAATCGGCAAATGTGGTCGGTGAGGTAATGGCAAAGTACCATCCTCATGGCGACTCAGCGATTTACGATTCCATGGTTCGTATGGCGCAAGATTTCAGCATGCGCTACCCACTCGTATTTGGACAAGGAAACTTTGGTTCCATGGACGGAGACTCTGCGGCTGCGATGCGTTATACCGAAGCCAAACTTGCGGCTATTGCCGAAGAAATGCTTTTTGATATTGAAAAAGAAACTGTTGATTTTGGTCCGAACTATGATGGATCACAAAAAGAACCGCGCGTACTTCCAAGTAAACTCCCGAACCTTCTTTTAAACGGAAGTATGGGTATCGCGGTCGGTATGGCAACAAATATTCCACCACATAATCTTGGTGAATTATGTCTCGGTATTATGCATTTGATTGCACATCCTGAGGCAACCATTGAAGAACTGATGCAATTTATTAAAGGGCCTGATTTTCCAACCGGTGGTATCATCTATAATAAACAAGATATTTTAGCGGCCTACGCAACAGGGCGCGGTGGTATTGCGCTTCGCGCAAAAGCTGATATTGAAGAAGGAAAAGGAGATCGTCACCAAATTATCGTGACCGAAATCCCTTACCAAGTAAATAAATCGACCCTACTCGAAAAAATCGCAACCTTAGTTCAGGAAAAGAAAATTGACGGTATCCGCGATCTTCGCGATGAGTCAAATAAAGAAGGTGTTCGTATTGTCATTGAACTCAAACGAGATTCTTATCCGAAAAAAGTATTAAACCGATTATATAAATTAACTGAATTGCAAACAACCTTCCATGTCAATATGATTGCGTTGGTTGACGGCATTCAACCTCGCATTCTCAATATAAAAACGGTTCTTGAAGAATATATCAAGCATCGCCAAGTAGTCATCCGACGCCGCACTCAATTTGACCTTACTCGCGCAGAAGAACGCGCGCATATTTTAGAAGGGTTGAAAAAAGCAATGGATAAAATCGATCTCGTCATTGCAACTATCCGCGCATCGAAAGACAAAGAAATTGCAAAAGTAAATTTGATGGAAAAATTCCAATTTACCGAACGTCAGACAGTTGCGATTCTTGAAATGCGTTTGCAGCAACTCGCAAATTTGGAACGTCAGAAAATCGAAGATGAATTAAATGAAAAAATAAAATTAATCAAAGAATTGCAGGCACTTCTTGCAAGTGAAAAGAAAATTCTTGGCGTGGTAGAAAAAGAAGTAATGGAAATAAATGAAAGATTTTCTGATGACCGTCGCACCGCTATTGTTGCACACGGTATCAAAGAATTCAGCATTGAAGACCTGGTACCAAATGAACCAACGATTATCATGACCACCCAAGACGGATATATCAAACGTCTTCCCCCAGATACATTCAAAACACAGCACCGAGGCGGAAAAGGTGTTATTGGATTAACCACCAAAGAAGAAGATGTGGTAGAACAACTCCTGACCACCAATACGCATGACAACATGCTCTTCTTCACCAACCGTGGCCGTGTATTCCAACTCCGCGCCTATGATGTTCCTCAGGCAGCACGAACATCAAAAGGACAGGCACTCGTCAACTTCCTTCAGCTTGCACCAAATGAAAAAGTGTCAGCGATTCTTTCCATGGATGATATCAGCAAATACAAATTCCTCACCATGGTAACCACCAAAGGAACTATTAAAAAATCAAACTTGGATGATTTCAAGAACGTACGCCGCTCGGGAATTATTGCCCTCAAATTAAAATCTGACGACATGCTTGAATGGGTGCGCCCATCAGCAGGAAAGGATGATGTTATGATCGTCACCTCTGACGGACAGGCCATCCGATTCAAAGAATCAGGCATCCGTGCTATGGGCCGTACTGCCGGCGGTGTTCGAGGAATGAAACTCAAATCATCGGACGAAGTGGTGGGCATGGATATTGTGCAACCAGAGTTAGTAAAAAATAGTATTGTCGAACTTCTCGTTATTTCCGGAAATGGTCTTGGAAAACGAACGCCGATCGATGAATATAAAGTGCAAGGACGAGGTGGTAGTGGTATCAAAACCATGAACGTCACGGACAAAACAGGAAAAATCGTGGCTGCTCGTGTCATTAATAAAACCGAGGAACAAGACATCATGTTTATTTCTAAACATGGACAAGTTGTCCGCACACCACTGAAAAGCGTTCCGTCACTTGGTCGCGCCACTCAAGGTGTTCGCGTGATGCGGTTCAAAGAACCTGGCGATTGCGTTGTTGGTTTTACCTTGTTGATTGGACAGACCGAAGAAGATGAAGAAGACGTAAAGTAATACAACATAAAAAAGCCCTCCGATAATACATCGGAGGGCTTTTTTTATTAACACACATTATATGCGTTTTCTCTTGGGAGTTTTTTCTTTTTTCTCCAATCGCCAGGTCAATACAATCATGCCTATTGCCAATATAATACAGAAAAAGGAATTCACACTCAAACTCGTCAAAAAACCATAACGGGAATATAAAAATCCAGCCATAAGCGGCGCAATAGCATACCCGACACTACTGGTAGCCACGCGAAAAGAAATAAATGCGCCGTCTTCCCTATGATCGATATCATATTTCTGCAGCGCATGTGTTGCCGCATAATAAGACAGATTATTTCCAATCGCAATCACAAACCCAACGATAATAAGCCAGGTCGGCCATCCATAAAACGGCAAAGCAATTAACCCAAGAATAACAAATATCCATCCCAATGAATGAACATGTCGCCAATTATATTTGTCTGCCAAATATCCTGCATATCCCGCAAAAAAAGCCGTCACTAAATCATAAATACCCAAATGAAGCCCGCTCCCATCCAATCCAAACTTAGCAATATGCAATGGGAAAACAAACCAGACTGTGCCATAAAACATGCCCTCAAACAATGCAGCGCCGAGTAATAATCCTGGAAAGCCACTGTTCTTTTTCAAAAAATTCCACCCAGACTGAAGAGACGGCACAGGATTCAGTGTGGCCAAAAGTGTATCCGCTTTTCTTTTTCTTTTTACCGTATCGTCCGGCAAAAACAAAAGGGTAATAAAACAAAATAAATGCACAAAAAATAATGCAGCAGGCGCAACGATCTCATTATCTGTTAGCAAAAAAAATGGAAGAGATGCCGTAGAAAGAAAAATCGCAAGCGACGTAACATTACCAAATAGTCCGAACGCAATACCTCCTTCATCTGATTTCATTGTTCGTAATATATAGGTCTCTGCGGTATTACGAAATGCGTAACTCCAAAAAAGCAAAAAAGAAAATAAAAGAAGTACTAACGTCTGATCCATAGGAAAAACTATCCAGACGAGAAATGCCGCCATGCCACATATCTGACCAAAAATAACCGTCTTCCTGCTTCCGATTCTATCTGCCAAACTTCCCGCAATTGGACTTAATACAAAAGCTTGGAACAAATTAAACATGCTAATAAAAATTCCGGCAAACCATTCACCATGTGATGCAGCAATCACAACCGGCAACAAACCGTATACCAAAGAACCAGCAAATGATCCAATACTAGAACTCGTAATAAAAAACATGAACTGTTTGTGATGTACCGACCAACGACGAACAAGGGAAGGAATGTGATGCAGCATAGTGTCATGATATGATAATGGAAACAAGTATAGCACGGTGTAATAATTTCTTATAGAAAAAAATTACCCCGACATAACGTCGGGGTAATTTTAATTTATGTACTTCTCAAAAAATTTGCAATATCTACCTGCTCATTTTTAACGCTTCTTTTAATAATTTTTCCGTGGTCATACCAGTTGCATCCAAATTCATAACCACCAATTTCGCTTCATCGCGGCTGTATCCCATAGCAACGAGCCCATCGATAACCTCTCCCATCACCGTACTTTCGGCAGAAGTATCGCCTTTTGATCGAGAGCCCTTCATCTTTGATTTCAATTCCACCACAACACGCTCTGCCGTTTTCTTTCCAAGCCCTTGCACGGCAGTTAAATATGTTACGTCTCCCCTGCCAATTGCTGATTCAATATTTTCCACTGAACCCAGTGACAAAATGTGCAATGCTGTTTTTGGCCCAACACCTTTTACTGACAATAAGAGTGAAAAAAACTCACGGTCTTCAGCAGTTTTGAATCCAAACAAATCCAGCGCACTATCCGACACTTTCATATACGTAAACAATTCAGTCTGCTCCCCTGCCTTATACTCCAAAATACGCGTCGGCGTCATATTCACTTCATACCCAACACCGCCCGGCGTCATAAGCACAATATGGTTTTTCTGTTTGTCGATTACCTTGCCGATTAAGTATGAAATCATAAAATAAAAGCTAATCAGCTGATCAGCTTGTCAGCTAAAATACAAAAATAAAGCTCAAAGAATCGATAAACATAAAGTATGAAATAAGCAATCATCAATAAATAGCAAAAATATTTTTACTGTTATTATTTCTTTGCATTTAAACTGATAAGCTGACTAGCTGATCAGTTGACTAACTTATTTCTTCAAATATTCCACCATCGTCTGTACACCAAAACCATTTGCGCCACCGCGGATATACGATTTTCCTTTCCCACCATAATATGATGAAGACAAATCGATATGTGCCCATGGATAATCAGTAAAACATTGCAAAAATGCGGCGGCAGTACTTGCGCCGGCAAATCGCGGACCACCTACTCCACCCATATTTTTTAGATCAGCAACTTCTGCTCGCACTGCCTCGGTATATTCTTCTCCGAGTGGCAATCGCCATAATTGTTCGCCAACATGACGAGAACTCTCGTCTAAATGTTCAGCAATTTCTTCCACGTCGGTAAATAATCCAGAGCGCTCATTGCCAAGTGCGACCATACACGCACCGGTCAGTGTGGCAAAATCAATAACTTCTTTTGGTTTATATGTCGATGCATAACACAGTGCATCTGCTAAAATTAATCTTCCTTCTGCATCAGTATTTTCTACCAATACGGTTTTTCCATTCATTGCTTTCAAAATATCATCCGGGCGATACGCACTGCCACTCGGCATATTTTCACATGTTGGAATTAATCCAATAATATTCTTTTTTAATTGCAATGCCGCAGCAGCCTGAAGCACACCAAGCACCGTTGCGCCACCAAGCATATCGTATTTCATGTCCACCATAAAATCTCCAGGTTTCAATGATAATCCACCTGAATCAAAGGTGATTCCTTTTCCTACTAATACCGACGGAGCATCATTCTTTTTTCCTGCAAGATATTGAATAATAATAAACTTTGGTTCTTCACTTGATCCACTCGCAACCGCAAGCAAACAACCCATACCGAGTTTTTCAATTTCTTTTTTTCCTAATACGGTTACTTTTATCGTTTCGTGTGCCTTCCCCAATTTCATTGCTTCGCGTGCCAATACGGTTGGGGTCATATGTGATGGCGGTGTATTTCCCAAATGTCGTGTGACATTCACTGCTTCTGCAACTGCTTTTCCTTCTGCAATACCGATCTGCCATTCTTTCTTTTCTTTCGCATCCATGGCATACAAAAAATCAATATCCACAATCGGAACAGCGCGAGTATCTTTTGCACGATGATCATCATAACAATAATTTGCTGTTTCAATCGCAATCACGGTTTCGTATGCGGCTTTCTTATGTCCAAATAATTCAATAACCGCATGGGGAATAATAGCACTGATTCGACGCGCTTTTTTCCCTTGCAAGGCAATAACAGCAGTCCCAACAGTTTGTTTCCAATTTCTGATATTTATCTCCTCTTTTTTCCCTAAACCAAACAAAAAAATGCGAGGTAAATCATCATCGCCCGTATATAACGAAGTCATTTGTCCTTTTTTTCCTTCAAAATCCTTGGTGGTATAAATTCCTTCAATAATATCCAAAAATTCTCCAGCAAAATCACCGAGCTGACTTTCAATCGCCTCTCCCTCAATAAGAGGAATAACCAATCCGTCCGTCTGTTCAACCGTGGAGTTCAAAAAATAGTGTGGCATAGCGTCGATATATATTAAAATAGATACTCTATAGAGAATTGTATCGTGCATGAGGCAGTTGGTCAATTATAGCCTTTATCCACCCGAGCATTGACAAATACCTTGTTCTATGCTAAAGTTCGCTGTTTTCCCGGTTCTTTACATATATATTGGTATATGGCCGTTTTTATGTCTCATATGGCATCAAAACGGGCGTGTGCCAATTTCAACCAGTTCAAACCACGGACAAAGTGTCCAGTGAGGTGTACCATGCGTTTTCTGCTTCTGCTCCTCTTCCTAAGTCTCGCGGCCATTCCGGCTGCTGAGGCGAAAGGCAAGAAGTCCGTGCCAGTTTCGACCGAGTTGCGGATCAAAAATCGCTTCGAGATGGGGTTTCGACCAACCGACCCCAAAAGCATGGGGCACCTCCACGGCCTCGGTGCTATCGACACCGGTGGTGGATCAGGCCGCAACACCATCATCGGCATCGAACGCTTCAAGCAGAAGACCGTGCCGAAAAAATCACGGCCCAAGAACAAGTCAAAGGCCCCAGAAGTACTGGGTCCGAACGACAAGTGTTTCGCGGAGTGACCGCAAAGCGGCGCACCGCGCCAGACAGGAGTTCTCGATGAACCGTTCCATCCTCGCCCTGATCCTCGTTGCCAACACCGCACTCGCGCAGGAAAACCCCCTCGGTGTGCGCGGACGTGCCGAGCCGCCTGCCGCCAAACCTGCGGTCGTCCTCGACAACAAGAAGGCCGACCCGCCCAAGGTAGAAACGCCCCCGGCGGTCGCCCTCCCGGCCCCGGTCACCGCGACCGAGCCGGTTCTGACCTGCACCCTCCCGCCGCTCACGTTGCCCATTCAGTTCGCCGCCCTCATTCGCGACGAACTCGTGATCATCAGCCGCAATAACGCGGCGATCACCGCCTACGGGGAGACCTACAAGGTCTGGACGCAAAAGAAGGCCGACTACGACATCTGCCGACTGCAGGACAACAACTGCAAAGATCCGGGCAAGATGCCGGCCCAGCCCAAGCTCATCACAACGTTTCGGGCGTACCTCATCCAGTCCGGGAAGGAACAGGCCTACCAATCCTTCTACGGCAACGCCGGTTTCTGGTTGACCTGCGCGGAGCTCAACCGAATGGCAGCCCTCAACGCTTGCGAAAAGGGTAATCCCGCGCCGCTCACGACCCTGGAGCATGACCTCAAGAAGGCCTGCCCCCTGATGATCGACCGGCGCCGGCGCTAGCATGACGCAGCATGGACAGATGCTGTGGACATGATGATTCAATCTGAACCGCCCAAAACCATGGCAAGCCCGCCTTCGCGGGGACGCTATGGCGGGCAAAGGAGGTG
>CAYGHM010000010.1:12911-32321 GCA_964349825.1 uncultured Gammaproteobacteria bacterium
CCAAAACCATGGCAAGCCCGCCTTCGCGGGGACGCTATGGCGGGCAAAGGAGGTGAACGGAAGATGCTGTCCCATCTTCCGCCACCAATTTTCCTGTTTTCTACAAAACACGAATGAGGTGTGTAATCATAAAAAAACTCTCCACAAGAGAGTTTTTTTATTTCTGTGATATAATCGATAGAACTAGAAATTACCCTATGAAAATTGCCATTATCGGAGCGCACTCGACAGGAAAAACAACTCTTTTACGCAATTTAAATAATCGCCTTATGGGCGATGGATTCAAGACTGTTGTTCTCCCTGAATATGCACGCCTCTGCCCATTCCCTATTGACGAAGAGACAACATTTGATGCACAGCGATGGATTCAAGAGCAACAAATCAATGAAGAATTAGCTATTGATCATACCAATAAAATATTGCTCTGTGACCGCGCCACGATAGATAATTTTGCCTATTTTTACCGCGCAGCAAAACTCCGAGAACAATTAAATGAAATTGCTCGTTGGGAAACACTTGCAGCTGAACATATGACAACCTACGATATTGTATTCAAGACAACAAAATTACATATCGCTCCGGAGGATGATGGAAAACGATCAACCAATGAAGAGTTTCGCAATGAAATAGATATTCTCATCCACGAACTGCTTCGCAAACATACGATCAATTATATCCCCCTCCCCCAGACCCTCAATTATGAAACACATCTTACGTACATGATGAACAAACTCATGCTGCCGGTCCAAGCGGTACGATAGTTTTTAAATAAAATAATCCCCTAGAAGGGGATTATTTTATTTAGCGTGTAGTGGGGTGGTACAAAGTGTACCACCCCTAACTATCAATTAGTTTATCTCACAATATCAATCTGCACTTTCCGTCCATCGATCTCCACTTCTTTCCCCTCACCTGGACGCAAGCTATCTGCAAGTACGGATTTCATAATCTCTTTATCATACTGACTAAACACTTCTTGAAGCACACGATCTTCTGTCGTGTATACAATAATCACACGATCCTGAATGGTCAGTCCCATTTCTTTTCGCATCTGATTAATGGTACGGACAATTTCACGAACCATACCTTCACGCTTCAATGCATCGGTAATTTCTATATTTAATAATACGGTAAATCGCTGATCTTCTTTCCCTTTCCAAGAATCACCAGCTCCCGGTACATCAACTACAGATTTTACATTCAATTCGTCGGCAATAATCAATTTTATTTCAGGAGATAACATCACTTTCTGTACCGCCAACTCACCAAGTACCTGGCGAATTTTAATCCCCGCTTCTGCGCGGAGCGCAAGTCCGGTTTCCACAACACTTCGCGCGAGTTCCATTTGTTCAATGACAGATGAATCAAGTAATGCCGCGTTTACTTCTGGCCACGTTTCTAAATGGACACTTTCCATCTCACCACCCATATCACGATATACTTTTTCCGCAATAAACGGAGTGAACGGCGCCATTACTTTTGACAATGTTAATAGTACCTCTCGTAATGTAGAAATTGCCGCCAACTTATCTACCTCATCATCACCCTTAAAACGATCGCGGGATCGACGAACATACCACTGGGATAATTCTGCGATAAAAGATTCAATCGGACGTGAAGCATCGGCTAATTTATAATTATTCATTCCGTCCGTTACATCGCGGATTAATTCTTGCAATTTCGCCAAAATCCATTTATCCAAAACATGATTTGAATCGGCGGTACCGCCGATGTGCTGCGTCGGCGCCACGTGAGCATCCACCATAAACATCTGCCAAAACTCAACCACATTCGACAACATGTTCACTACTTTATTATACATTTCGCGCACGCCATTTTCAGAAAAATTAAGACTCTCTGCATGCATGACCGGAGACGTCACCAAATAATACCGCATCGCATCCGCGCCATATTTTTCCAATACTTCCATTGGATCAGGATAATTTTTCAAACGCTTACTCATCTTCTTTCCATCTTCTGCCAATACGATTCCATTTACAATAACATTTTGGAACGCAGGCACACTTTCGCTCTTTGGAATTGATGGTTGTTCCCCGCGTGTTAATGCGGTTGCAAGCACGTGCAGAGTGTAAAACCATCCACGCGTCTGGTCCTGACCTTCGGCAATAAATTGTGCCGGGAATACGCTTTCAAATTTTTCTTTATTTTCAAATGGATAATGCATTTGTCCATATGGCATTGCCCCGGACTCAAACCAACAGTCGAGCACTTCCGGAATACGCGTATACGTTTTACCATCTTTTTCAAATGAGATAAGGTCAACAATATGCTTGTGCAAATCAGTTACTTTTTGTCCTGATAATTTTTCTAATTCTTCAACACTACCAATACACATAATGTCGCCGTCTTCACTCTTCCATATTGGCAACGGCGCACCCCAAAAACGATTGCGAGAAATCGCCCAATCGCGTGCACCTTCAAGCCACTTACCAAAACGATTATCTTTTACATTTTCCGGTACCCAATTCGTCTTGGCATTATTTTTTAATAAATCATCTTTGATATGGGTGACTTTAACAAACCAACTACTGGTTGCATAATTCAAAAGCGGGGTATCACAGCGCCAGCAATGCGGATAGGTATGCTCAAACTTTTTCTTGGAGAATAATCTGCCATTATGCGCAAGCCATTTAATCACTTCGATATCTGTCGAGGTTGGATCATCTTTTGGCTTCACTTCTAACCCTGCAAAGTCTTCTACTTCGTCCACAAAATGTCCGTCCATGCGTACGTGCTGCACCAAATCAATTCCTTCATGTTTTCCTAAATTATAATCGTCCTCACCAAATGCCGGCGCAATATGCACAATACCTGTTCCATCTTCTGTGGTAACAAATTCAGCTGCAACAATGCGAAATGCACGAAGGGTATCTTTAAAATAAGAAAATAATGGTTCGTATTCGAGACCCACTAAATCGCTGCCTTTCAATTCCGCAACCACATCAAATCCTTTTCCATCAAATACGTCAGCCGCCCGGTCTTTTGCCACCACAAACATATCCGTATTTTGCTCCATCCCTTCCGGACCAACAGATGCCATTCGACAAAGTAAATAATCAATATTCTCTCCAACCGCAAGCAATACATTCCCCGGCAATGTCCACGGCGTCGTTGTCCAGGCCAAAACATACACATCACCTTCCGGCCAATGAGCCTTCATATCCCCACTGACTGCTGACTGCTGGCCAGCTGACTGCTTAATTTTAAACTTCGCAGTAGCACTAATATCTTTAACATCTTTATACCCCTGCGTCACTTCAAAGTTCGACAGCGGTGTCACACAACGTGGACAAATATGCATGGCTTTATGCCCTTCATAAATCAATCCCTGGTCCCACAGTTGTTTGAATACCCACCACACACTTTCCATGAAACTCAGGTCCATGGTTTTATAATCATGTTCCATGTCCACAAAACGACCCATCCGTTTTACCACCACTTTCCAATCCTCCGCATATTTTAATACGGTTGCGCGACATGCCTCATTAAAATTGGCAATACCATATGCTTCAATATCTTTTTTTGAATTTAAATTCAAATCTTTTTCAATAATATTTTCAATTGGCAATCCATGACAATCCCAGCCCCAACGTCGTTCCACACGATACCCACGCATGGTCCAATACCGAGGCACGACATCTTTCATGAGCCCAGCAACAATATGACCATAGTGTGGCAACCCGGTGGCAAATGGCGGACCGTCATAAAATGCATATGGTTTATTTTCCGGACGCGACGAAATAGATTTTTCAAAAATCTTTTTTTCTTCCCAGAATTTTAAGATGTCTTGTTCGTTTTGGTTGGCGTTGTATGGCATAAAGAGAGATTATAGATAGCGGATTTGGCGGATTAAGCGGATGTAGACGGATTTGATCTTGTCTCAATCCGTCTGATCCGCCAAATCCGCTGTCTATTAAACGACTATATAAATAAAAAAACACCCCGATAATGTTGAGAGCCCTCGCGGGCGGTACCATCTCAACTTCACCATGCGGTATCTTAATTGCGGCTATTACAGGCCTACCTGTTGGAGTCTACTTCCTTTTACGGATTTCTTTCCAAAGCGTCCCTTTCGAGATCCCTACTGATAATAGAGCATTACGCCTTTATATTGTTGCTTTTATCTTAAATAAAAAAAGCTATTTTGTCAATAAAATAGCTTTTTATCTTGTTTAAAAAACTAAACAGTAAAGGTGTACTCCAGTTGGACCACATGGCATTTACGGCAACGCGCCTCATATTGATCGGTCGCACCAATAGACACGACATCGGTATTTGCGGTTAGCCTCTGGGACATATTTGCTGGATCGCCACAAACCACACAAACCGCCATGGTCTTGGTCACGTACTCTGCCACCGCCATAAGATCTGGCATGGGGCCAAATGGCTTGCCACGATAATCTTTATCAAGCCCGGCACAAATAACGCGATGACCTCGATCAGCAAGTTGATTGCACACCGCTGTAATATGTTGGTCAAAAAAATGAATTTCATCTATTCCCACGACTCTTGTGTCTGGTTCCACCATAAGCAGTATATCCTGTGCATTTGACACCGATGTACCATCAATACGTAATGCTGTATGACTCACTACCGCATTATCATCGTATCGATTATCAATTTTCGGTTTGAATACTTGAATTTTTTGTTTTGCAATTTCAGAACGTCTCAAACGCCGAATCAATTCTTCGCTCTTGCCACTAAACATACTACCGCAAATGACTTCAATCCAGCCGGTATGTGTTGGGAATGGTTGCATATATTGGTATATAAAAAACAATTATTGAAGTATTGTCTCATATGTTTTTTAAAAGTCAAACTAGGGGAGGTATTAGGTATTAGGTATAAAGTATTAAGTATAAAAAAGTGAGTAATTTTTCTTTATACTTTATACTTCTAAACTTAATACTTCTTAAAAACAACAAGACCCACCTCATCTGCCACCATACGAACGGTGGGGATGAGGTGGGTCTTTCACTCCCTATATACTTGTTGTGGAATTATCCGAGCGAACGCCAGGCGTAGATGATGTTGCCCTCGTGATCGAGAACATCGCCGATGTCGGTGAGAAACTCGATGGGCAGTTGCGTATACCTCCACCGCCACCAGTCGGTCTCCTCGTCGTGGGTCACCATACCGAGCTTCTCCATGGTGCAGAGCAAGGTGCGGAGCTTACGCTCAGAAATCGGAGAACGGGATCCCGTCAACGACGGCTCGATGATGAACGGACAGCCGTCGACACGGCGATGAAGCCAGCGCGACCAACGATAGTTCTTCCCGTTGTAGAACTGCTGACGCAGAAACTTGTACCACGAAGCCGTAGGGGCTTCGTACCCGTCGACGACGACGTCGATCTGGTCAGGCTCCGTGACGGCGAGGAGTGGCGGACTCATCTGCTCAGTGCGGTGATCGAGGACCTGTTCAGGTCCTTTCACCACCATCACCACGCCGTCGTCCGTATGGACAGGAGCGGTAGCAGACGACAAGATCAGAACGGGGTCAGGAGGACGACGCGTGATGATCTTCTTTTCGAGGTCGGCATCGGGCGTGACCACGAAACCGTTGTCGAGTTCCTTCACTACACCGGTTTCGATGAGCTCGAAACAGAGATCGAACAGGCCATCGACGGTCTTCATCACCAGAAGATCCTGACTCCGACGAGTGAATACGTCACGGAGTTCGAGATTGTCGAGATCGAAGACAGGGCCGAACTCGACGACGATGGTTGCCAAGTCCCAGAGCTGCCTCTTTCTGTATTTTCCCGGATCTTCATTGCTCTTTGTGGGGCTTTTTTCCTTTGGCTCTTCCGAGTAGGCGTAGACCTGACTGAGGAGTTGGACACCCTTCCTGTTCGATCGCCACTCTGCCAGCTGCATGTGGACGAGTTGGTCGATGAGCTCCTCGGCGCTGATGGAATCCTGTGGAAGCAGTGTCGCGATCAACGTCTTCGGGATCGGATTGTAAATCCCCTGACCGAGTTCTTGACGGAGAGACCGGATCAGCCCAGGGAGAACTCCCGTGGCAGAAGCGGACAGACTGGTCAATCTAGTCGCAGTATGTGCCATGACTTTTCCCTTTGTGTAGTTTCTGTTGATGTGTTGTCCACTTGGGCAAAGACACACTATCAAGAATCTCTATTAATTTCAATATTGCCCCCTGTTCATAGACAATGATATAATCATGAAAGCATTAAAACATGAAAATACAAGAATTTTGAATTTGTATTTTTGTTTTAATGTTTTAATGCTTTCATGATTTAACGTCTTCTCCTTATGTATCAAGGACCTCTCTTCATCGCCTCCGACCATGGTGGCTATCATCTCAAAAAACGCATCATCCGTTATATTGAAAAAGAATTGGAAGAAAAAATCACCGACATGGGTCCGGCTGAATATGATGAAACCGATGATTATCCAGACTATGTTGTTCCTCTTACAAAGGAAGTAATCAAAACAAATGGTCGCGGTATTGTTATTTGTAAAAATGGTATTGGTGTTTGCATTGATGCAAATAAAGTAGATGGTATTCGTGCAGGGATCGGTTATAACACTATGGCCGCAGAAACTATGGTGCAGGATGATAATACCAATGTATTATGTCTTGCCGCAAAAGGAGTAACCGAAGATTTTGCTTTAGTCATTGTAAAAAAATGGCTTGAAGCAGAATTCACCAATGCAGAACGACATATCCGTCGATTAAAAAAAGTAAGCGAACTCGAAAATACATAACATGCCCGTAGAAATCATCCCCTCCTTATTAACACAATCTGAAGAAGAATTCCTTCATCAATACAATGCGGTAAAACACAGTGTTTCTTGTATTCAGATTGATATTGCTGACGGAGAGTTTGTGCCAAATAAAACCTGGGCTGACCCTGGTATTATTAAAGATCAAGTAGAAATTGATATTGAACTGCATCTCATGGTCATGCATCCGCGCGAGGAAATGGAGCGCTGGAAACATGTCCGCCAAGTAAAACGCGCGCTCGTTCACTATGAAAGCATTTATAATTCGGTAAACAAAACACTCGCTGTTATTGAAGGATATTGCTGGCAGAAAAGTCTTGTACTCAATCCAGACACACCGATACAAGTTATCGATGCATATGCTGACCAATTATTTGGCATTATGTTTATGGGAGTAAACCCAGGTTTTCAAGGACAAAAACTTATCCCCTCTGTTATAAAAAATATTTCTATCATAAAAAAGAAATACCCACATTTATTTTTAGAAATTGACGGTGGTGTTAATGAGCAGACTATCCCCGACCTCATGAGGGCCGGTGTTGACGCGATCTGTCCAGGCAGCGCCATTTTTAAAAACGACAGAACACCAAAAGAAAATGTTGAGAAAATACAAAACCAAATGGTACAGTTGACCAAAACAAAATTAGGCTTTAGTATTAAAGAGTCATAATATGCAAGGCCGCAAATAAGCAAATATTCAAATAACCAGATTAATAGTATTTACTTTGCATATTTGCCTATTTGACTATTTGCAGCTTTAGACCTACTTAATAATAATTATGGACCAAACCAACTCCGATCTTTTGGATCTTATCATCATCGGTGCCGCAGCAGCTGGTTGTGCCGCAGCTGTCTATGCCGCGCGCCGTAATTTGAATTTTGCCATTGTCACCAAAGATATTGGGGGCGAAGTTGCCTTGTCTGGAGAAGTAGAAAACTGGCCGGGAATTATTCATACTACTGGATTTCAGCTCGCGCAAGATTTTCATAAGCACGCAATGTCCTATAATACCCCCATTCATGAGGGATGGTGGGTAACAGGCATTCATAAAGAAAAAAATCTTCTTACTGTTCATGCAAAAAATGATAATAACGAAGAACGCATGTACACGGCAAAAACCGTTATCATTGCAAGCGGTATTCATCCCCGCCTCCTCGGTATCCCAGGAGAAGTGGCCTTAAAAGGAAAAGGGGTTACTTATTGTACTGTCTGTGATGGACCACTCTATCGCAAAAAAATTACAGCAACGATTGGTGCCGGCAATTCCGCACTTGAATCCGCCCTCATGATGTCTGATCTCGCAGAAAAAGTATATCTTCTTACCAAATTCCCAAATGATCCAAAAGTAAAAGGTGGTTTTCCAAAAGGTGAAGATATTCTTATCAAAAAAATCAAAGCGCGTGAAAATGTCGAAATTATTTACAATGCAATGACAGATGAGATTCTTGGTGAGACAATGGTCACTGGCCTTCGGTATACCGATACTACGACGGAAGAAAAGAAAGACATTGTAGCAAACGGCGTTATGGTGCATGTGGGTATGACGCCAAACTCCAGTTTTGTTACCAATGCAGAAAAAAATCTTGCAGGCGAAGTAAAAATAAATATGCTCTGCCAAACCAGCGTTCCAGGTCTTTTTGCAGCTGGCGATGTCACTGATATTCCATTCAAACAAATCAGTATCGCAGCCGGACAGGGTGCAACCGCCGCATTATCCGCGATTGATTACCTCAACCACTGGGAAGAAGGGGTGTAGACTGCTATTCGACTTGGAAGTGATTTGGTATACTAAATGACAAATGTCTAATATCTAATGCCAAATAGGGGTATTTTGTTAGACATTAGGCATTTGACATTAGCTATTTTCACTATGTTCCTCTCCCTCACCACTCTTCCCCCGCTCTTCCCAGACATGATCATCTTCATCGTCGCCACTCTTGGTACAATTCTTGTCATTTATTCTCAATTTGTAGAAGCTGAATTTCGCCGCGATCTTATCCGAGCTATTGGTGCTTTGGCAGTTTTTGTTTACGCGGCATTTATATCAAACAATATCTTCATGATTCTCTCTGCTGGCATCTTCATGGCCGCAATCGTTGAATTTATCGAAATCTACCTCGGTATTCACAAACACAAAGGCGAAGATATTCAGCGGTATAAAAAAATGAAATACTAAACAATACACAGCTACGAATAATACTTCCGAATCTACGAATTTGCCCCAATCTACAGATTCTACCAATCTACGAATTATTTGAAGGTTCGTAGAATTGGTACCTGCCTGCCGGTCCGACGTAAGTACGGACTCCGTATCGCAAGCATCGGAGCAAGGCAGGGGTTAGGAAAGATTTGTAGATTCGGAAGTATTATTCGTAGTTCGCATGTTCCTATCATATGTACGACATCATTACACTAGGCGACTCATTAATTGATACGTTCCTCATTCTTGATGAGTCCGACACAACCACGGTTATCACGCAGCATAATACTAAAAAGCTGTGTTTTAATTATGCGGAAAAAATTGCTGTAAAAAATTCTATCCACTCCATTGGTGGCAATGCAGCCAATGTCGCAGTCGGAGCAAAAAAATTAGGATTAAAAACAGCGATTATTACCGAACTTGGTGACGATTTAACTGGTCACGCGATTCATCATGCCCTAAAATCCGCCGGTGTTGATACAAAATATGTAAAGCTTACCCGCGGAAAAGAAACACGATATTCTGTGGTATTAAATTACCAAGCAGAACGTACTATTCTTAGTTATCATGCCGAACGGGAATACCATTTACCAAAACTGCCAAAAACGCGTTGGGTGTATTACACATCCATGGGTAAAACGTTTGAACACACACATGACGCACTCAAACAATACCTGAAAAAAAATCCCAATACCCACCTGGCCATGAATCCTGGATCATATCAATTTCAAAAAGGGCTGAAACATATTAAATCTCTTCTTCCTTTTACACAGATCCTGATTGTCAATAAAGAAGAGGCGGCAAAACTAGTAGGGGAAAAAGATAAACCCGCAAAATACCTCAAAGCGCTCCATAAAAAAGGTGTCCCTCTTGTCGTACTCACCGATAGTATGAATGGATCATACGCCTCTGATGGAGTAAACACCTATCATATGGCTGCATACCCTATTAAACCACTTGCAAAAACCGGTGCTGGCGATGCGTATAGCAGCGGCTTCCTTTCGGCCCTTATCCAGGATAAAACCCTTCCTGAGGCCATGCAATGGGGTACAGCGAATGCTGGCGGCGTCATTCAACACTTCGGCGCGCAGACAGGACTACTCACGACAAAAACCCTCAAATCTCTCATGAAACACTACCCTCATATCACCCCCCAACCACTCACATAAATAGACCATAAATTAATCGGGAGCATACCATTGACTTTTTACCCTATTTCTGCTAGAATAGGCGGGCTTTTTTATTACTCCATGCCTAAACGACAAAAAACAATTGTGGTTATCTATTCGGGCGACGACTGGAAAGAAAAACAGCCGTCAATGAGTGATGATTCCCGCCATGCATTTGAATACTGGCATACCCACGGATTGGATCATGGGGTTGCCGTGTACCGCGCCTGCATCAAGTGGTATGACGAAGAAAAACATCACTTTACCAAAACATGGTGTTTTCGAGATGGTGCATGGAAAAAAGTGAAAGGGCCAATTGTCCCCGACATGGTTTATGACAAAGTGGCAAGTAAACACGATTACGCGCTACACGAACTGAAACTGCGCATGGCAAAACATACCAAAATGTTTAACCATCCCGATTTCCGCATCCTCTGCGGCAATAAACTATCTCAATATCTCCTCTTCTCACCGTTTATGCCCATATCATTTATGGTGCATACCCGAGAAGAACTAAAAAAAACTCTCTCAAAAATAAAAGTGGAGCGTGCCGTCCTAAAACCAGTATATGGTTCAGGTGGTGTTGGCATTACCATTGATACCAAAGAAAAAATAATGAAAAAGAAATTAATATTTCCTCTTTTACTCCAGGAATTTATTGATGGCTCTAACGGTATCCCAGGAAACAAAAAAAAAGCTCTCATGGACTTACGCATTGTCTTTGTAAACCATAAACCTATTTACGCGCTTAGCCGCACGGCCAAAAAAAATTCTTTTTTTACCAATTTTAACCAAGGCGCACAAACGGAAATAGTACCACTTCGCAATATTCCGTCCTCTGTCAACGCTATTACCAAAAAAATTCAGCACACATTAAGAGTATTCCCCGAGTGCCAATACTGTCTCGATTTTATATTTACCAAAAAGGGTAAACCCGTTCTCATGGAAATGAATACCATGCCCGGACTTCCCGGCCTTGATTTAGCTCATCTTCCTAAAAACGAACAAATTAAAAAGGCTTCCCTATTATCTATCCTTTCCCTCGTCGCATAATATACTTTATGGAAAAGAAACATCAAAAAAATATTATCCTCTTTGTGGGTAAAGCATATGGCCACATGGTTCAGGCAATTCGTGACTACGAAAAATCTTCTAAAAGAAAATTTCGCATCGCTTTATTGCTTGATCAAAAAGTAAAACAGCCTCCAGGTGCAGATACGTTTGCTGACTTTATTATTACGTGCGACACCTCCTCTCCGCTTGCCATCCAAAAAGCACTTCTTCCTTACCAAGAAGATATTCTTGTTGCCACATGCCGCGGCGAAGATCAAATCATGCTATTTGCAAAAATTATTCCACATATTCCTTATATCAAAGCACCTACTAGTGAATCACTTGTCTGGGCTTCCGATAAAATCTGGATGCGCCGTCGGCTATATGCATTCAATAAAAAAATTAGTCCAGCCTACACACTTGTTTCTGATACCTCTCCTGAATCTATTGATAAAATTGAAAAAAAAGTTGGATACCCTCTTATTGTAAAACCAACCGGTCTTGCCGCGAGTCGCCTCGTTACTATTTGTTATCATCGCCAGGAATTAGAAAAAGTACTCAAACTTGTTTTCAAAAAAATTAATCAGGTATACAAACAAACCGGCGGTTCAGGAGAACCAAAAGTGTTGGTAGAACAATTTATGGAAGGCGAGATGTATTCTATTGATGGATATGTCACCAGCCGCGGCAAGGTGTATTTCTGTCCCATGGTCCATGTAAAAACCGGCCGCGCCATTGGATTTGACGATTTCTTCGGTTATCAACAAATCACCCCAACACTCTTGAAAAAAGAAAGTATTGAGGCGGCAGAAAAAGTGGCGCGCCAGGCAGTACAAGCCTTGGCTCTCCGCAGCACAACAGCCCATGTCGAACTTATGAAAACAGAAAATGGATGGAAGATTATTGAACTTGGCGCGCGCATTGGTGGATTCCGCCATATGATGTATGACTTCTCATACGGTATCAACCACACAGTAAATGATATACTCATCCGTATTCCAGAAAAACCAATTATTAGTAAAAAAATAAAAGGCTATACTGCTGCAATGAAATTTTTCGCAAAAAAAGAAGGAAAACTCATAAAACTTGCAGGGCTTAAACGTGCACAGGAATTAGAATCATTTAAAAAACTCTACCTAAATAAAAAACTGGGCGATGTTTGCGCCTTCGCAAAAAATGGCGGTGGCAGTGTGTTTAATATTATTCTTTTCAATGCCGAACGGTCAAAACTTCTTGCTGATATCCGCCGCCTTGAACAAATGATTGAAATTACCACAAAATCATCTCGTGCGAAATAATATGTCTATGTATCCCCACTATATTTATTGGAAAATAGATCTGACCAACGTAAAAGATCCTTTTGATATTATTGGACCACGCACAGGGAAGAAAATCAGAAAAGCACTCAGCATTCTGGATGGCAGTCCTTTTCAATTTAAAATCGAACAAATAGACAATGCCCTCTTGGACGCTTTTGTACCCCTCTACGAAGATAATATGAGGAGCAAACAAAACGGCACCATTTTTCCAGTGAAAGAAAAAATCCTTGAGTGTACAGCAAAAGGAAAAACATACGAAATGGTCTCACTCTACGAAAATAATGTATTTGTCGGCGGCATGATCTATTCGGTACAAAAAGAAAGAATTTCAGTCGCATACAAAGTATTTCCAAAAGATACTCCGCTCAAATTCCCTGTGAGCCTCAGTTTTGTGGCAGAATACAAGTTATTTGAACGCGCCATGGAATTGAAAAAAACCGAGTTACTTCATGGAAAAGACAGAAATTGTTATGGGGTATTTTCAAATGTAGGCCTCGCGATGTACAAACTGCAAATTGGCTGTCTACCACATGTCTCCCAATCAAAAGAAAATACTTTTTACGAGGAGCACGACATAAAACCAACGAGTGACACCCTTGTATTTCTCGGGTCAAAGAATGGCGAACCTATTCACGAAGCAATCCTCTACACAACAAAGGACGAGGAGACCGCCAAAATGGTGTATCAGATTTTATTCTCAAGATCTTTCCTCACAGTCACCATAAAAACAATATAACAAAAAAAATCCCTCGTAAGGGATTTTTTAAATGCTATCTTCTGTTTTTGATATCTATTTTCCTTCCCACAAAATGTTCCGGTAAACGGCACAAATCATCAAAGGTATTTTCTGGACCAAGAAAACAAAGCCCGGACTCAAAACCACGGATCTGCGCACGAATCTCATCGGCAAGCTGCGGATGCTCTTGCTCTTCGTCCGCCATAGTGCGTAATATGTTTAATTGATTTTCCATTTTTTCCAAGACATCAGTAAACTCCTGGACTTTTTTGGCAAATACTTTTTGTTCAGTTGAGTGAATCGCCTGAACGACATGCTTGCGAATATCATGTTGTAAATCCACTAATACACCACACAAAACTCCTCGCTCTTCGGAAGAAAAAAACTGTGCTGGTGCGCCGCTATGCAAATCACGAAATCCACCCCCGCAGGCAACAAATTCTTGATATCGTTTCTTTACCAATCGAGGAAGATGCGTTACAAAAAACTGTTCACCTATTTTCCCTTCATAGGAATACAAAATTTCCGTATACGCCTTTCGATATGGCCAGGTCAATTTTCCAAAGACAATCATGGTCTCTTCCACATTATCTACGGTCATAGACATATCATTTTTCAAATGTTCCATGGCATGTTTCATTTCTGCTGCAATTTTATGAGGAACAACAGGAAGAACGAAATCGTATAATCGTTCAAAAATGTCGACAGTGTGTTGAATGGTTGTTTTTTCCACACGAATAAAAAATATCTAATACCAAATGTCTAATGTCAAATGAATTTTTTAGACATTGGGCATTTGTCATTACATCATTATTTATCTAATTATACTTCTTTTCTAGAAAAAAGCCAAAAGATCCTTCCATTTCAAATACAATTCTTTTGTCCCTATCAAATGCCCTGCACAGTGCCGAGCAATACGTTGATGTTCTCCCCGTTCATATTCTGACTTCATATCGTGGCCAGTCATACCAACATTTGGCATAGTAATACCAAATGAACGACAATACATATCAAGCGAGAAAAATTTTGTCGCATGGTAAAAACTCAATTGCTCTTGAAGATCAATGTGAATATCAGAACTATACCGATAGGGCATCAAATTTTTACTTGGACGCACACCCAGGAATGCCGAACGAAGCATGAGTACCGGGCAATCAAGGCTACGGCCATTAAAAGTGACAAATTGATTGGATTTGAGCATTACCCGCCAAAACCGTTCCAATATTTCTTTTTCAGACCCGCTCCGATAGACGATATTTCCATCACGAAAAGGAATAGTTTTCTTTCCATTATCCTGATAGTACACTGCCCCGCGCCCGCTTTTCACTTCAAGTACACCAATCGCAACAATCTGATTGGTTGGCGCCCATAATGCCATTTGTGCTTTCGTATGTTCTGTATCTTCCGGTGTTTCAGAATACTTTAATAATTGCTGCCGGATAGGCTCGCTCATCATGTTTAGGTCTTGCGGGATTGTTTCTATATCAATGATGAAGGTGTTCATAGACGGTTAATAGACATCAGATTTGGCGGATTAAACAGATTGAGACGGATTTGATCTGTCGACATTCGTCTAATCCGTCAAATCCGTAATCTATTACCTATAGTATACATACCAATCCCTGCGGCGATACTTACATTCAAACTCTCCTTCTTCCCATACATGGGAATGTGCGCCACAATATCACACAAAGCCTGAATATCCGGTGTAATACCATCTACTTCATTCCCGACAATTAATGCTACGTCGGTATCGATCTGCAAGGTTCCAATGTCGACGCTCCTATCATTCTTTTCCAATCCAATAATTTTTACCCCTTTCTTTTTCAAATTTGTAATCAAGCGCTTCAAATCCTTTCGGTGTTCCCATGGCATCCATGTCTCAGCCCCCAAAGCGACTTTATCAATTTCCTTCTTTGGTGGTGTTGCCGTATACCCTACCAAAAACAATTTGGTCACCCCGCAGGCATCGGCCGTCCGAAACATAGCCCCTACATTATGACAGGAACGGATATTCGGGAGGATAAGGTAAAACTTATGCATAGATAATATAAAAAGTTTAATAGACAACGGATTAGACGGATTAAGCGGATGCAAACAGATTTGATCTTGTCTCAATCCGCCTCATCCGTCTAATCCGTTGTCTATTACCATGACAATACACTATATCAGCTAAAATAAAAAATCAACCCTCCAAAAATGGGGGCTGATTCAACAAAATGTTGATTTTTCTATTGTTTCAATAGAATTTTTGGTCTAATAAATTGTGTAACGTAAAAGTTTTATCTATTATTTACCTCAGCGCTTCCTGCTTTAGTGCATATTGATGATAAAAATCAACAATTGAGAGAGCGACAGCGATGCCTAATGCGGTTTCCATATGTATTTATTTTTTACTGTGTATGTTTATGTTTGTTTTTACTTACATAAGAAATGGGTTAGTAAGAAGAAAATTTTATTGGATAGGTGTGGGTCCAGGTGCGGACTGGAATGAAGGTTGTGGCTGTGGAGCTGCTTGAAAACTAGGTTTTGCTTCAAATGAAGGTTGGACTGGCTGATTCATTTGTGGCTGACTAGGATTCATAGGCGGACGTTCCTCACGCTGTTCTGAACCGTTCATTCGCTCATTATTCATTGGCTGGGGGCGAATATCCGAATTTTGATATTGCTGACTTTTTTCAACATCTCTTGGTTGGAATTTCTTCTCCGCTTCTTGCCCAAAACCAGGCTGAGTGAATATTTCCTGCTGTTGCATTTGTTTCACAGGTGTACGGTCGCGTACATCATTGAACTTACGCATTTCTTCTTCTTGTTTCCCTTGTACCTCTTCTTTTGAAAGTGCCTGGTCGCGATAAAACTCTGTATTTGGCTTATAACCAATATCTTCAGGGCTTTGCTGATATACCTTCTTCGGCGCATAAGCAGGTCCCTGCATCATTGGTCTATTACCCGGCATTCCCGGTTGTATACCGGCTTTTTTCATTTGTTCTGTATCAGCATTCCGCAAACGCTGCGCCTCTTCTGCTGACATGTCTTTTAATTTGTCCTGTTCACGATTTATTTTTTTCAATAATCCTTGTGCCTCGCCATTTCCTTCTCCGGCACGTTTTTCTAAATCTTGTTTATCAAACGGTTGATCAAAAGTTGGGCGTGCTTGAGAACCAAACATTGCTGGATCAAATGGTGCTTGACCTTCACGGCCTCGTCCCATTTGTTCTAATACATTTCCTGCTTCCTGATCTCCTTGCAATACTTTCCCTCGAAGTTCCTCCATAAACTTCTGTTGGCGTTCTAATGCTGCAGGATCCATCATAGGCCCCTCTTCAGGACGTCTGAAAAATCCTTCTTCAGAACTATCGTCACCAAAAAAATCTTCTTGTCCCATAGGCATATTACCTTCAGGAGGAAATGGCGGACGACCACGAAATGCTTCTGGACGATCTTTTTGAAAATCACGTTGCATGGTTTCCATCTGACGCTGAAATGCGTCCATTTGATCTAATTGTTTTTTGGCTGTTTCATCTCCCCCTTGAAATTTTTGTTCCAACTCACTCTTTTTTGTCATGAATTGTTCGATCATCTGTTGGCGTTTTACCTGCTCCTCAGCAGTTTCTCGACGCTCAACGCGCAATGACTCAAGTGTTCGTTGCGCTTCTTCATTCCCTTCGGCAGCCTGTTTTAATAAATCACTGTTTTTTTCTTTAAATGCTTTTGCTTCCTCAGCATGGATAGTAATGCTATTTTTTGCTTCTTTAATATGTTCACGAACTTCCTCTGGAAGATCGGCATCCTGAATTGCATCAAATAAACGTTTATTTTTTTCTAAAATTTCTTCACGACGGAACTCGATTTTTTGTATCGCCTCTTCGGGTAATTTTTCTTCAATACGATTTAAGGTCTCTTCGCGATGAATTTGATGGGTTGCAATATTTTTAATCAACCGATCTGTCTGTTCATCTTTTTTCTCAAGCCATGATTGCTGCTTGTCAGCGATTTTTTCCATATAGGAATTCGCTTTCTCAATCATTTGAGCTGCTTTTTCTTTGGAAGCAACACTGTCTGATGAAGCAATAATTTTTTCGGCAATCTTTATCCGCTCTTCGGCGAACTGTAATTGCTTCTCCGCTTTTTTTACTGGATTAATGGTGGTAATCAAACTCACCTGTTCTTTAATGCCGCGGAAAAATAAACCAAAACGTGATGGGGCTTTGGTTGGTTCCTGAATGGTAATCCCCTCAAATTGAGGTGCGGCTTGCTGTGTCGGCTGAGTGACAAATTTTTCAAGACCGCTATCAAGAGCTTGAAATAGTGGCGCTGTCTCTGGCGATGTCTGCTCCTGAACTGATGCTGATGCAGATGCTGATTGCGCCAAAACCAATTGAGGAGAAGTAAGGGTGAGAAGAGTTGTGACTGCAACCACCCCTGCAAAAATTCTCGGTTTCATATGACAGGTTTTTTAGATAAAAAAACAAAGAGGAAAGACCTCTTTGTGGGGTTTAACCGACCGCAACGCGTGGCAAGAAGACAAAAGCAGCTGCTACGAGAGCAATACCTGCTAATAGGTAATAATATACAAAAGAATATGCAGATGTTTGAGATGCTTCTGCTGCACCGTGGCGCTTGTGCGTCATATGGTCGTCTGTTTATGTTTATTAGTATGTTTGTTGAATAGAGAGATATGTATACGTATGAATCTCGTCATGCGCATGAGTACTTCTCTATTTTTTAGTTCACTTTTTTTCAATAATTAATTTCCAATTTTATTTTGTTTGGAATTTAATTATTTTTCTCCTTTTTCTTCGTCTTTTTTTATCTTGATAAACATAGTATAGCATAAAATTGACCATTTGTCAATGGTGTCGTACAATATAAATCACAAGAATTAAGAATAGAGAATGAAGAATACAGATTTTTTAATAAATTCTCTATTCTCTATTCTTGATTCTCTATTTTCAAAATATATGTCCAAACTTCTACCAACTTATCTCATAGAATTTCTCGAACACTTAGAGATTGAACGCAATCGAAGTGATAAGACGACAAAAAATTATCATTTTTACCTGAGCCGATTCATTGATTGGCTTGGTAAAGGGAAAAGCCCCAAAGATATTACGGCGGAAGACGTCCGAAAATTCCGTTTATGGTTAAATCGCCTCGTTGATATCCACGGAGAACCATTAAAAAAGAATACGCAGAACTATCATCTCATTGCGCTCCGTTCTTTTTTGAAATATCTTGCAAAGAGAGATGTAGAAACATTGAATGCAGAAAAAATTGAACTCATGAAGATGCCCGATCGAGATGTTACCTTCCTCGAACAGGGTGATATCAATCGATTATTGGAAGCACCTCTCCGACTTCTCGGTGATTCCAAGGCCGGAGAAACAGGACAAAAGGCATCAGACCGCGCACGCATTATTCTCCGTGACAAGGCGCTACTTGAACTCCTTTTCTGCACAGGACTTCGCGTATCCGAATTAGCAAAGCTAAAAAAAGAAGATATCAATCTATTGCGAGATGAATTTACGGTAACCGGAAAAGGAAGGAAAAACCGTGTTGTCTTTTTGTCTGAGCAGGCAATTTATTGGTTAAAGCGGTACTTAACCGCACGTGGTGACATGAATCCATTTATGTTTGTGTCCCATGATAAAAATAAAAAAGCACGCTTAGTGTCGGTCAAAGGAAAGCTCCAGGAAGAAGAAGCACCACTTACCTCCCGCTCCATCCAGCGTATTGTGCAGAAATATACCAAGATTGCCGGTATTACCAAACCAGTTACCCCACATACCCTTCGCCATACGTTTGCCACTGACCTTCTCCAAAATGGTGCTGATATCAGAAGTGTCCAATCCATGCTCGGTCACTCCTCTATCACGACTACCCAGGTATATACCCATATTACTGACAAGCATTTACACGATATCCATAAAAAATTCCACGGGAAAAAGCGAGAATGATTGACAAATACCTTATTTTAGCGTAAAATGCGAACAGAATTTCCAGTTCTTAATTTTCAATTTCCAGATAAAATACACAATCCTTTTGGAAATTGGTAATTGGTAATTGATAATTGGAAATTTTATATACGTCCCCGTAGTTCAACGGATAGAACGAGAGCCTTCTAAGCTTTAGATCTAGGTTCGATTCCTAGCGGGGACACAAAAA
>CAYGHM010000011.1:0-1417 GCA_964349825.1 uncultured Gammaproteobacteria bacterium
GAGCCGTCAACCGGAATTGAACCGGTGACCTTATCCTTACCATGGATACGCTCTACCAACTGAGCTATGACGGCATATGTGAACCACGCCATTGTACAAAAAACTGGAGGGTTCGTCAAGAGGAGAGTGGACCAGGTTCTTTACAGAAATTCTCCACTGTGGTTTTATAGGGATATAATATAATCTTCTAAGTATATAAGGAGTATGAAGGAGGGGATGCGGCATTTTTTTGATTGGACAAAGGTTAAAATTAACCTTCACAATCAAGAGTCAGTTATTTTTGCCAAAGAACGAGAAATTTGGTGGGCAAGTTTAGGGGTAAATATAGGATTTGAACAAAATGGAAAACATGAAACTTTTGAGCGGCCTGTATTAATTTTAAAACAGTTTAATCCACATCTTTTGTGGATTTTGCCCATAACAAGTAAAGAGAAAAATGGAAAGTATTATTATCCGGTATTTTTTAATAATAAACAATCCAATATAGTTTTATCTCAAATAAGAACAGTAAGTAGCAAGAGACTTTTAAGAAAAATAGCAGTTTTATCGACCGAAGAATTTGTTGAAATTCAAAAGAAAATAAAAGAATTTTTATAAAAAAGCGACCCGACGGTCGTTTACACGAACATCGGGTCTCGGAGGCCGAAGCCATTTGTAAAAATAGTATAGTAAATATAACTAATTTTGTCAATTAAAACGCATTCAACCGTCTTAGTTCAAGAAGCCGGGCAGAAGTGGCTCTTTCCAGGGTTTCATTTTGTTTCCCTGTTTTGTCTTGCTCAATCCATTTCTGTTCATTCAATGGTTTTTTGTTATTCGTAATATGAATAGCACCCTGACGAATACCGTGAGAATATTTTCCATCGGTCCGCCATTGTAGGGAGTGGGTATAACGAATAATAAGCGGCGTACCATCTGTATTTTTTTCCACCTGATGAACGATGAGTATATGATTGCGTGATGCATCAATGCCGGTATCCACCATAGTAATGATATCACCAGCCTGTACTTCTTGGAGATCAATCGTATGTGAGTTTTTGTTGCTTGCCAAGGTGGACACATCAGTATTTTCCACTTTGCGTAATTGGCGAAGCAGAACACGAATCGGATGAATGGTTGGTGAGAAATGTATGATACTACCAAGAGTTTTCTTCTTGCGGGCACGAAGTTCTGCGTCGAGGAGATAATAGGCGAAGGCAGAGCAGTCAACACCAAGATTGTGATTCACGAGAAATTCTTTTAATTGCTGTTCGGATAATAATCCTAGCGGTACTTTTTCACGCATGGACATGATGGTTGCTTCTTCAACAATATCATTCGGATTTCCTTTGCCAACCAAAACACGCAAGGCCCCGCGGACTTTCTGGCGTTTATTATTATAATATGGACAGGAAACAAATTTATCTCCGAGAGGGAG
>CAYGHM010000011.1:1517-4806 GCA_964349825.1 uncultured Gammaproteobacteria bacterium
TTCTTATTAACAATTTCCTTAATTTTATTTCCTAAATCGTTAAATACATTGTGCGTACTCATAAACGATTGTTCACTTTGTATCCGGATCCAATCACTTCCTGGTGTATCGTTTTTATATACCATCACCATATAGCCTAACTTATTGGTTTCGTTTACGATATGCATTTCCTGTTCCTTATTTCTTTCACCGCTTGCTGGTACGCGTACCACAATCTGTGCGCCAGTATGTATGTCAATCAATTCGTATTCATTAAGTGTTTCGCCAAATAACGATAATACATGTCCTTCAAATGTACTGATTGCATGTATTTGCCTATTTGCATATTTGCCTATTTGCATTTTCGATTCATATGTCGTCGACGCTGGTTGTCTCGCATTAATTTCTAATAAATATACAACATCTTCTTCTTTATTATATATCACATCAATACCAAACAATCCTTTCCATCCATCTGCACGGAGTTTTGCGCCAATGGCTTGCACCATTGTTTCGTATTGTTTTAATGCCGTATCAGATAATAAAGAGTGGGGAAGTGCCCAGTCATTACCGATCGTTGCAAAAGGATTATCAGTAAATGGTTTTAGTCCGGTAATTTGATAATTAATATTGCCGCGCATCGTTTTTGTTGGCGTTACAATATTATTGCTGGTAAGAACTGGTCCGGAAATAAATGCGGTCACACGGGCATCACGCTCGGGAAATGTTTCTTGTAATGTCTGTAGTGTTTCTACACTATCAATATAATGTGTCCCGCTTCCGGTATGTGCGCGATTGTATTGTAAAATAAACGGTTCATTATTCCAAATAATATCTTTTGTTTTGGTAATATGATGCGGCGGAAGTAATGCCGTCAATTCATCCAACCAGGCAACCTGGGTAATTTTTTCTTCCACGCGCGCAGCAAGTTCGGCAGAGGGATTGAGAAGCGGCCAGTTTTCTTTGGCACAGATTTTTTCAATCATTGTTGTATTTTTGAAAACAACGATATGGGCGCCCGGATGTGCAGCCATGATTTTTTTCATATCCGCATGTCCGAGGAGTTCAAACGTATCGAGAGTATGGTCGTTTTCAATCGTATAGATATCGTCACGTGATTTCGCGAGTGGGGATTTGTTGGTAACAATAAAAAAATTCGGCGTATTTGCAGGAAGGCCGAGCGCGCGTTCAATATCGCGGGTGACGTAAATTATTGGATGGGGAAACATGGGAAATTTTCAATTTTCAATTTTCAATTTCCAATGAAAAGACATTGAAAATTGAAAATTGATTATTGAAAATTGTTTCCCTTTATTTATTGCTAATAATAGCGAATCTTTTCTATTTTGGCAATCCCATATCCATGTGGGTCAGTTATACACAGAAATGCTTGTAGGTGGGGCGCGGGTGGTATATAATGGAAATATGTGGGGGAAAGTGGGGAACATGCTTGTCTCTCTATCCCCCTCACATCCCACTATGTTTATAGGTGAATACATTCACAATTTAGATGAAAAAGGACGTCTCGCGGTACCGAAAAAGTTCCGCAGCGCCCTTGAACATGGTGCGGTTGTCACAAGAGGTTTGGACAGCTGCCTTTTCCTGTATACAAAAGAGGAATGGGCAAAGCTTGCTGAAAAATTAGCCAATTTGCCATTTTCACAAGCAAATACGCGTGCGTTTGCACGTCTTATGCTTGCTGGTGCCATGGACGTAGAATTGGATGCGCAAGGTCGTGTGATTTTGCCAGAATATTTGCGTTCATTCGCGACTCTTAAAAAAACTATTGTCGTGGCAGGTCTTTATAACCGCCTTGAGCTTTGGGATGAAGAGAAGTGGAAAGAATATACCAAGAAGGCAGAAGAGACGAGCGGGGAGATTGCTGAGCAGATGGGAGCGCTTGGGGTATAATTTCCAATTGTCAATTTTCAATTTCCAATGCACTAAGTGCATTCCTATTGGAAATTGAAAATTGGAAATTCAAATATTGATTATCTATGCGTCATGAACCGGTTTTATTGAAAGAAGTACTGGACGCGCTTGACTTGAAACCTGGGAAACGAATTATCGATTGTACTTTGGGTGATGCAGGTCATAGCGAACAGATATTAGAAAAAACAGCTCCGACCGGAATATTGCTGGGTATTGATATGGATCCAGAAGCAATATTGCGGGCGAAGCAGTTTCTCTATCGATTCGATTGGCGCGTACGATGTGTGCGAGATAATTTTGAACGCTTATCAGCCATTGTCGAAGAGGAAAAGTTTCACCCCGTTGATGGAATTCTCATGGATTTCGGCTGGTCAACACCACAGTTTGAAGATCGTTTTCGTGGATTTTCCTTTATGAATCCGGAAGAGCCACTCGATATGCGATATGGCGCAGGACTTCAAAAAACGGAAACAGCAGCAGACATGCTCAACACACAAGACGCGAGAGAATTAGAACGAATATTCCATACGTATGGTGAAGAATCATTGAGTAAGGATATTGCAAACGCGGTTGTGGTAAAAAGAGAAGAAAAACCATTTGAACAAGTAAAGGATTTTGTGGATGTCGTTCTCGATGTGTATAGAAAAAAATTGAGAACAGAGAAAGAAATTCCTTGGATCGGTGGATTGCATCCAGCGACAAAGGTATTTCAAGCATTGCGAATCGCAGTGAATGACGAACTTGGTGTTATCGAACGAGCATTGCCTCAAGCGGTTGAGGTATTGGCACCAGGTGGACGACTTGCAGTCATTACATTTCATTCGCTCGAAGATCGAATTGTAAAACATTATTTTAAAAAATTAGAAGCCCAAGAAATAGTACTGAGTATCACGAAAAAACCTATCGTATGCTCAGCCGAAGAAGCCAGCGCGAACCCTCGTGCAAGAAGTGCAAAACTTCGGGTAGTACAAAAAAAGTAATATGGATCAAACAATGAGTACATATCAAATGCCAACGATGCGCGAACAGCGCGTGGCAGTTCAAACGTTGCTTGTGAGCACGTCATTTCGTTTTTTTCTTATCGTATTTACCGTGATTGTTGGAACACTCTATGTCATTCAGACGGCAGATGTTTCAACAAAGGGATATGAGATCAGCGATCTCGAACGTCAGCTTGGCACACTGGAACACGAAACCAAACGTCTCGATGTCCAGATTGCCCAATATCAATCCATGCAAAGCATTGAAACTCGTCTTGCAACATTAAACCTTGTCCCAGCCGAACAGATTGCTTATTTAAGTGGGGGAATGCAGGTGGCGAAGAGGTAAAGAAAAATATAATAATAAAAAACCGCAGACAAAAGCTGTGGTTTTTTAT
>CAYGHM010000011.1:4816-21752 GCA_964349825.1 uncultured Gammaproteobacteria bacterium
TTCTAGATGAATAGCTAAAAAATTGGACAATTCATCGACTTCGATCATTGGTAATAATTTTAATATCACAAACAATTCATTTTGTTGCTCTGGGGTGAGGTCTGACTTTGTTAATAATAACTTTATTTGATCCATACGGGAATGTTAAAATTATTTTTGTAATTCTTGAAAATATGTTTTTAAAAACTTCACCCCTAAATTTTTGTGTGGCGATATATAATCTTGAAAATTACTATTGTTTCCAAGTTTTTTTTGCATATTTTCCCAAAAGGTAGGCCATTCAATGTTTTTTCCTGATAATATTTCTATATTCAGGTTTTTTAACAAAGGATCGTTGACAAACATTGTCCCTGTGCCTTTAGTAGACAGCACATGAGCTTTTGGCGCCTTTTTTAGCACTTGTTCTAAATTACTGTATCCACCACACGAACCTAGAGAGACAATTTTGGCTGTAGGCGGAATTCGGTCTATGGTTTGCTGTGCGTGGTAGCTGTGACCACGATGGACCACTGTGATTGTCTCTATTTTTTTTTCTTTTAATATCTCATCAATTGCTTCGGGTCCCCCAATTTCAGATGTGGGATAGTTTGCGTAAATTTCCATGCTCTTTCCATTTTTTTCTTGTGTGATCAATACAAAATGGTATTTTTTGGTGACATGCCAATCAGGCTGGTTTTGGTATTGACTCAAAAAATGTTTAAAGGAAGCATGTCCATCTTCATCGTCATAAAAGAAATATTGTTGGACGTTGGTATTGTTCGTATTGAATAAATCGCTAGATTTTAATGTAGTTAAATTTTCTAATTTAAATTTGTCTGCCATCTCTTTGAACCATGTTTCGTTTGTTACTGCTTTTTCAGCGAACATGCTGGATAAAATACCATATATAATTTTATCTTCCTTTTTTGCTTCAGGAGAGGTGTTAACTCTCTCATATTCTAATTTGATCTGTTTTTGAAGCACTTTTAGTATGTCTTCATTTTGTATCGTGCTAAAAATATCGGCCACGATAGTTGCTTGTGCCAATTTGTCTTCGGCAGTATCAATATTGGATACCATGCTGGAAAGCAATTGTTCGGCGCTTTCTTTGTCCATGGTATCTAAAAATTCGTTTAATCTATTGAAGCTAGAGCACTCTTTAATAAAAGTTCTGAATTTGTTTTGAGCCACTTGCTCTAATAGTTTTTTTCCACTTAGATTATCTTTTTTTATTTTATTTAGTAGAAGGCTAAAAAGTCCATTAAACGATGATGTATAAACTTCTTCTTCACCATAAACCATTAAGGTGTATAGCTCTGTTGGTGTCAATTTATTCACTGAAGCAAATCTGGCTGCATCGGGTTGTTCATGTAATTCATTGATTTTTTGTACTTTTTGTAGACAAATATTTTTTAAAGCATCGTCAATAGACCCTTTTCCTAGATGGTCAGATTCTGATTTTATTTCGATGAGTGTTTGTAAAAATTTATTATTTTCATTTTCTATTATCTTCTTGGCATCACTTTCAGACAAACCATGTTTAACCATGTGATTTAAAAGTATAGCCGTTTCCGTATCAGATATTTTTTTTAATACTTTGGTTGACATAAGTTGTGGATTTTGAATACTATCCAGAACAAGTTTATATTCATTAATTAAATCGGGATTATCTTTAAATATTTTTTCTATTAAGAATGACAAATCATTATTTTCTGGGAAAATATCTTTAAAATATTTAATATAACCAAGAAAAATATAAGGTTTTTTTTCTGCTGCCTCTAATACTTCCGCCGCCAAATTTAACCCCTGTATATCTTTGTAATCTCTTGCATGTAGGAGAAGTAGTTTGGGATTAATTTTTCCTATTTCTGCTATCTTTTTTCCTAGATTTAACCCCTGTATATCTTTGAAATTTTTAGCATAATAAAGAAAATAATCAGGTTCTTTTTCTGCTGCCTCTAATATTTCCGCCGCCAAATTTAACCCCTGTATATCTTTTAAATCTTTTGCATTTTCGAGAAAAACTCCCGGATAATTTTTTGCTATTGTTATTATTTCTTTAGACAAATTTAACCCCTGTATATCTTTTAAATCTTTTGCATTTTCAAAGAATGTTTTAGGTTCTGTTTCTGCTGCCTCTAATATTTCCGCCGCCAAATTTAACCCCTGTATATCTTTTAAATCTTTTGCATTTCTAAGTAATTGTTCAGGATAAAATCCTGCTGTTTTTGTTATCTCTTGCCCTAAGTCTAACCCTGGTATATCTTTTAAATATTTTGCATTTTTAAAAAATGTTTCAGGTTCTCGTTTTGCTGCCTCTAATACTTCCGCCGCCAAATTTAATCCTTGTATATCTTTTAAATCTTTTGCATTTTTAAGTAATTGTTTAGGATAAAATTCTGCTGTTTTTGTTATCTCTTGCCCTAAGTCTAACCCTGGTATACTTTTTAAATCTTTTGCATTTTCAAAGAATGTTTCAGGTTCTCGTTTTGCTGCTTCTATTATTTCCTGTGCGAGATTAAGCCCTGCTATATCCTTAAAATCTTTTGCATTGTTCAAGAATGAGTGAGCGTCCATTATTCTGGTCAATATTATCTCCTGGGCTAAGTTCAATCCAGAAATATCCTTAAAATATTTAGCATTTTCAAGAAATACCCTCGGTTCCTGGTCCCTTGCTTGGGATATTTCCTTTTCTAAATTTAACCCAGGAATACCTTTAAAATCTTTAGCATTATTAAGGAATCGTGCGCTGTCACCTTTTATCTTTTCTACTTCTTCAAGAGTGTATCCAGGTTTTTCTGCGTTACTTCCTTTTTTTTCTTCAGAATATCCCAAGCTTAATGACGTAAAAAGTATAAGAACTTTCGCAAGGTTTTGTGCTTTTCCTCTCAATTTGGTAAGCAGGCTCGTTTCTTGTGTTACTATTTCTGCTGGGTTTGGTGCGGACACCTCGTAATCTTCAGGATTTCTTCCTGGACTTCGTTCGGGATTCATATGGTATATAGAATAGAATTGAAGATTGTTTTTATGGTTGAAAAATAATTTTTAAAGTTGTTTGTGAGGAGTATGAATAGATATCTACAAGGACTTTATCAATTATTCAGTGAATTTACAATATTGGGATATTGGCAGGTGGCTAAATTCTTAGGTCTTGGTTACTCATAAGCTGTGTATTATATATCATAATTTTTAATTTCCTAATTCCTTTATTTCTGGTACACTATACTTATATTTATCTATTTCCACGCTATGTGGCCTCTCATCCTCCAACGTCTCGCCATGGAATTTGTTTTTGACGTGTTTTTATTTCCCGTGTGGTGGTATACCAATGGATTGAAACGTGTGATTCTTGCATGCGGACGTACGGTACAAGAAGCAAATATATCACTCGCGCCTGGGATTTGGTTGAAAAATATTTTTGTTCCCATGTATGGCCAGTCTGATTGGCAGGGCCGCATCATGAGTGTGTTCATGCGTGTTGTGAATATTATTGGGAGAGGATTTGCTTTCGGTGTCTTTTTGTTTTTTATGTTTGGGCTTATCCTATTGTGGATTGCTTTTCCTCCATTTATTATGCTGATGCTTGGTTTTTCTCTTTTTGGATATTGATATGCAATTTTTAAAACAACCGCTACTTGCATTTGAAGTATGTCGTATCCGTCGTGGAAAAGTGATTATTGGCGGCTTGGATCAGGTAAAACCGGAAGAATTATCTCTCGGACATATTGCGGGAAATACTTTTTTATATTGGGGACGTCCTGTTACTCGATATCATATTGCCTATCGACAGGGACGACGCTGGCTCAATCGATTGCATATTATCGGCGGCCTTTTATTTGGCGCTGGATTTATTGCATTCTCTTTATTTCTCGCCATGTCTCGCAAGGCGGTAGAAGACATGTTTACGTTTGAATTTTGGACAACTGCCAATGCGATCGCATTTTTATGGTGGTTGGGCATTGTTTTTTTGAGTTATACACTCTATCGCACTATCGTGCTTCGTGTGCCGCCAGAGCTTGTTGATATTAAAAAGAAAAAATCAGAATTAGTATCTTCTCAAAATCAATTGGTATACCCAACAGCACAAACCGTGCTGAAATCCTCGCAAGGAAAAAATATTGCAGCGACCTTTACCGAAGAAGCACATCGGGCGATTGAACAGGCGTATCATATTGCAGATCAACACGGTGATCCTGAAGTGACTCCGCTTCATTTATTTTCTGCATTGCTTGGTACAGACCAATCAATGTCTATTTTGCTTCGTCTCGGCGTTGCGCCAAAACATATCCAAGCGCAGTTTTCCAAGCTTTTTCCATCAGTACCACAAAAACCATCTGCTCCAATTTTTTCCAAAGAAGTGTTGAGTATTTTGTTTTATGCGTATGAAAATGCCAAAGACTTGCGTCAGGAATATGTTCATGTAACGGAAATACTATTGGCAACAGTACGTCAGTCTGAACTGATTCAAGAGTTTTTATATGATGCAAATATTGATAAAGATAAATTAAGCAATGTTATCGAGTGGATGCGTGTGCGTGAGCGATTGCGCCGACAGTACGTTGCCTTGCGTCGAGCCGGAGTACATCGCAGTAAATACGGTATGGACCGGGCAATGACCGCAGTGGCAACACCATTTTTAAATAGTTTTAGCCAAGACATGACCATGCATGCGAAAATGGGATATTTGGCGCCTTGTGTTGCGCGAGATAAAGAAATTGATGAAATATTTCGTATTGTGGATGGTGGCGCGCAGAGTATTATTTTAACTGGAGAATCAGGTGTGGGAAAAATGTCTATTATTGAAGGTATTGCGCAGCGGATGGTAGAAGAAGATGTGCCGACACGTTTGAAAGATAAACGATTGGTGCAACTATCTGTTTCCTCTTTGCTTGCAGGAACGAGTGTGAGCGGCGCGCAAGAACGACTTATCCAAATCATGCATGAAGTTGGTAGGGCCCGCAATATTATTCTTTTTATTAATAATATTCATGAGCTCATGGGAGGAGATGGAAAAGAATCTGGTCTTGACGTGTCTGGTACACTCGCGGAATATTTGCGCGACGGACAATTTTTGACGCTTACTACCACGACTCCCGATGCATTCAATCGACATATTTTAAATTCAGAACTCGGGTCTGCTCTTGCAAAAGTAGTGGTAAGTGAAATGGAAGAAAATCAAGCGATTCAGGTATTGGAATCAAAAGTGGGAACGGTGGAATACAAACATAATGTATTTTTTTCTTACGACGCAATTGCGAGCGCAGTAAAATTATCCAAACAATTTTTGCATGATCAGCGGATTCCAGAAAATGCCATTGCACTTATGACCGAAGCGGCGAGTTATGTGAGAAGTAAAAAAGGGGAGCATCAATTGGTGATGGTGGATGATATTGCGATGCTTGTGTCTCAAAAAACCGGTATTCCGGTTACGAGTTTGTCGCAAGATGAATCAGCAAAATTATTACAACTCGAAGAACAGATGCATTTGCGAGTGGTGGGACAACATGATGCAGTCGTCCTTATTGCAAATGCGCTTCGTCGTGCCCGAGCCGATATCCGTTCCAAAAATCGTCCTATTTCCAACTTCCTATTTCTTGGTCCGACTGGTGTGGGTAAAACTGAATTGGCAAAAACAATTGCTGAAGTATATTTTGGCGGTGAGCAACGAATGATCCGTGTGGATATGAGTGAGTACCAGGATCGAAGCGGCATTTACCGGCTTATCGGTCAGCCAGGACAGCAGGGAAGTGGATTGCTTACGGAAGCAGTGCGACAGAATCCGTTTTCTCTCGTTTTGCTTGATGAATTAGAAAAAGCAGATAAAGATGTACTCAATCTTTTCTTGCAGGTATTTGACGATGGCCGATTGACTGATAGCGTTGGCCGCGTGATTGATTTTACCAATTGTATTATTATTGCCACATCCAATGCAGGAACAGAGTATGCCAGTCGTGAATTGGCAAGTGGCAAACCGCTTGAAGATGTGCGTCAGGCATTGATCCGCGATGAATTGAAACAATATTATCGTCCGGAATTTTTGAATCGTTTCGATGGTATTGTCTTATTTAAACCACTTACTCGTGATGAAACAAAGCATATCGCGGAATTCATGTTGAAACGTGTTGGAAAAGATTTAGAAGCTCGGGGCGTCTTCTTACGTGTAGAACCAGCCGCACTCGATGCGCTTGCGGATGTCGGCTTTGATCCACAATTTGGTGCCCGCCCTATGCGCCGTGCCATTCAGGAACATGTTGAGAATAAGTTGGCGGAAATGGTATTATCAGGCAAATTAAATCGACGTGATACGGTCGTTATTGGTGCAGGGATGGATATGTGGGTGGAGCATAAATAAATTTTCAATTTTCAATTTAAAATTTTTAATTAAAATAGCTCGGTTGAGCTATTTTTTTGTGTAAAAAACAGCTTATTATTGACAAAACCATTATTTTATGCTATTATTGACCGTTGCTTGGCAACAAGAATTCCTGTCCGTTATGGAGAGGTGGTCTGCGAAAGTGGACAACGATGCTTTCCTCCGCATCTACTCAGGAGGCGTTCATTTGTTAGGAGGTGCCGTTATGGCATCCTGCAAAATCATTGGCGGCCCGGGCAAGTTCGATCTCATGCTGGCGCTCTTCGATCGCTCCTTCGGTCGTTCTCGAACCGTGACCATCACCCTCGAAGGAAGAGTGGTGAAGGAGCTCTACGTCAGCGGTGTCCAGATCGAAGATGGGTCCGGCGAGAGCTGGAACATCGAAGGTCACGTGGACGGCCGACAGGTTACGCTGTACTACCACAGCGTCCGGCGTACCGGCATGCTCCACCAGCCGTAGTCCGTAGCCCACAAGGCTTCTCTTCCAACCTTCGAGCGGTTGGTGCGCAAGAGGAACGTTTTCTGCTCGGTAGTCCCGCCTTCGCTTGAGAAGCTTCTGCGAGACAAGGGAGGTGCTATATGACAAGGGGGACGGGATATGATAGCGCAATCATTCCCACCCGACTACGTATTGTACATTACATACAATATGTTGAGGAAAAAGAAACCGTGATAAACGGTTTCTTTTTATTGAAGTTGCTGTTTATGCTTTTTTTCTATACTATATAGGTATATCTGTTACTATATGTATGGCTGTTATTATTCTCCTTGCCTCATTCTTTCTATCTATCATATTAACTATCGCGGTTCGCTCCCTCATGTTGCACCTTCGCATCGTTGATAGTCCGAAAGTCGCGAAACGTAAGATTCATAAAAAAACAATTCCTCTTGGAGGCGGGCTTGCGCTTTACCTGTCTTTTTTTATTATCTTATTTTTATTGTATTGGTCAGGATACGTCGGCACATCATTATCCTGGAAAGAGATTGCCGCACTATTTGTCGGTGGTACTATACTTATGATTGGCGGGCTGATTGATGATAGATATCCGATGAAAGCGCGGTATCAATTATTTTTTCCTTTAGTTGCAACTGCTTGTGTTATTCTCTACGGCATTGGTCCAACACAAGTAACCAATCCGTTTGGGGGTATTTTATATTTAGACCAATGGAATATTCATTTTGGTGTACTCGGAACATTTGTTGTCTTTGCAGATCTGCTCGTTTTTTTCTGGCTCATGGGCATGATGTATACCACAAAATTATTAGATGGACTTGATGGACTTGTGACAGGCATTGTCGCTATCGGCGCACTGGCCGTCTTTTTTCTCACGCAACAACAAGAATGGTTTCAGCCAGAAGTAGGGTATATTGCGATTGCGTTTGCTGGTGTATGTCTTGGATTTTTATTGTTTAATTGGCATCCGGCAAAAATATTTTTGGGCGAAGGGGGCAGTTTATTTGCTGGATTCGTGCTTGGATTTTTGGCTATTGTTTCTGGGAGCAAAATTGCGACAACGCTACTTGTTATTGGTATTCCTGTTCTCGATATTATTCGTGTCATGATTCGCCGGTATCAGTTGAAACGATCGGTATTTGAAGGAGACAATGAACATCTGCATTTTAAATTATTACAATCCGGACTGAGTCAAAAACAAACGGTTCTTCTTTTTTATGCCATGGCATTGTTGTTTGGTCTGATTGGATTATTTGTTCAGAGTAGCCAAAAAATTATTGCTCTCGTCTTTTTGGTTGTGCTCATGCTATTATTAGCTATATGGTTTAGCAAGAAAGAAAGCGTGTAATAGACTTAATGGAATTACGGATAATGCGGAGTTACGGAGAGATTGGGTAGTATTATCAGTAACTCCGCGTAATCCGTAATTCCGTCATATCTCATAATATATGAAAGACCTCTCTGTTAGTAAAATTATAAGCCTTGTCGTATTGGTCCTATTCGTCGGTGGGTTTATTGTCCTGCGTGTTTTTGATTGGACATTGGGAGAGGGGTATATAACGGTACACAATGAGCGACTACATGTCCTTATTGCGAGTACACCGTCGCAAATATATAAAGGTTTGGGAGATCGTAATTCTTTGGATGAATATCAGGGAATGGTATTGGATTTTGGTGCTACCGGTCGGCATGGCATTGTGATGCGTGATATGAAATTTCCTATTGATATTGTTTGGGTAAAGAAGGGTGTTATTGTTGATATTGCCAAATTTATTCCCGTTGAACAACCAGCTGATGGTGCGTGGACGCCATATTTTCCTCGAGAAGCAGCAAATGCCGTATTAGAATTGCCAGCAGGGGGTGCAGATAAGTATGGATTGAAGATTGGGGATAAGGTGGAGGTGAGGGAATAATTTTCAATTTTCATTTTCCAATTTTCAATTAAAATACCGTTCTTATCATTGGAAATTGATAACTGAAAATTGAAAATTACCTCTTCTTGTGTTATCATTTCTGTATATGATGAACCAAACTCCCATCTTCGATAAAAAAAATGTGATCGTTACCGGCGGAGCCGGATTTATTGGGTCGCATTTATGTGAACGTCTTCTTCGTGAAGCAAAAGTTATTTGCATGGACGATTTGTCTAATTCAAATATTCAGAATATTCAACATTTGTTGCAATATCCGGATTTTGAATTTATTAAATGCGATGTGAACCATCCGATTGACCTTGATACATTTCCAGAATTGGAAAAATTTAAAGTGCGATTTCAGGGAGTGCAAGAAATTTATCATCTTGCCTGTCCGACTAGTCCAAAGAATTTTGAAGAAAAGAAAATGCAATCTTTGTGGTCCAATTCAAACGCGATGATTTCCACACTTGATTTGGCGGTAAAATATCGGGCAAAATATGTATTTGCTTCGAGTTCGGTTGTGTATGGATCTCCAGAAGGGGATCATTCTATCTTTACGGAAGAATATGAAGGTCGGGTAAATCATTTGAGTCCGCGTTCTTGCTACGATGAAGGAAAGCGATTTGCCGAAACATGTGTTGCTACCTATAGTCAGGTCTATGGTGTGGATGCCAAAATTGCTCGTATCTTTACGACATATGGGCCGCGCATGCAACTACGACATGGTTTGCTTGTGCCGGATTTTATTCTTGATGCACTTGAAGGAAGAAATTTGGTTATTTACGGAGACCCAACTACGACATTGTCATTATGTTTTGCCAGCGATACTGTGGATGGGCTTATTCGGCTTATGCATGCCGGACCAGAAGTGTCTTTGGTCAATATCGGCCATGATTCGGTGACTACTATTGGAGATGTGGCGCAACAGATTATTACCATGGTAAAGTCATCATCCCAGATTGTTCTTGAAGAACCACTCGCATTTATCACCCTCAAAGGTACCCCAGATTTGCATCGTGCCAAAGAACAGCTTGGTTGGTTGCCGTTGGTTCGCCTTGAAGATGGCCTTCGCAAAACCATGGATTATGCTATTGCAAATAAGCAGGCCGTGGCGTATCATGGCATGTAATCTATGTTTATTGCTATCGTACCTGCATATAATGAAGAAAAGAATATAGGTTCCGTTGTTCGGAGCCTTTTTAGTCATGTAGATCAGGTAGTCGTGGTGGACGATTGTTCATCTGACCGGACCGTGGAAGAAGCCAAGGTTGCGGGTGCTACCGTATTGGTTCATACTATTAATAGAGGGCAGGGGGCAGCGCTTGAAACCGGGCATGAGTATGCGCGAAGTGTAAGGGCTGAATACATTATCCATTTTGATGGAGATGGACAATTTTCTGTTGATGATATTCGTCCTGCATTTGATCATTTACAAAAACATAATGCTGATGTGCTTTTAGGATCACGATTTCTTGATGGAAGATCCAATGTACCATTTTTTAAAAAGTATATTCTTCATCCGGCAGCAAAAATTATCAATCGAGCATTTGGCGGATTGTATTTATCTGATGTGCACAACGGCTTTCGTATTTTATCCCGGCGCGCATTGGAATATATTAAAATCAATCAAGACCGAATGGCACATGCGACAGAAATTCCACACTTAGTTCGAAAGCATAATTTACGATATGTAGAATTTCCGGTGAAAGTTATATATAAAAAATACGGCCAGTCCGGTTTATCAGGAATTGATATTATAAAAGATTTGTTTTTCGGAAAATTTATTAAATAGTATAGAAGATATTCAGTAATCTTTTTTATCCCTATGATTATTTTATTTCAAATCCTCTTCATCCTCTTTGCATTGTACGCGATCTTTTTTATCATGAAAAAAAAGCAGGATGAATTGCTCGGACCGCGCGGCATGATTTTTTGGATCCTATTTTGGATTGGTGTTATCGTTGTAGTTGCTTGGCCAAATAGCACCACCAGAATTGCGCATCTTTTTGGTATTGGACGTGGATCTGATTTGGTCATGTATATTGGCCTGGGTCTTTTATTTTTTATTGTTTTCCGCCTTCATATTAAAATCGAAGCAATGAACCGAGATGTCACAAAAGTCGTCCGGGAAAAGGCGTTGAAGAAATAGTATTTAAGTATGCAAAGACGCAAATATGCAAATATTCAAAATAAAAATTCCTAAATTTGCATATTTGAATATTTGTTTATTTGCATATTCTCACAGCTTATTTTTGTAATTTTTATGAACATTATTCACATCGTAAGTACATATCCTCCATACTATGGCGGTATGGGTAATGTTGTCTTTCAAACCGTGAGTGAATTGGCAAAGCGCGGACATCGTGTCCAAGTATTTACTCCTTTATATGGCCACGAAGAAACGGAACAGCCGGTGAGTGGAATGAAGGAATACGCTACGCGGCTTACTCCAGCCATTAAATTTGGCAATGCGGCATATTTGCCGGACATTCATAAACGACTTGAAGATGCGGATATTGTTCATTTGCACTATCCTTTTTTTGGAACAGCAAACTTAGTACGGAAGTGGAAACTAAAACATCCTGATCGACAACTTGTGATTACCTATCATATGGATAATCGCGCGAAAGGTTGGAAAGGATTATTCTTTTCTTATTATGCAAAATATTGGTTACCAAAAATACTTGGTATTGCAGACTGTCTAATTGCAAGCTCATTTGATTTTATTGCGGAAAGTGACGCAAGCGCATTATATCGCAGTAATCCAGAAAAATGGGTAGAACTACCATTTGGTGTTGATACAAAACGATTTGCACCGAGAGAAAAACCAACGGACTTGTTCGTTGCCTATGAATTAAATCCAGATATCCCGACTGTTGTATTTGTTGGTGGCATGGATCAGTCGCATTATTTTAAAGGGGTGCCGGTATTGCTCGAAGCGCTTTTGTCTATGAAACAAATGGATTTGGATATTCAGGCGGTATTTGTGGGAGACGGATCACTTCGTCCGGAGTTTGAGCTGCGCGCGCAGACATTTGGCATTGTGGATAGAGTACGTTTTGTCGGGCGAATTTCAGATGATGCGTTACCGTATCATTATAATATGGGGGATTTATTTGTTTTACCATCGACAACACGTGGGGAAGCATTTGGCATGGTGCTTCTCGAAGCCATGGCCAGTGGACTTCCTGTTATTGCCAGTGATTTAGCGGGTGTGAGAACGGTTGCCGAAAAAGGGGGAATGGTTGTAGAATCAGGAAATGTAGCTATGTTGGTTGATGCAATTATTAGCTATTTTTCTGCAGAAACCGATAGAGCCGAATGGTCTGCCCGCGCCCGAGCAGCTGCCGAAACATATTATGGATGGGACCGTATTGTCGAAGAACTAGAGACCGTATATAAGAACATACGAACTACGAAAAATACGAAAGTACGAAACGAAGAGAATCCAAAATCTGTATAAATCTGTTCAATCTGTGTCATCTGTGTTCTGCATTTTATTTCGTAATTTCGTATTTTTCGTAGTTCGTATGTTAAATAGCATAAAACATTTTACTGGCACAGTGGTCCACGGTGAAAAAGTAGGTAGGACGCTTGGGTATCCAACAGCGAATATTGATATTAAAAAAGAAGCACTATCACTTCCGCCTGGTGTTTGTGCTGCATGGGTAATTATTGAAGAAAAAAGATATCAAGGCGCTTTGGTTATTTTAGATAAGCCGTGGAAAGTGGAGGTGCATATTATTGATATGGAACCAAAAGATCTGTATGGTTTAACGATCGATATTGATGTAAAAGAAAGAGTGAGTGATATTCTTGAATTTTCTTCTCTCGATGCATTAAAAAAGAAAATTGAGCAGGATGTTGAAATAATTAAAGAACTTTTGTTGTAATGTATATGTTTACCGGAATTATTCAATCAATAGGAAAAATAAATACCATTGAAGCAAAAGATACAGGCTTCCGTTTTTTTATTTCAGATACGATCATATCCAAAAAAGTACAACTCGGGTCGAGTGTCGCTGTTAGCGGTGTTTGTTTAACGGTTGCGCAGTTGGATGGGGAGATAATGGTATTTGATGTGATGCCTGAGACAGTGCGCAAAACAACTTTGTCTGAAAAAAAAGAAGGGGATCATGTGAATCTTGAACCATCGCTTCGTATGGGGGATGAGGTTGGTGGACATTTTGTCTTTGGCCATGTAGATTGCACGGCAGTGGTGCATGAGATAAAAAAAGACGGCGATAATTGGCTGGTCACCATTGAAGCGCCCGAAAGTGTTCGGGCCTATATGGCGCCACAGGGGACAATTTCCGTGGACGGAGTAAGTCTCACCATTGCGCGACTGACCGAAGATCGGTTTACTGTTTCTTTGGTTGACTATACCTGGGCGCACACCACCTTGTCTTCTGTCGCAGAAGGAGGTAGAGTGAATCTGGAAGGTGATATGTTGGCGAAATATGTTATTTCGGGAATCAAGCGTTAAAGAATAGAGAATAAAGAATAGGGAATTAAATAGTATGTTAGAGTTATATCAAACTGACCATTGTGGTTATTGTGTGAAAGTACATGTAGTGTTACAGGAGCTTGGTCTTGATTATGTGGCTCATGATGCCTCGTATGGCACCCAAGAACGCGAACGATTGGTACAAATTGGCGGGAAAGCGCAGGTTCCATTCCTGGTCGATAATCGCAACCCTGAAAAACCGGTCATGATGTACGAATCAGATGATATTATTCGTTATTTACGTGAAAAGTATCAGTAACATGCGAACTACGAAAAATACGAAATTACGAAATGGGAGAAAATTCAAATCTGTGTAAATCTGTTCAATCTGTGTCATTTGTGTTCTGTATTTTGTTTCGTACTTTCGTATTTTTCGTAGTTCGTATGTTCAGCATGTTGTAATCCACTATGTCCGACACCCAGCAAGTAAAAGATAAAATTGATATTGTGGAACTTATTGGAGAATATGTTCCGCTTAAGGCTGCGGGAGTAAACCATAAGGGGCTTTGTCCGTTTCATCGGGAAAAGTCTCCATCTTTTATGGTAACCCGTGAACGTCAAGGATGGCATTGTTTTGGGTGCGGCAAAGGCGGTGATATTTTTACCTTTGTTCAAGAAATTGAAGGAATGGAATTTGTGGAAGCGCTTCGTTTTCTTGCACAACGCGCAGGAATTGAATTGACAGGACGAGTTCGCAATGAGGTAGAGATGAATGAAAAAAATCGTATTAAAAATATTAATGCGAAAGCTTCCTATTTTTATCACAGCTTTTTAATGCAGATGGATGCGGCAAAAGATGCGCGTGATTATTTAACAAAACGAGGGGTGACAACAGATACTCTCGAAGAGTGGCAGGTTGGATTTGTTCCTGACCAATGGGATTTGCTGACAAAATATTTATTAAAAAAAGGATGTGCGATTGAAGATATGGTCGCGTCTGGGCTTACGATTAAGCGTGATGGCGCTACTAGTGGTAGTGGAAAAGGATTTTACGATCGTTTTCGTGGGCGGATTATGTTTCCTATTTGGGACATTCAGGGAGATATTGTTGGATTCACCGGACGCATCCTTGTGGAAACAGCAATGACTGGTGGAAAATATGTGAATACACCGCAGACGCCAGTATTTGATAAATCGCGTATTGTTTTTGCGCTCGATAAAGCACGACAAGCGATTAAACAAGCAGGGTTTAGTGTTCTTGCTGAAGGACAAATGGATGTTATTGCCTGTCATCAAGCAGGTATGCACAATGTTGTCGCGTCGAGTGGTACCGCACTTACTGAAGAACAAATAAAACTATTGGAGCGCTATGCAAAAAGTATTCGCATGGCGTTTGATGCAGATGAGGCTGGGCAAAATGCGGCGAAGCGTGGAATTGATATTGCGCTTGAAGCGGGACTTGAAGTAAAAATTATTCAGATTCCAGAAGGAGCAGGAAAAGATCCGGATGAGTGTATTAAAAAGGATAAAGCAGTGTGGCTCCGAGCGGTTGATGAGGCTGTTGATGTGATGCGGTGGTACTTTGATCGCGCTTTTCGTGGAAAAGATTTATCAAGCCCGCGTCAAAAACAGGAAATTGCCGATGCCTTGCTTGGGGAAATTGTTCGTATTCCTTATGCGGTAGAACGAGATCATTGGCTTCAAGAATTAAGTCATAAATTAGGAGTAGACGTAGAAGTGCTTCGAGATGATATAAAACGTATTTTGGCTGGCAGACATGCATCGGCGCAAAAGGCATCGGATTCTTCGCGTTTTGCCAAAGAAACGAAGGTCGTTCCGAAACCTGTGCCACAGCCGGCAACTCGTCTTGAAACCTTGATTGAACAACTTTTTATATTTTTGTGGAAATTACCGTCTATTGAGAAGAAACTGGTAGAACAGCTCCCTACCAAAGCCTTGTCCACATCGGCCTATGGCCCTCTTTACGAATGGCTTAGTTTAGCGTATAGTACTACTGATAAGATTGTTCTTGACGAGAAGCGGCATGAAATGCCATCCGCACTCCAGCAATTGACAGACCACCTGCTTCTAAAGGGGGAGTGGGAATTTTTTGCTTCTGTGAAAAATGATAGTACGGTTATAGAAAAAGAGATCCTCGTATTATCAGAGCAGATTCACAGGGAATACACCTTGGAAAGAAGAAAAGCATTGCAATACGAACTCGAAATTGTTGAAAAAAATGGAGAGTCGGATCGCGTCGCTGAAATTCTTCAGGAATTGCAACAACTAATATAAGGCCGATGAGGTTTGAATAGCTTTGATTATCATAGCTTTTCAGGCCTTTAAGGCTTTTCTGGCCTTTTATTTATGCCGAAGAAACCCGCCACAATTCAGCGACGAGCAGTAGCAAAGAAAGTTATTGTTCAAAAAAAGAAGAACCCAGCCAAAAAAGCTGTGGATACCAAGAAAAAACCAACGAAGGCCCCTCAAAAAAGCACTTCGAAGCCAGTATTAAAATCAAAGCCTAAGCCAAAGCAGAAGGCTTTTTCTCGTCCAAAGCCACGGGCTTCCAAGCCCACGTCTTCTGCGACGACATTCCGCGAAGTCAATCGAGACGGAAAACAATTATTTCAACCGATGCAGTCGAGTGAACCTTTGGTGGAACCAACATTGGAACAAATGTGGGCTGTAGCCAATAAGGGTCGCGGTCGTGGATTTATCACCGAAGAGGAAATATTACATCTTTTTCCTTTTGTTGAACACTATATTGACACGTACGAAGGATTTTTGGATTTGATTGATAAAAATAGTATTTCTGTTGTGGAATCAACAGGGGGACTTCTCGGTCGTCGCACTGAAACACGTGAGATGATGACTGGTATAAAAGGAAGTCAACCTGATATTGAAGGTGAATTTGATCTCGGCAGTATTTCTCAGGATTCTATCCAGATGTACTTGCGAGAAATCGGTAAAATTCCATTGTTGAATGCGGAAGAAGAAATCGATCTTGCTCGCCGCAAAGAGCGTGGTGATAAAGACGCGGAACGAAAAATGATTGAAGCAAACTTGCGTTTGGTTGTTTCGATTGCAAAGAAGTTTGTCGGGAAACAATTATCTTTACTTGATCTAATTCAAGAAGGAAATATTGGATTATTCCGTGCCGTGAAAAAATTTGATTACCGCAAAGGATATAAGTTTTCTACGTATGCCACCTGGTGGATTCGTCAGGCAGTCACTCGTGCGCTTGCTGATCAGTCACGTACGATTCGTATTCCGGTTCACATGGTAGAAACGATTAACCGTTTTCAACAGATCTCTCGTCGTTTACTTCAGGATCTTGGACGTGATCCAACACCAGAAGAACTTGCTGCGGAAATGGGAGAAGACGTCGACAAAGTAAAACATATTATCAAAATTTCTCAGGATACTATTTCACTTGAAACATCTGTGGGTGATGATGACGATGATGATACGTCATTATCAGACTTCATTGAAGATATTAAAAATGAAAGTCCATCTCATGCGGCAGGTATTGAACTTTTGCGTGATTATATTCAGGAAGCAATTGAACAACTTTCTCCTCGTGAACAGAAAATCCTTGAAATGCGTTTTGGTTTGAAAGACGGTGTTACTCATACACTTGAAGAAGTGGGTCGTGAGTTTGATGTTACCCGTGAACGTATTCGTCAGATCGAAGCGAAAGCCTTGGAAAAAATCCAGCAGATGGGGATTATTGATAAAATTCGGGATTACTAATAATATTTCCG
>CAYGHM010000011.1:21852-29157 GCA_964349825.1 uncultured Gammaproteobacteria bacterium
TTATTGTAATTGCGGGGTTATTGGCAAAAAGGGAGGAATGGTTTTTTGACTAATTTTGGCCTTTTTTATTTAAATTCTACTTGCTACTGCTTCCCAATCAATGGCGTTAAAGAATGCTGCAATATAATCAGCTCGTTTTAAGCCGTAGTCAATCATGAAGGCGTGTTCGAAGACATCCATAATGAGAATCGGAGTCGCGCCTGCGAGATGACCAGCATCGTGTTCGTTGACCCAAACATTAAATAATTCTTTTGATTCATTATCCCAATAAAGAATGGCCCAACCAATACCGCGCATACTGCCAACGCCGATAAAATTTTCTTGCCATTTTTCTATACTGCCGTAAATTTTTTCGATTGCATCTTTTAGCATGCCACTTTGGAGTGGAACCCCTCCTTTTTTCATATTTCCAAAATAGAGTTCATGTAGGCGCATACCATTCCATTCCCAGCCGAATCGTCGTTGGAGTTCAGCGTATTCCGGCGTTCCGACTTGCTTTGTATCAAGGAGTTCTAGAAGTGAGTTCGTATTTTTTACGTACCCTTGGTAGAGAGTGAAATGATTATTGAGGAGGGTATCACTCATGCCCGGTGTGCCGAGGAGATGAGAGAAGTCTTTTGGTTCGTAAATCATATAAATATGCAAATATTCAAATAATCAAATATTCAAATAGGCAAATTAGATACTCTTTGTATATTTGCCTATTTGCTTATTTAAATTTTTAGATTTTCCCTACTAGGTCAGCGCCTGGTCGCAGTGTTTCTTTGCCCGGTGTCCATTTTGCAGGACATACTTCACCGCCGTGCTCACGGACATATTGTGCTGCTTGTAATTTGCGGAGTAATTCTTGTGCGCTGCGGCCGATACTGTTGTCATGGACTTCCATCGCTTTGATAATGCCATCCGGGTCAACCAAGAAGCTGCCACGAAGAGCGAGTCCTTCTTCTTCAATATATACGCCAAGTGATTTGCACAATTTTCCAGTTGGGTCGGCAATCATAGGAAAATTTACTTTTCCAATTGCTTTTGAATTATCATGCCATGCTTTGTGGGCAAATGTGGTATCTGTACTTACACTTAAAACTTCACAATTTAATTTCTGAAATTCCGAATAGAGTTCGGCCATTTCTTCGAGCTCAGTAGGGCAGACAAAAGTGAAGTCAGCGGGATAGAAAAAAAGGATAAACCATTTTCCTTTGAGTTCAGAAAATTTAATTTTTTTGTGAATATCATTGCCGTGAAATGCTTCAAGGTCAAAGTCATTGATTTTGGTGCCAACAAGGGTTTTTGGCAGGGAAATGGAATCATTCATATCGTATGCATATTAATAATAGGGTATTGAATTATAGTAGCAGTCGTCAGGTGGGGTGTCAATAAATAAAAAGGAGGAAAAAGGATGGCCTGTGGGTTCGACGACTTGTTTTTTCCGTTCCGTTACTGCTATAGTTATAGTAATTTAATAAGTTCGTGTTTATTGGTTTGTCTCCTTGGAAAAGTCTCTATTCTATCAGGTAAAATAAAAATAATTTGCTATGCCAACCAAAATATTTCTCGATAGCGGGGACCCTGCTGAAACCCGTACTATGATTAATTTGCTCGGATCTCTCGATGGTCAGACCACCAATCCTACCTTGGTAAGTAAACATCCTGTCGTAAAAGAACGATTTGAAAATGGGCAAAAATTTACCCCAAAAGAAATCATGGATTTTTATAAACAGGTGGTGTCGGAAATTTCTGCTTTGATACCAGCTGGATCCGTATCAATTGAAGTGTACGCGGATAAGCATACGACACATGAGGAAATGATTGCGCAAGCTCGTGCGATGTTTTCTTGGATTCCTAATGCACATATTAAATTGCCGACAACAACGGAAGGGCTCATTGCCGCTGAAGCTTTGGTAAAAGACGGGTTACGTATTAATATGACACTCTGTTTTTCGGAAGCACAGGCTGCTGCGGTGTACGTGGCAACAAAAGGTGCAAAAAAAGGGCAGGTATTTATTTCTCCTTTTGTTGGACGTTTGGATGATCAAGGAGAAAATGGCATGGATATAATAAAAAATATCATGGGTCTGTATAAAAAAGGGGATGGGCATGTGGAAGTATTGGCAGCAAGCATCCGTAATATGAATCAATTGAATGCTTCTATGAAGTATAGTGTTGATATTATCACTGCGCCTGCCTTGCTGCTTTCAGAATGGAATAAACAAGGAAAACAGGTTCCAGATGGATTTAGCTATGATGTGCCACTGACGCCGATTTTATATCATGGTTTTGATTTGGATACGGCATGGAATACATTTGATATCACGCATCCATTGACGGAAAAAGGATTGGAGCGGTTTAGTAGTGACTGGAATGCACTTATTAGTAGATAGTTCAGTTGGATTAATAAAATTTTATGAAATTTATTTACAAAGAATCCTCATTGGTGACGGATGAGGAGATTAAAACAGTAGGTGAAGGTCTCTCATCGTATATTATCAAGTTACAAGGTATTGCGGAGAAAAATGATTTTACTGAAGCGGAATGTTCGATGAATTGTCCTTTTGACGAGGAATTGATTGCAAAAGTAAAAACATTGGTACGGGAGAAATCCACCGTACAATTGAAGTATATTTTTTTAATTGGCATTGGGGGGTCGAATTTAGGAACCAAAGCGATTTACGATGCGGTGGGTGGATATTTTGATGCGCTTGAACCGGAAAGAGTGCCAAAAATGATTTTCGTTGATACAACAAATAGTGAACAGCTCATGCGTTGCGGTGTGCTTATATCTACACTGTCTTCTCGCGAAGAGGTATTAATTATTTCCATTAGTAAATCAGGGGGAACCGTCGAAACAACGGCAAATACGGAAATTATTCTTTCTCAATACAAAGAGAAGTTTGGAGACGGATTCGATCGTGTAGTCGTCATTACCGATGAACAATCTCCTTTATGGAACGCATCGGTTGCCAAGAATATGTCTGTGCTTCCGCTCCATGGACTGGTGGGTGGCCGATATTCTGTCTTTTCTCCCGTTGGCTTATTTCCGCTTGCCATGCTTGGGTATGATATTGATGGGATGATTGAACGAGTCCATGCGATGCGGGATCAGTGCCTTGGTGAGGATATATATAAAAATCCAGCAGCATTATCTGCAATTATCACCTTTATTCATCTCACCAAAGGAAAAACAATCAGTGATACATTTGTTTTTCATTCAGAATTAGAATCAATGGGGAAGTGGTATCGTCAGTTAATGGGAGAAAGTATTGGGAAGGAAAAAGATATCTCAGACAATGAAGTAAATACCGGTATGACACCAACTGTTTCGGTTGGGTCAACCGATTTGCATTCTATGGGGCAATTGTATTTGGGTGGACCGAAAGATAAGTTAACAACCTTTATATACGCGTTTGATGTTGGGAAAGACATGTCTATGCCACAAGATCGGATATTTCCTGATCTCGTGCAAATGATTCAGGGGAAAACCACGAAACAAATTATGGCAGCAATTCTTGGCGGAACAAAAATGGCATATCAAAAAAGGGAATTACCGTTTACTGAAATTGTTCTTGAGGATATTTCTGCCGCATCGATTGGGGAATATTTTCAATTTAAAATGGTGGAAATGATGTATCTTGCCCATCTTATGGAAGTAAATGCGTTTGACCAGCCGAATGTCGAACATTATAAAACTGGAACAAAAACGTTGTTACAGTAAGTGCAGCATATTGCGTCCTTTCTTGGATATATGCTACACTATGCCCGTTACTTAATATTTTTTTTATGAATGACGACCACGCATCACACGAATCACATACACAGCAAGGAAGTATGGTTATTCGTCTTACCGCAATCCAAATGTTTGTAGCAGGATTGGTCGGTGGTATTCTTGTTCTTTGTACGATTGGTTTTTTTATTCTTCTCGGGATGACATTGAGTGGCGATGGTTCAACCGCAAAAAAGGTTGCGGTTAATCCTGCCCCAACTGGATTGGAAAATGGAGGAGCTGAAGCGCCAGCAAATGTTCAGGTGCGACCTGTGGACAAAGATACTGATCATATTCGAGGAAACAAAAATGCAAAAGTGACAATTGTTGGCTATACAGACCTTGAATGTCCATTCTGCAAACGGTTCCATGTCACCATGCAGGAAGTGATGAAAAAATATGGTGATAAGGTAAATTTCGTGATTCGTCATTTCCCACTTGATCAATTGCACAGCCAGGCACGAACCGAAGCGCTTGCAAGTGAGTGTGCTGGAGAACAAGGAAAATTCTGGGAATTTGTGGACATTGTCTTTGAAAAAACTACTTCAAACGACGGATTGGACCTTTCCAAGATGCCGGAGTATGCAAAGACTGCTGGTGTGAAGGATGTCAACAAGTTTAATAAATGTGTCTCAGATAAGAAGTTTGCTGAAAAAGTTCAGGCAGACGAACAGGATGCGCAAGCTGCCGGTGCACAGGGAACTCCATATAGTATTGTCCTTGGCCCAAATGGTGAAAGTATTCCATTAAATGGCGCACTTCCACTATCAGCTATTGAAGCAACGTTACAGCCATTGCTCCAGTAATTTTACCGTCATTCAAAGAACCCTCTAAAGAGGGTTCTTTTTTTTTGCGCTTTTTTGTGATATAATTCTTCTTGAAAAAAGGGTTTGTTTTAATGTTCTCGTGCTTTAATGTCTTAATGATACTATGCCTACTCATCATCTTCGTCCCACTTCAGGTGGACAGGATATCGAAGAGCAAGATATTTGCTATTTTGCTCAAACTAATTTCCGCAATCAAATGCGGCAATTTGGTATTCAAACAGATGATCGCCGCCGCCATATGTATGTGGTCGGTAAGACAGGTATGGGAAAGACCACTGTGATGGAAAACATGGTGCTTCATGATATTTATGCCGGGCACGGTGTGGGTGTTGTGGATCCTCATGGAGATTTTGCAGAAAAGATTATCAATTTTATCCCGTCGAACCGTATTAATGATGTAGTGTATTTTAATCCATGTGATTTGGATTACCCAATTGGTTTTAATATTTTGGAAGTAGCCAATGAAGAGCAAAAACATTTGGTAGCATCCGGGCTCATGGGAATTTTTAAGAAAATTTGGCCAGATGTATGGAGTGCCCGCATGGAATATATTTTGAATAATACACTTTTGGCGCTTCTTGAATATCCTGGGTCGACCTTGCTTGGTATTAATCGATTGTTATCAGACAAAAAATACCGCCGTAAGGTCATGCGCCAAGTAAAAGATCCGGTTATTAAGTCTTTTTGGTTGGTGGAATTTGCGGGATATAACGATCGTTATGCACAGGAAGCGGTAGCGCCTATTCAAAATAAAATTGGTCAGTTTTTGTCTGCGAGTGTTATCCGTAATATGGTAGCACAAGTCAAATCAACGATCGACGTGCGTAATCTCATGGACAATAAAAAAATTCTTATCATGAATTTGTCGAAAGGACGCATTGGAGAAGATAATAGTCGGTTGCTTGGTGGTATGCTTATTACCAAGATTCAACTTGCAGCAATGGAGCGCGTTGATACGCCTGAAAATGATCGAAAAGATTTCTTTTTATATGTCGATGAATTTCAAAATTTTGCTACGCCAAGTTTTGCCAATATTTTATCTGAAGCCCGTAAATATCGTTTGAGCCTGATTATGGCCCATCAATATATTACGCAGTTGGATGAAATTGTGGCGAATGCAGTATTTGGAAACGTAGGAACAATTCTTACCTTCCGTATCGGGGGACAAGATGCTGAATTTTTGGCCAAAGAATTTGCTCCAACTTTTATAGAAGAAGATTTGGTAAACTTACCGAAGTATCAAATTTATTTGAAACTCATGATCAATGGTGTTGCATCCCATCCATTTAGTGCCATGACCATGCCGCCGATTGGTTCTCCGACAGGCAATGCAGAAAAAGTTATTCGTGTTTCTCGTGAGCGATATGCCAAATCTCGCCAATTGATTGAAGAAAAGATTATGAAATGGAGTGGTATGGCAGAAGGAACAGAAGAAGGAGGCGAAGATGATGATGACGATGACATGGATGAAGAAAATTCTCTTGGCGCTACACCAGTGCCAAAGAAAAGTGACACTCCTAAACCATCTCCAAAACCTGCTCCTTTAGCAAGTGTATCAGTACCCCGACCTGCACCCACACCTTCTCCAAGACGGGAAGAACCAAAAAAGGAAGAAAAGGTAGTACTGTCCTCGCTTCCGCCGCGCGATACTGTTGTTCGTCAGACACCGCCTCCTCCACCTCCTGCAATACCTGTATCTGCACCACGGCCGGCGTCTGTACTATCGCCTCCACCTGTTGTCTCTGGGTCAATTCCTGCCGTACGCACGTCTCCGTTACCAATGTCTCCATCAGCTCACTCGAGTTCTGTGTCACGACCAGAACCTTCAGTAATCTCTCCTGTTTCACCTTTATTACCTCCACAAACATCTCGGCCGCAACAAGAACCTGAAGTTGTTGCATTTGATCCTGCCCCTGTGGCAACCGGTGTTGAGCGGTCCGCAACACCATCTCTTCAGCAAGTTGATCCGGATAGAAAAAAGCGGAAACGTCGTCGTAAGAAAAAAGGACCAGGAACAGAGGGTAATGCAAGTCAGTCTGGTGGAGGAATGCCTCGCCCAGCAATGTCATTATCTCAACCATCTGAACCAATAAGAAACCCGGTGATGTCACTACCTGTCACGCCAAAACCTCAATCACCGCCAGAACCACAACCGTTGCCACAACGAGAACTGGCACCGCCTGTTGCGCCACCCAAACCAACGATTATTGCTCCAGATGAGATTATTCGGTTTGACGACTAAATTTTGACCCGCCGGTGATAGGCGGGTTTTTTCCTGTAAACATTATTTTTTTATTATCATGCTATGAAATTTATCCGCGCTTTATTATTTTCTATTATTTTATACGCCTTTTCTTTTTTGGTGTATGGGGTAGTAAATGTATTTGTTAACCAAAGTGAATCTCTCACCTTGCTTCAGTATAGTGTCTATTGGATATTGAATATTCCGGTTATTTTATTGCTTGCCAAATGGTATTTTAAAGCCTACGAGCCAACAGTAAAACGTGGTGTTATTCTTGGAATTATTGCAGTTGTTGTGGCATTCTTTTTTGATGGTGTTTCCATTGCAACGACCATGGCAGCAGGGGAAAGCATTGATATATTCAAAGGAATGTACATGGATTGGAAATTATATGTGACGATTGTTGAAATTATTGCCGTATGTGCATTTGCAGGGTATGAGTTTGACAAAACATATACGAAGAAATAGAATGATGGATT
>CAYGHM010000011.1:29257-31069 GCA_964349825.1 uncultured Gammaproteobacteria bacterium
TGTATGTCCGGCGGTGTAGATTCATCGGTAGCGGCCGCTCTTTTGGTTGAACAGGGATATCAGGTGACGGGGGCATATATGAAACAATGGAGTGATGGCGCAGATATTCAGGGTGTTTGTTCTTGGAAACAAGATCGTCGCGATGCACTTCGTGTTGCTGCTCATCTTGGTATTCCACTTATCACTCTTGATTTTGAAAAAGAATATAAAGAATGGGTGATGGGGTATATGTTTCGGGAATATGAAGAAGGAAGAACACCAAACCCTGACGTCATGTGCAATCGATTTATTAAGTTTGGCGCATGGCTTGATAAAGCAAAAGATCTGGGATTTGATTATTTGGCTACCGGGCATTATGCGCGGATAAAAATTTCCAATTTCCAATTTCCAATTTCCCATAGAAATGCAGCATCCCTGAAGAGTCGGAGCTTAGTCGTGTCTCAACTTCAATGTGCCAAAGATCTTAATAAGGATCAGACATATTTTTTACATCAACTCAATCAGGATCAGTTGCGGCATGTGATGTTTCCGATTGGGAAATATACGAAGCCACAGGTGAGAAAGATGGCGGTGACATTTGGTTTGCCGACAGCAGAGCGGGAGGAAAGTATGGGAATTTGTTTTATTGGCGAGGTGCCAATGAAAGATTTTTTGCAGCAAAAAATTAAAAAACAATTGGGAAAAATTATTACCACTGAGGGAAAAGTTATTGGTGAACACGAAGGACTCACATTTTATACAATTGGACAGCGGCATGGGTTGGCTCAGGCCGGCGGGGGAAAACCACTGTTTGTCGTTGAAAAAAATAAAGAAAAGAATGAATTAATTGTCGGCTTAGAAACTGATCCAAAATTATACAAAAAAGAATTTGCTATTACCGATATCCATTGGATCAGTGGCGATGAACCGAAATTGCCATTTGATTGCATGGTTCGCTTGCGCCACAGACAAGAGTTACAGAGCGCAGTCATTAAAAAGAAAAGAGGAACTAATACTATTGTTGTTGTATGCAGACAGAAACAACGTGCAATAACTCCGGGACAATTTGCAGTTTTCTATAAAGGATCGCTTTGTGCAGGTGGGGCAGTCGTCGTGTGACAATTGACCTTACTCAGAAAGAAGCGTACGATACTCAATATACTAATTATTTTTTATGAAATTTTCCCTTCTCATTACTTCTCTTCTCTTTGCCTTCGTTATGGTCGGGGCGGGTTGTGCAAAAAAACCGGAACAGCCATCTCCTCAACCTCAACAGCAAGCTGCTGCGGAAAAACAAAAACCAGCACCACAACAAACCGAAACAAATGGAACGTGGGTACACCCAAGCTATGAATTTAGTTTTTCCCTTCCACTTGGCACGAGTTCAAAATTTCCTGGCGCCAATCCTGATTCAGTGGATTTTGTTGATCCTGCCACTCAAAAATCCTACGCGGTTATGGCAATCCAAGAGGGTATCCCGGGTATTCCATTAGCAGAAAATTTGATTGAAGGAGTAATGGTGGACGGTGTCAAAGGGCATATCTATCATGATACTGATGCACAAACAGGTACCCAAAAAATCGACAAGCTCATGGTTATCATGCCGGGCACTGTGAAGACCGTTTATATTGCCGTACCGGTAGAAAATATGGATAATTTTGACCTGAAAGATGCAGTGAAAACTTGGAAGTGGAAAAAATAGTATTAAGGGAAAAGTATTAAGTATTAAGGGCTGATCTCATGATCAGCTTTTTGTATTAAACAATTTATGTTATTATATAAGCATATCTTTCTTCCCTTAATACCTAATACTTAATACCAAACCCTTAATAC
>CAYGHM010000012.1:0-30330 GCA_964349825.1 uncultured Gammaproteobacteria bacterium
ACCCCCCTCTCCCAGACTTTACCCCCGCGACCATCGGCAAAAGATGCTCGCAAGCCACCACAACCAAAAATGAAAGTGCGCGCACCACAATATATCCGAGCACGCACAACAAAGCGTATCGCACCAAAAGGAAAATAAAATAAAAAAGAATAGGTTCGCCTATTCTTTTTTATTTCATCAATGTGTTCCTGAAATAAGCTCGATTTTTTGTTGTCGGGTCAAACGTTTAATTTCCGCTTCCCGTTTTCGCCCCGCTCCCAGGGAATCATATGCTTGCGAAAAAACCATTTTCACCGGTCTGCGAGCCAAAGTGTATTTAGCCCCGGTTTTTGTATGGTTATGTGCATGGATTCTTTTTTCTATATTATTTGTACACCCAGTATAGAGCGACCCGTCAGCGCATTCGAGGATGTAAACAGTGAACGGCATAAAACAATATAACAAAGTAAGTGATAATAATAGAATGGTTTTAACAGTATGTCAATAAATCTCCATCCAAATATATAACTCCATTATATGATCGCCTCTTAAAAAGCATTCCTATTTCTTTGCGCTTACCATTTCCGTCACTGTATCATACGCCTTGTTTCCAATATCGGATTGAGTAAAGCCTATAGACAGTAACGCTTCGGTTGTCTTGGTAAATTCACTATGTTTCTTGAAATATGAAATAAAAAAGTGATGTGACAAGATGATTCCACGAACTTCGGAACTAATACCCGTAATAAGAATATTTTTTCCTTTTGATTCTAATTCTTCAATACTGTTTGCGAGAACATCGAGTGCATCCATATCAACATAAAACACTTCTCGCATGCGCAAAATAATATTTTTTACATCTTTCGAAGCACTCAATACACGCAAGTTTTCCGCATGTGCTTGCGCATTAATATATGCAAGAATACCGTCAATCGTATAGACAACCGTATCAATACCTTGCGATAATGGTTCGATTTTATTTCCCACGATACGCTTAATAACCCGCTTATCTTTATTCATCTGCATTTCAAAAACACCGCCGGATAATCTGTCAACGAAGAATAATAATGCCAAGACGGCACCACTTAAAATACCAATACTTGGATCTTCAAAAACACAGACGACCGCAACAAATACAGCCACCAAAAAACTCTTTTTTTCATGTTCCCAATAAAAATGAAACTTTTCGATTTCAATAAGTCCAATAGCGACGTTAAACAAAATTGCGGCAATAACCGCCATCGGAATAAATTTGAAAAATGGAATCAACGCGAGTGCAAGAATTGCCGTGAATACGGCATTTAATATACCTGACGTTCTATCTTGTGCACCGCTTTTAATATTCAAACCCGTACGGATAAACACACCTGTTGCAGGTAATCCTCCCATAATACCAGAACCAATATTTGCAAGACCAAGAGCAAATAATTCTTTTCGTGTGTCTGATCTTTGTTTCGTTAACACATCGCCCAATTTGGCCGTGATCAATGTTTCTAAAATACCTACCATGGCAACAACAAATGATGCCTTTAAAAGAAGCATCAACATGTCAGACGAGGTAAACACCTTTTTTGCTTCTTTCCAATGAGAAAAATTAGCAATGGCAGCATCAACCCCCTGTGGAAATTTTTTCTCGAGCGTTACGATATATGATGCGCTGCGTGTCAAAGAGTCAGACGCTGGCACAGGCGCGTATGTTGTTATTAAAAATCCAAATATAATACCGAGCACAGCGACGATAACTACTCCAGGAAACTTTGGTGCGTATTTTCTTAATACGCGAAGCATAATAATGCTTACCAAAAATACACCAAACGTTGCGAGATGAAATCCGGAAATATGACCAAAAGTTTCTTTGATATTTTCCAAAAAATGCGCGTGCCGTGGAATGTTAATAAGTCCAAAAGCGTCATTTAACTGCCCAATCGCGATAAGGATCGCAACACCTGCCGCAAATCCGTACATAACGCTTGTCGGAATATAAATCAAATATTTTTCCAAACGACAAACATACACCAACAACATGATAACGCCAGTCATAATTGCGAGAAATGGCAAAAAGATAGCTCCAGTTGATAAAGAAAATCCTGCAAGTAAAGTAATCAACGCGCCAGCAGCTCCCACAATATTAAATTGTGATCCACCCAATAATGCTGCAATAGCCGCAGCCCATACACCCGTAATAACACCGGCGACAGGAGAAGCCCCAGAGGCAATCGCCAAAGCAATACTCAGAGGAAGTGATACGAGAGCAACAGTAAGTCCGGCTTTCCAATTTTTCTGAACCCGTTCATTAATTCTTTGAAACATACACAAATACAATTTAAATATAAAAAGGCTGAACGCCATTAGAATAACATATGAAAGTTGTAGGTGGTAGGGGTGCCGGAGGATAAGTCCTCCGGCACCCGTCCCACTGTCCCCCTTTGCTGCGTTACGCAGCCAGAACGATCCGTTCCCCTTCTTGTTCGCCCACTTCATCAAGCAGAAGTTCCCTCATTCCTTCGAACCGATCTCGGCTCAGGAAGTAGGTTCGTTGCCTTTCTCCGGTCCCGAAGAGCGGCTTGCGAAAGACCGGTGGAACCCAATCTCCGAACCAGAAGCGTTTCCGCTTCGACTCCTCAATAGGATACGCAGCGTGATAAAAACACGCCACCTGACTGCCGGGCAATTCCAACTTCACGCGTTCCTTCGCGGCCACCAGGTCATCAAAAACCCGAAGCAGGTTCATGTTCGACATCGTTGCCATACCACAAGCGCCGTGCGCGTACAAGGCAACGATATTTGTCTCCATGAGCTGACAGCCGAGACGAATCTCACGCATGAGATCGACATCGGTCGTATGACCCGGTTCATTCATCGGCGAATCCTTCACCAGCCTGGGCGCGCCACCAGCAACGGCGATAGTGTGAATCTTCGGGTCCGGGCGGTGGAAGCGCTGCATTTTCACCTTGTGAGTGAAGATATCGTGCATCCGCCGGCCATCCGAACAAGAAACCATCACCGTACCGAGACTCTCGTCGAGCAAATGTTCATCCACGTCATCGAGAATACGGCAGCTACGCAACAGCTGTAGAAACTGGAGATCCTTTCCACTATACTTCATCAGGTCCTCTCTTCTGAAAAGATCGTTGATTGACGATGCGTGCCCCCACACTCACCGTTCTCAGTTCGGCACAGAATATCATATGGTATGACACCCTGGAAGAAACTGCGAAAATGCAAAACAAAAAATACCTATATAAGAATATGGAACAGACATTTCATAAGTTACCTACCAAAACAGAAACTAGGATGAACAAAAAAACGAACGACCCTTGTGTTTTAATAAAAAACGAGGAATGGCTGCATCGTGTGCGGTGCATGCCCAGGAGAATGGATTCTATTCAAAAATATAGAGTCTATCCTTCTAAGCGCGACGGAAAATGTAAACCCTGTCTACACGACTTATACAGGGTAATTCATTGCGGCACTTTCGTCAATACTTTTTTCATACTATTTGTGCATAAGTTTTCTAAAAATTATTTAATAATTGCAATTAAAAATAGAACACACCTACCTGTCGGTCCGACGTAAAGTACGGACTCCGTATCGCAAGCATCGGAGCAAAGTATGTGTGTTCTATCATCTATATTGACAAACCTACCCAAGCGAACTAGGATGAACTCGGCATTCACGCCAACCAACATCGAGGTATTCCATGGTTCGTATTGCACCTGTGTTCTTTGTACTCCTGTCCCTGATCTCAACACCTGCCTTCGCCAAATCAATAGTGCGAGTAACTCTCGCCACACCCTACGCGATCGCGTTCCCGGACCAGAGTGGAGCAACCCCCAAAGTGCCAAGTATGGCCTTTGGCATGAATTTGACATTCCCGATTGGCAGTGGCGTCACCTGGCAGATCGAACCTGCAGCTGTCGTACCGAACGTACTGTTCCAGCCCGCGGCCCGTTTGTCGACCGCCATCTCCATCAAGCTGTCGGAAAACACGGCACTCGGACTCGGCGGCTTCTACCAGCTCAACCCAGGCTACACTGGCAAGTCGCTGTCGCATCTTGGTGTTGTTAGTGTAGCGCCATCAGTTGCGGTGACACGTGAAGTCTCGCTCAGCCTCGCAGTGGGAGGCGGCTTGACATCAGAAGGAGTTCCCCTACTGGTCTTCGGACCAAAGATAGCGTTCCTACTCCCGTAGCCTTGTAGCCACTACAACCCAGACCATCTGCCGCTCTTTCCGAGCAAAGGAGGTCATCATACCATAGGAGGTAAAAAAGCCCGGTACATCACAATGGTGTACCGGGCGTCTATGTCTTTAATTGCATTATCACTAATAATCTGTTATTCTCTCACTGGAGCAGGGCTAACCAGTACCATTTACTCTTGGTGTCTAGACTGTCTCAACCCCGACACACGGGTTACGGGCCGGATGGTTGACGCACGCGTTTGGCGGCGAGTACTCTCTCGGAAGGCCCTGCTCCACCTTCTTTGAATAAAATTATCAAATAAAAAATAGGAAATAACTTCCTATTTTTTATTTTCTTTTTTGAGAATAAAAAAATCTCCGCTATTCGTATATTACTTACATATCCGAACATTTGTAAAGGTCTCTATCAATGAAAAAGAGGCTCTTACAGCCCCTCAATTCAAGTACAATATTAGTCGAGGAAAAACAACGGTACTTGTAAGTCCTTCACCTGTTCAAGACGAAAATCCAACACTCTTTTTCCCACAAACATAGCGGTCACTGCTGCCTGTTCTTTTGATAATTCCTTAATATTATCCTGCAAAAACCCTTTGCGACTGATGTATTCCAAATCCATAGGTTTCAATCCTGCAATAGCACGTTTGTCCGCAATTTTTTTGAAAGCTAATTTTGCCTGCTCACCGATTTCTTTTGCTTTTTCATCGTTGTACTTGTCTTCAAGACAATGGAGCACTACGACACGATCAATACCATGTGTTGTTGCCCATTCTACTACTTTTGATAGACGATCCAAGAAAGAATGTCCCCGTGACCCAAGAACAACAAATGGATCGCCGCCTTTTTTAATATCAAGCGGCTGATCTTCTTTTATTGCTTCAGCAACACCAAGTTTTTTTGCAATAAATGGGGTAAGAGGTGGTTCAATAATCAATGTTGCAAGGATGACCCACATACCAACTTGTACCAAGCCATCAAGACCAGGAATACCAAGACTAACTACAGTTACCAACAATACCGCTGGGATAGCTCCTGTCTCACGCACAAAAGAAATAAATAACATTTCTCTCCAACCAATTTTTTGTGCTTTGAAAAAATAAAATGGCGCAAGTGAAACAAACACTGCTAATGGTCGGATGGCAAACATAAACACAAGCGCTGCCAAAATACCAACCCCAGCATAATCAAGCAAACTACCAATATCTACCAAAGCACCAAGAAGAACAAAGATGGTTGGCTTCATAAAGCCTTCAATCGTATGATTGAAAAATTGTTCAGTATGATGCAAATGCTTTGCCATGACAAACAAAAGACCAGCAACAAATGCAGCCAAATAGCCACTTCCACCAAGTGTTACCGCAAAGGTGAAAATCATGATTGGCACAAACAAGAAAAATGCGGCATCTGCTTCTGCTTCTTCCTCATTCTGTTTGGTAAAGCGGGTGAGAAAACTTAATAGACCATAGCCAATCACACCAAATACGATACCAAAAAGAATTTCTTCAAGAAGCACATGTCCAACTTCTTTTGAAAAAATATGTCCATATGACTCAGAAACTTTTGTCATGGTACCTCCTGCAGCAAGAATACCAAGAAACGCGAGTGTTAGTAATGTACCAGTAACATCAGTAACAGCACTTTCAGAAACAACAATATCTTTTGTTTCGGGTTTTTTAAAGCGTAACTGTTTCAAAATAGGAATAATCGCAGCAGGATCAGTAGATGCAAGGATTGCACCAAGAAGTACTGCAACGGCAACAGGAATATGCGTCCCGAACATGGAACCAATTGGGCCAAGACTCCAAGAAAAAAGAAATGCCGTTAATCCAAGTCCAATAAAAGAGAGAGACGCAATCTTGAGAATTAATTTTTTGAAACTCGCAAATGGTGTTTCTAGTCCACCACCAAAAAGAATAAGAGTTGCACCAATACCAACCAACACACTCAACATTCGTTCATTCTCAATAATAGGAGTAAGAAGCGGTTTTGCGACAACTCCGAAGAAGATGGCAATGACAAATGAAGGAAAAATACTCTTCTTTGCAGTATGGGATACAACAAAACTCAATATGAATAGCATTGAAATGCTGAAAAATGCAATCAATAAATGCGAATCTGCGCTCTTGTGAAAAAATGTAAACAACGATTCAGAAAAACGGGACAGAAGCACCGTGGCACAAAGAGCGGCAAACAGGGCGAAATATCGTGTATATTTTTCGTTCATACTAAATTAAAAAAGACGAAAACCGTCTTAATATACTAATCTTAACATTGAACACTATACTGCTGTACCCTGTTTTTTTCAAGGGTCTAAAAAACAACCTGTGAATAAGTTGTTTACACTACTTTTACATTTTTAAGATGTTCTTTGGCGGATAAATTGCACCGATTGCTTGAATACCTCTAAATACCCCCCTCCAAACGACATGCACTCCAAACAAGCAACTGCCTGATCAAAATAGCGGTTCATCTCTTCCATACCATAGGCAATAGCGCCTGAAGAAACAAACAATTCTCGAACCCGTACTTTTTCCTCCTCACCAAGAGACTTTCCAAAATAAGATAGAAACACCTCTTTTTCTTGTTCTGTCCCTTTGGTCAAAATATATTGGGTAAATAATGTGTGCTGACGTTCTTGTATATCGGACAAAACCGGCTTGTGTAACATATCCTCAGATAGCGTCAAATCAAACAAATCATCTTGAATTTGAAACGCCATGCCGAGCGCCCTACCAAACCTCTCGCAAAATTCAAGAACATCTTTTCCTCCCCCTGCCAGAATAGCTCCAATCTGAAGTGGACGAACAAACGTATATGTTGCTGTCTTCAATACTGTTTTTTGATACAACAAAGAATTGCTAACCGTATCCCGCGTGGTAAAATCAACATCAAGCATTTCACCCACGATCACCTCATTAATCATGGTGATAAAAGTGTGAAACGCCTTCTGTTTTACCGATTCGGCACATGGTAATTGTTGAAACACTTCAAAAGCCCACAATTGAACGAGGTCACCCACGAGCATTGCTTGCCCGTCGGCGACATGAGCAATATCACCAAGCCGATGCGCACGATCTAATATATCATGGACTACCACATGCGTGGTTGGTACACTCCGTCGCATCGCTCCACGATCAATAATATCATCATGGATTAATGCAAAGGTATGAAACAATTCAATCGCAAGACCTGCCTGCCATGTTTGTTCGCTTTGTAGGCCACCACATGCCTCATACATAAGCGCACAGAGATAGGGTCGCACTCTTTTCCCTCCCCCACGAATAAGTTTGCCGCTATGGGTAATATACGACAGAACTTGTTCATCAAGAACCAAATCAGGATACTCAGCCAATTTCTTTTGTACCCAATTCTCAGCAAATACATCGAATTGTTGTTTGAATGTTTGTGTGTCCATACGACCAGAAGAAAAAACGCCCACAGACAGACGTATGTTTATTTTTTTATCTAATACCAACTATTTTTCTGACATCTGTCATTGTTTTTTCTGCAACCACTCTTGCTTTTTCCGCCCCATGCAATAAATATTCTGCAATTTCATCAGGATTATTCATAAGTTCATCGCGTCGTTTTCGGAAATCAATAAAATAGTTAGAAATTGCATCTGCTACCGCTTTTTTCAAATCGCCATAACGAATGGAACCATCTTTTTCAGCACTCACAAATTGTTTATGCAATTCTTTTGTGCCAAAGTGTTTTAAGAGTGATAATAAATTTTCTACTCCTGGTGCGCCCTCTCCGCCTTCAGATGCTGTTACCGCTTTTTTCAATTTCTTTTCAATAACACTCGGCTCATCGGCAAGTTCAATAATACTATCCGGACCATGACTTTTACTCATTTTCTTTGTTGGCTCAAGCAGACTCATGACTTTTGGAATCTCGGTAAGCAAATGTTTTGTTTCAGGAAAATATGTTTCATATTTCTTATTAAACCAGCGTGCGCAATCACGTGTTAACTCAACGTGCTGAATTTGATCCTGGCCAACGGGAACATATGTCCCTTTATACAATAAAATATCCGCTGCTTGAAGAACAGGATACGTGAAAAGTCCAACATTTACATTCTTTGACTGGCGTTCTGCTTTATCCTTGAACTGCGTCATGCGTTCCAACTCCGCAACAGGAGTAATAGTATTAAATATCCACGCCAACTCCGTGCAATAGGAAACATGTGACTGGACGAAAAATGTTGTTTTCTCCGGATCAATACCAGCTGCCACTAGTTCTGCCGCAGTGCGAATGATTTGCTGATGTAATTCTTTGCCTTTTATCTGTCCACTCAAGGAATGCAAATCAGCAATAAAAATGTACATCTCGTATTCTCCCCCATTCTGCAAATCCACCCAGTTACGTACTGCGCCGAGATAATTGCCGATGTGAAGATTACCTGTTGGTTGAATGCCTGAAACAATAATTGGTTTTTTTGCCATAAAAATATTCAAATAATGGATTAACTGTAACGTATTTATCTAAGAAATGCAATGGAGGATGGAGGAGAAGCCGAGGCTTCTCCTCCATCCTTTTTACCCCTTGATGATATCTCGAACGACCCTGACCCAGCTCATGATCTCGTTGATATCTCCCGTATTGCCAAACACGCGAATCTCCACGGTTCCATGGCGGGAAATCCGGATCAGGTGCCAGCAGTTCTTGAGGTTTTTGAGAAAACCCTGCTCGAGAGCCACCTGACCAAAATGGTCAACACTACGATACAGCTCCGGTTTCCACACTGGCGCCATTTCTTTGTACAGCCGCAGTCGCTCACCAGAAGAATGATCAGCGAGGTCAGAGAGGCTCTGCAGATGCGGCACCAGCCGATTGTGCACCGCAATTGCATGTGGCAAGCTCTCGCAGCCGTAGTGAATGTGAATCCCTGCGACCCTGCACGCACTCAGGAGCACTTCAGGCGCCAAGGTAGCCGCCAGATGCGCGTACCTCGGTTCAGCATCGTACACCGCGATCGGCATAGACGCAGGAGCGACTTCGGCGTAATGCATCACACACCCGATCTTCTTGGCACACTTATCCGCCTGTTCGTGTCCAAAAAACAGATCCCCTTCGAGCGCATTGGTATCGAAATGTGGATGAGTACGGTATTCCACCTGGCAGGCAGACAATTCGTACGTCCAACGTTCCGGATCCACTTCACCCTCCATCTGCTGGAGAAACTGCGGCGAATACGGCACGAGCATGCCGGTCTCAGAAGACACCAGAAACATCTCCTGTTCGACTCCGACGCATCCCACATACCGCAAATCGTACACAATATTTGGAACAGACATGGCCAACCTCCGACGTGCAATCCAGTACACTTGCACGCAAACTTATTTATGTACTGGTGCCTTCTCCCAAAACGCATCAATACAAAAACCTACCGCATGATCGGTAGGTTTCGTATACAAAAAAACCTCGAACCATGCGCTATGCATCGTTCCATTGCCAAGATAGTGAGAGATTATTTTTCATATGATAATAATGTGGGAAAATATTTTTTTATAATATGCACAAAACCGCTTTTTTTCTGTTGAAACTCTTTTGACCCGCGTGTGACGGTTCCAATACCGATATCAAGTTCTTCAGCAATACTCCGCTGTGGCATATGCTTTGCCAAACGCTTTACCACCTGCCAACGCATGGCAAATTCTCTGTATTCCCCCTCGGTAAACAAATCCGTCAAAAATGCATCCATATCGGCATTCTGTTGGATTGAGGTCAAAACACGGGAAAGTTCTTTTTTGTACTTCTCTTCTTGTTTCATGGTACTAGTGTACTAGTACATTAGTACACTGTCAAGAAAATTATCCACAGAAAAAAATTAACAATAAAAAACCCTCCGTACAGGAGGGAAATTATACTACCATAATTATTATTCGCCATCGTTCTTATCTTCCACTTTTCCATCAATCACAGCGTTTGTTTCATTCCCCTTCTCTGGAATCATGAACATGGCGATCACATATAAAATAACGAGAGGGAAAACACCCGTAATCATTAATCCAAATATGTACAGAAGTCGAACCACATTTGTATCAACATTCACATAATCGGCAATACCAGCACAGACACCGGCAATCATACGATTGCCTGTAGAGCGGTATAATTTTTTCATATATATTTTAGGAAAGAGCGGTCCGATCTTTATCGGACCGCCACTTCTATCCATGAATGGATAGAAGATTATACTTCGATGACTACTGGCAAAATCATTGGACGTTTTTGTGTCTTGGTCAAGACAAACTGCCCAATCTTATCACGAATATCATTGCGAATCTGATTGGTATCAGACCAGCCAGATGGATTTGAGTCCGTGATCATTTTCTTTACTTTTTGACGAATAGATTCAATCAATTCCTTATTATCTTTCAAGAAGACAAACCCACGGGAAATAATGTCTGGATTTTGGATCAATTTTCCGGTCTTTGCTTCTACGGTTGCAATCACGACAAGCATACCGTCTTCCGCCAAAACCTGACGGTCGCGAAGCACGACATGCTGACTATCACTAATACCAAGTCCATCAACAAAGACATAGTCACTTGGTGCTTTTTCTTTTTGTACCACCACGCCTTTTTCTTTGCTCACTTCAATCAAGGTTCCATTATCAGGAACGATAATACGGTCCTCGCGATATCCATGTTTTACAGCAAGATTACGCGCTTCTTTAAGGAAGAAGTGGTTTGCATATACCGGAATATAATAATCCGGTTTTACTTGATCGAGCATATCGGTAATATCCTGTTTGGTTGCATGTCCTGACACATGCACATCCATGACGTCGCCATGAATCACATGTTCACATTGACGATAGATCACATCTTTCAAACGCTGAATAGTACGTTCATTTCCAGGAATAATTGAAGATGAGAACACAACCGTATCATTCTTACGAATTCTTACGGTGCGGTGTTCGCCACTCGCAATACGATTCAAGACAGCGTTTTCTTCTCCCTGAGCACCGGTACATACAATAACTACCTGATTTTCAGGAAAGTCATCGGTCTTATTAACGTCAATCAGTGTGCCCGTTGGAATTTTGATATAGCCAAGTTCTTTTGCCATTTCAATATTCATCTTCATACTATATCCATCGAGGGCAACTTTTTTACCCAGATGTTTGGCTGCTTCAATCACCCACTTTACCCGTTCTACCTGACTTGAAAATGTCGCGATAATAATACGACCTGGTGCATTATTAATAATTTCCTGTAAATTTTTATACATTTCCTGGTAGGTACCGTGACGTTTGGTATTGGTAGATCCTAAACTCTCAAGCATAAGGATAGTCGGACGAGTTGGAAGGGATGCCAAGTGATCGTAGCGAAGATGGGTGTTACCAGATTCATCTCGTTCCATAGTCCAATCTCCTGGATGAACGATAGTACTCGTCGGTGTTTCAATCGTTACTCCCATGGAGTCCATAATGGAATGTTCCACTTGGAAAAACTTCACAGTGAATTCTCCGAGTTTTACCACGTCATTCAATGTCTTTACGGTAACTATTTTGAGATTGGCAACCGTTCCTTTTTTATAGTCATCTTGCTTATGTTTAATAAGTGCAAGAGTAAGCGGACGAGCAATAATTAATGGGTTTTTTAATTTTTCAAGAAGAATTGGCGCGGCACCAATATGATCAAGATGTCCATGTGAAAACACGACACCACGAATCAAATGTTCTTTTCCTTCGAGATATTTTGTGTTTGGAACAATATAGTCAATTCCCGGCTGATCTTCTTCAGGAAATTGAACGCCCATGTCAAGAATAATAATATCATTATTATATTCAAAAATGGTCATGTTGCGGCCGACTTCTTCACATCCACCAATCGGAATAATACGCAATGTATTTGGTGCGAGTTTTGGAAGCTGTACATCCTGCTTTCGTTGACTTTGATCGCCACCATCGGCAAAAGAAGATTGGCGAGGCGGTTTTCGTCCAACCGTTCTTCGATTTTTTCCTGAATTACGGCGAACACCGTCTTGACCATATGGACGTCCTTTTGGAGCAGCCGCTGAGGCTGTTGTCGGATGTTGGTGTTCCTTATGTGGAGTAAATTTTTGTGAGTTTGCGTCACCTGTCGTTCTTGGCGCTGCGGCCTTATGTTGGTATTGCGGCTGGAAACTTTTTCGTTGCGGAGTCATCATACTAATACATTAAAATAAAAATACTAAATATACACAGTATTCGAAGGACAGTGATGTCGACTTCGAAATAAGGGATAAAGTATAGGAAATAAGCAATAGAGAATGGATATCATTTCTCTACAATCATTACCTATACCTATCCACTAAAAATCCTTATGAAGAAAAGAGGTGGAAATAAAAAATGTGCTTCTCCATTCTTTATTTTTGACTCTTTATTCTTAAAAATTGTGGGGATAAAGAGACTTGAACTCTTATACTCTTGCGAGCACTAGCACCTGAAGCTAGCGTGCCTGCCTGCCGGTCCGACGTAAGTACGGACTCCGTATCGCAAGCATCGGAGCGAGGCAGGTCTACCAGTTTCACCACATCCCCCTACTACGAATAATATTTCCGAATCTACGAATCTTTCCTAACCTACAAATTCTACCAACCTACTAATAATCTTCGAAATGTATTTGTGGATTCGTAGAATCCGTAGATTGGGGCAAATTCGTAGATTCGGAAATATTATTCGTAGTTCGCATGTTATCTGAATTTCCACTCTACTTTTGTATCAACGTACCACTTCATCACACCAGCAAAACGGTCTGATGGACTGAAAATATATTCGGTGGTAATTCCCTGAATACGATCAGAAGTTGCATACGTATAGGTCGGCGTATACAAGAATACAGCTGGTTTATCTTTGAAAATAGCGTCTTGAAATTGTTTGTATAATTCTGCCAATTTTTCTTCATTTGTTTCTTCTCGCGCCTTCTTCAGTATGTCATCTACCGTTTTATTTTGATATCGCGCAATATTCAAACCAGGATAATTTACTTGGCTTGAATGCCAGAACGGATATTGATCTGGATTATTACCAACGATCAAACCATAAAGCAAAATATCATACTGTCTACTTTTTAATACATCGCGGGTAATATCACGTGGGGCAACATATTTCACACTAGTTTTAATACCAATTTGCTGCCACAAACCAACAATGGTCTGTGCAACTTGATGATATTCCTGCGTATCTGCCGTGATAATAGTAAGAGAAAGCACTTCACCCGTTTTGTTTTTTCGATAAAACGTTTGCGCCTCATTCAATTCTTCTTGAAGTTGACGTTCGATATCACGTTCAATTTGTTCCTGGGAAGAAGATACTGAAAGCTGACGAGAAGAATCTACCGCTTCGGTACTTGTTACTGTCGTGTCTGGTGTGCTTGTTGCGGTAGATGGCGGAGTACGCTCTTTCAACAATTCATCATGACGCGCCTTTCGATATTCTTCTCCACTAATACGCGGCCATGTTTTATCAAGCAATGCATTTGCTTCGTCTATACTATATTGAGATTTTGGAAGCTGATCATTATGTCCCGGAAATCCAACTAATACTGGACTCTCAATAGTTTCTGCTTCCCCTTTGAGGGCCTGTTCCACAATACGTTCTTTGTCTATTGCAAGTGATAGAGCAGCGCGAACCTCTGGTGTTTTTAATGCGGGTTTATATTCCTGATTAAAAAACAATGCTGTATATTGAGGGAGTCGTAATACATGGAGCGCAATATGTTTGCGAGTTACTTTATCTCTCAATGCATAAGGAACAAAACTCAACCCATCAACCTTTTGTTCACGAAGCGCAGTAATCGCGCCAGTTGTACCATCGTATTCCGAAAAGAATTTGAAAACAAATTCTTCAAGGTACGCGGGTTGTCTATAATAACGATCAAATCGCTTCAATTCATAACTATAGATAAACCCCGTATCATCTTTGGCTAATTTTTTAAACATAAACGGACCTGTCCCAACCGGTTGAATATTCTGTTTGGCAAGACCCATACGCTCTGGTTCAATATCAAACCATACATGTTCCGGAATAATCCCTACTGCCAATGTAGATAGAAATGGATTAAAAGGTTCTTGTAAAACAAATCGAACGGTATGATCATCGGGAGCTTCTACTTTCACACCTTCAAAAGAAACGCGAAGCGGACTGCTTACTGCAGGGTCCTGAATTTTTTCAATGGTAAATACAACATCTTTTGAGGTAAAGGGTTCCCCATCATGCCATACAACATCAGTTCTCAAAGGAAAAGTATATGTTTTTTTATCCTCACTTACCTGATATGACACAGCAAGGTCAGGAAGCAATCGCTGCTGTTCATCATAACGCATAAGACCTGAGTAGACGAGACGAGTAATATCAGTATCTACTTCATTCACTGGGGCAAACAACGGATTAATACGCTCAGGAGAGCCAATAACCGCTTCCACATACCGACCACCAACATCAGGAACAATAACACGATACTTCTCTAAAAAAACCCATCCTGCCCAAAGGAGACCTATGACCAAAACGATTGAACTAAATCGTAATATTCGCCACTCCACAGGGGACAAAACCTTGCGCATATGCTTCCACTGTTGTTTTCCTGGAATACGCTTATTGTGAACACGACGAAGCAGCGCAATATCATGGCGCGCAGATACGAGCGGTTTTGGTTGTTGCCGGCGAAAAAGCTGGCTAATTTTTTCTTTCAATGATGAAAACACAAACAATAATAAGGGTCTGAGGGCAGCGCACTGGCCACCAAACAGACGGAAGAAGAACTTACACTACCAAGAGAAGAAGAGCGGTAGCAAAGAAAAGGATCGAGACAATAATGGTAACACGGTGAAGCATGAGATCCACGCCTCGTCGAGTGCTAAACATAGTATTAGACCCACCAAATGCTTCTCCGAGACCGGCTCCTTTTTGCTGGATCATCACTGACGCAACAAGGAGAACAGCGAGAACAACCTGGGTAATGGTTAAAATAGTTGATAACATAGGGATTTTTTGATCTTGATTAGGATAGTATACCGCCTAAAGCGGAAAAAGCAAATATTGGTACAACTCAAACCGCAAAGAGGGCTGGGAAGCCAATAAAAACCTTGGAGGGGAAGAAATGATTACGGAGGTTAGGATACCAGGATGCCCTATTTTTGTCAACCTTTCCTTTGTTCCCTACCCACTCGCCCTCTCGCATATTGACAATTTTTTTTGCCCATGCTATAGTGAGCGCACATTAATTTTCCCTCGTTTTGTTATGAAAAAAGATATTCATCCAAAAGTAAGTCCGGTTGTATTTGTTGATACTTCTTGTGGTGCACAATTTGTGACTACCTCTAGTTTAAAGTCAAACGAAAAAATGGACATTGACGGTGTTTCTCACATGATTGTGAATGTGGAAATCTCTTCTGCATCTCATCCATTCTATACTGGTAAACAAATCCTCGTCGACACCGCTCGCCGTGTGGAAAAATTCCACGAACGTTTTGGCAAACAGGTTGCTACTGCAGATTCTCGCAAAGGGAAAAAAGTAAAACGCGCTGCAAAAGCTGAAAAGAAATCAACCGAGTCAGCCGAAACAAAATAGCTACCGACATTTCAAAAACAGGCGTCATTGCGTCTGTTTTTATTTTCTTATAATCAGCAGTCAGTTAGTCAGCAATCAGCAATCAGTATGGGAATTTTACTGACTGCTAACTAACTGACCAGCTGACAACTTCTCCTATGCTTGAAAAACTCGTCGTGCTCAAACAAAAATTTATCACTCTCGAAGCCGCTCTTCAAGATCCGGCTATTATTGGTGATCAACAAAAATTGAAAGAAGTATCGCAGGAGTACGCCGAACTAAAACCAGTTGCGGAAAAAATTGTTGATTTGGAAGAACTGGAAAAAGCGTATGATGAAACCAAAGCCATGATTGATCTGGAAACAGATCCTGACATGAAAGCACTTGCTGAAATAGAACTTCCAGAAATCGAAGAACGAAGAAATGCGCTTGAAAAGGAATTAACCGAAATGACGCGAACACGCGATCCACTCGATAAGAAAAATGTTATTGTGGAAATTCGTGCTGGCGCCGGAGGAGACGAAGCAGCATTATTTGCGGGAGACCTACTCCGCATGTATATCAAATTTGCCGAACAAAAAGGATGGAAGACTACACTTATTGACGAACACCAAATTGGTATTGGCGGGTATAAAGAAGTTATTTTCAGTATCGCCGGTTATTATGTATACGGCGATATGAAACATGAAATGGGCGTCCATCGCGTACAGCGCGTTCCTGATACAGAAAAACAAGGACGTATTCATACCTCAACCGCAAGTGTTGCTGTTCTTCCTGAGATTGAAGAAACAGAATTTGAGATCAATCTCAATGATCTTCGTATTGACACCTTTTGTGCCGGAGGAAAAGGCGGGCAAAGTGTGAATACCACAAAAAGTGCGGTACGTATTACCCATTTGCCAACAAACACAGTAGTACAATGTCAGGACGAGCGGTCCCAATTACAAAATAAAATAAAAGCAATGAATGTATTGCGCGCCCGTCTCTATGAAATGGATCGTGAAAAACAACAGGCGGTAGTAGATGCCAAACGAAAAAGTCAGATTGGTACCGCAGATCGCAGTGAAAAAATCAAAACGTATAACTTTCCTCAAGACCGTATTACTGACCATCGCATTCACGAAAGTTGGAATAATATCCCTCACATCTTGAATGGAAATCTCCAGCCTCTTATCGATGCGGTAAAAGAAGCAGAAAATAGAGCAATGGATACTGAAATAGAATAAAGAGAATGAAGAATAATGAATAAAGAATAATACATCAAATTCCCTCACGATTCTCTATTCTTCATTCTCTATTCTCCCCACAGTATGAATTACACAACAATCCTAAAAACATATAATCAATACATTGATCCCTTCGATCTCACTCTTCTTATTTCTCACGTGACAAAAAAATCACGTGAGTTTTTTATTGCACATCCGGATTATACCTTATCATTCTACGAATACATTCGATTACGAATTGCCATATACAAACGAAAATCAGGCATACCAATTGCGTATATAACGGGACATAAAGAATTTTATGGCCTTGATTTTGACGTAAATAAATATACCTTAGTACCAAGACCTGATACAGAAATACTGGTAGAAGCCGTGAATAAAGAATTAAGAATAAAGAATAAAGAATTTGTACTTATTGATGTGGGAACAGGAAGTGGGTGTATTCCGATTGCAATAGGCAAGCCTGCCGGCCGGCAAGGCGGGTATGCAAATAGGCTAATAGGAAAAATTTTTGCCACAGATATTTCTGCGGGTGCGCTGCGTGTTGCCAAAAAGAATGCTGAAAAACACGGTGTAGATATCACCTTCTATCAAGGCAACCTTCTTACCCCCCTCTTCAACCAGAAAACAAGAAAACTAGAAAACCAGACAGCCATAATTACCGCGAACCTCCCTTATCTTACTGAGCAACAATTTATCGAAGAACCATCTATTCAACGTGAACCAAAAAGCGCACTCGTCGCCGAAAAACAAGGATTAGCTTTATACGAAGAATTATTGGAACAAATAAAAAAGCATATGTCGAATAATGATCTTACTGCTTTTTTCGAAATCGACCCTGCTCAAACTATTTCGCTCACCACCATGATTCGCGGCGTATTTCCAAACGCACCTATTTCTATTATCAAAGACCTTTCTGGTTCTGACCGATGCATACAGTTTTCCTTCTCGAAATCTTGACAAACAGGTCCTTGTTTGTTACATTCCCCTATCCTTAATGTCGTTCACTCGTTGGACGCCATACTAGGGCAAAGACCCAATCACGACACTCTGCTCGCCGAAAAGTCCGGAATGAGCGTTACTCGTCGTGATGTTGTGAGGAAGCAATGACCAAAAACATCGACATCATGTACTTCGAGCAGAATGGCGTTCTCGGCGTGGCGATCCGTCCCGCCGGCCGCCTCCAGAGCCTGGCCCAGGAGCACGCCAAAGAACCGAAGGTCTGGATCTACGCGGATACCGTGGTTCCCGAAATCACCAAGATGCTGAGTGGCCGCCACCACGAGGGCCTGACCTTCGTGAAGACCTTACGGTCGCTTGGCCTCGTCGTGGAGGAATCGGCCATGGTAATCCCCTTCAGCAACGCTGGCAAGTATAACTTCGAGATCGACACCATGGTCGCGGCCGAGGGTTCCTACTGCCGGCAGGATGGGCCGCGGAAGAACCCGAATCTGGTGAACGAAATGGCGCAACAGCTCCGGCAGCTCCGGGCCGTCGTCACGGACCAGCTCGGGGTTGGCGCGGCTATCTAGCCGAAGAAGAACTGGGAGGAAACCGGGGGCGTGCGCGTATCTATAGCGCACGCCCCTGATCCAGTCATTTTTTTAGAAAAAATTGTAAAAAAATGACTGGTATTAAACCGTCGAAAAAATAAAATAACCGTGATTTTTCACGGTTATTTTATTTTTAGTCTGCGCGATAAATCGCGCAGCTACAAGACGACAAATGATTATTTGTATGTTGCGTTTCCGACTTGATTCACTACCTCAATCCATATTTTTCCTGATCGCAATGGAATTTCTTTTCCTTCACTATTCACCCACTTTGTTCTTCCTTTTTTTGTTTCTTTTGTCCATGTCCCCTGCACTGCATGGCCATCACGGAACACAATCGCTTTTCCATTTGCCAACGTATCCATCATAATACGACCCACCGCATCAAGCACCGTTGTCTCAACACGTTGTACAATAACCGTATCAGCAATAATCGGTTTTCCATTTTGATCAATATGGGGCTTTCCTCCCTGGTAACGCTCGTATTGATTTGTACTAGTATTATGTTTCCACACCGCCTGATATGACGGCGCTAAAAAAGTTGCCGTAATAATTGATGCGCAATCTTCGGTACATGCCACTAAAGGTGCATCATCATATGTCCATGATGCATATCCATCACTCTTTTTTTCTTTTCCATAATCATTCCACGCTTTTCCCCACAACTGATTTGACGTGTATGTATTATGCGGCGCGAAACGATCTTTACTTCTCCAGAAATACCATCCGCGATAAAATTCATTCATGTCAAAGACACCATCATTATCTATTTTTTCAAGTGCATCCGGGGAACCACCAACATGCATATACATGGGCTCAGCATATTCTTGTGCCCAGCTCACATAATACGGACGCGCACTGCGCACAGGTCCGACCTTTTCCACTTCAGCCGTGGCCGGAAATACTGCCATAAAACGAGAATAGTTTGCTTCCACAGGCGCCTCATACACAATTGACGCATCTGCCAAACCGGATTGAGGACGTGCATCCGGATGATTTTCAATCATCACTGCAACTAATTTGGGATATTGTTCAGCACTGGATGAAACACAGACACCATCCAAAGCACGGCGATACGAACAATTATCTGATTCATTTTTTTGCTGTTCCAACTTCTCACCATCGACGATCTCGGTTGTGTCGGATGATCTTTGGAATAGCATCCACCCACCCATACCAATTGCAAGCGCAATGATAAATGCAGACAATATATACAGTGGACGGGTATCTTTATCGATAAATTTTTGTTTCATAATATCAATGTTAATGGGCGGAAGTATGACAGAAAAAGAAGGTTGTGTCTATTATCAAACGCTATACACCATTACGCCCTTTACGTCATCTCGAACGAAGTCCCCGAAGTGAGAGATCTTTAATACGTGGGTATGGAGTAACAGCAATGTATTAAAGATCCCTGCCTTGCTCCGATGCTTGCGATACGGAGTCCGTACTTACGTCGGACCGGCAGGCAGGTCTCACCCGATGAAGACATCGGGATTCGAGATGACGTAAAGGGCGTTTCGGTATTATTCCGATAATCCAAAAAATAAAAAACACCCTCCGATATTGTCGGAGGGTGTTTGTAATGCATTGATTATTTCTTCGCTGCAGGTTCTGCACCTTCTGCTGCCTCTTCATCTTTCTTACCTTTCTTTTCTACTTCAATCTGTTCTAAGCTTGCAGGAACAGTTGATTCTTCCATTGCCTTCAATTCGTCTTCAGTTAATGGAGAAGATACCTTCGCAACAACAGCGCCACTATCTTCAGTAGCAACGATTCCTTCTGGGAATTTCAAATCACTCACGTGGATAGTATCATCAAATGTTTTCAAAGCACTCAAGTCAACCTGAATAGAGGTAACCAAGTATTTTGGCAAACAAGTAATTTCTACTGAGTCCATCTGAGTAAGAAGCGTACCACCTTCTTTGACAGCTTGAGATTCACCAACGAATTCAAGTTCGATCATGGCAGTCATCTCTACGTTCATATTGATTTGTCGGAAATCAACATGGATAGGATGTTCATTTAATGGGTTGTACTGAATAGCTTGAACCAATACTTTTACTGATTCTCCACCATCAACAGAAAAATCAATCAAGGTTGATTCACCTGCTTCTGCATACATCTTTTCAAATGTTGCTTTTTCTACCGACACCGTGATCGGTTCCATACCTGCGCCATAGACGACAGCTGGTAACATACCCTGAGCTCGCACTTTTTCTGCGTCACCCGTCATACGTTTCTGTGCTGAAATTGCAATTGCCATACGAATATAAATAAACTTTTCCGGCCTTTCTGGCCTTAATCTTAAAAATATTATGCTTTAAACAAATGGACAAAACGTTGAGGCTGCTTTGATATCAATGTATGAAAATCAAGCACATCATCTTCACTTACCGGACTTATTTCCTGAGTTCGGACAATATCGTCAGCAGACAAGTCAGTCAACATTCCTACTGAACTGATGCCCATAGCTGATGCCGCAAGAACTGCTACCAACATATTTTGGCAGGTAGGACAGGTAACATGGACAAGATGCACATTCTGCTGTTCATACAGACTATCAATCTGATCTTTGCCATATTGCGCTTTACAGACGGGGCATTCTCTCAGGTAATTAATACTCTGTTCAAAGCGGTCAAATAAAGAGCCGTTTTCTGAATTGTTTTTGCTTCTGCGTGGTTTCATATGCTATTCCGTTTCACGCCCTAATCGGGGCTTATACTATCAATAGTATAGAAAAAAGTCAAGAGGAAGTCCAATAGGGGTAATTTTCAATTTTAAATTCTCAATTTCCAGTTAAAATAAGGCTTTTTCATTGAAAATTAAGAATTTAAAATTGAAAATTTATGTATTCGACACCACCACGCTCTCCACCACTCCAATCAAAAGTAAATTCATCAAAAGCGAACTTCCTCCATAGCTCAAAAACGGTAAGGTCACACCAGTAACAGGAAGAAGGCCAAGAGCGGCCCCCATATTGACGAGTACCTGGATAAAAAATAAGAGCGCAACGCCAATCACGAAATACGCGGTAAAATCGTCATTAGCACGGCTCGCAATAAGCATAAGCCGCCATAAAATCATAAAATACAGTGTAAGCACAACCAAAACACCAATAAACCCAAGCTCTTCTCCGATTACAGAAAAAATAAAATCAGTTTGAGCTTCTGGTAAAAAGTGGAGTTGGCTTTGAGAACCAAAACCAAGACCTCTCCCCCACAATTTTCCTGAACCAACAGCAATAATTGATTGAGTTACATTGTATCCTGTGCCAAGTGGATCGCGCTCTGGATGAACAAAGTTGAGTAATCGATCTTTTTGGTATGGGGCAAATAAGAAAAACCATCCGATAAGCAAAACAACTAACCCTGATCCCACAATAGTTGCAATATAGCGTTTTTTTGTTCGTGATATCAAAAGCATACCAAACCAGATGCCGGCAATAATTGCCGCTGACCCAAGATCAGGCTGCAACATAATTAATCCCACAAAGGCAAGCATAAATAATCCGCTTGATACCACAAATTGCCACGTATCAAAACGCCGATGGTACAGGTCCATCCAATTAGCCAAAAAAAGAATGTAGGCGAGCTTGGCAAACTCAGCGGGCTGAAATGATAGTCCCCCAATATTAAACCACCCGGTTGTGCCGCGGATGGTTTGCCCAAAGATAAGCACGGACACGAGAAGTAGCAAAGCAAATGCATAGCCGAGCCAGGTCGCACTACGATAGATACTAATATGGAGCTGGGACGCAATAAAAAGCCCAACCACACCGAGAACCAAGGCCAGTGATTGGGTAGGAAAATAATCCAATGTTTCACCACGAGATAAATCTACACTATAAATCGAAGCAAGACCGATTGAGGTTAAAACAATAATCAGGGAGAAGAGCACCCAATCAAATCGATAGAGCAATAATAATTTGCGGGCTGTTCCCATACTATCAGCTGGCTTCTGGAGCCATAAAAACCCGATCGTCAAAGATATTCACGGTTGCGTGCACCTTGATGTCGGTCACTGATATATTAGGCGTTAATGTGCGTAAGTCAAGAGGGCGCTTTTCACCCGCCTTTAATTTTTCTACTTTTGTCTGAGCAATACCAACGCGCGTGCCATTTTGAAACAGTTCAACAACAAGCGGTACGTCCCAAAAACTATATGTATTTTCATTTACCAACGTAAACCGCAAAATATTACTTGGAATATTCTCACTCACGCTTTGCGCCGTAAACACCATATCAGTCACACTAAATTTTTGACGCTCAGTCATATAGGCGACGGCATCTGCGATATCGTGCGTATCAATATGCCGCCAGTTAACGCTCTCGATAATAAATGAGGTGGTTCCTGGGTATGCCTCTGTTTTATGTCCTGGAATAATAACTGGCCGCTCTGTTTTCGGGAGTATAATCGCCTCTTTTATTTCTGTCTCGCCATTTCCATAGGTAAACTTATAGGAAATAATTGCTGCCCAACGAGCATTATCATTCACGATATTGGCAACAAAATCATATCTTCCTACCGAGGCTTCATATACATTTGCATCAAGAATGCGTAATTCACTGACCTGATATTTTGGTTTAATCGCAGTATAATTTGCCGTACTCTGAACCATATCGTATCCCATTTTATTGTCTTGGCTCAATCCGAACAAGGCATAAAACATGAGACCAAATACGCCGTATACAAAAAGACCTCCAGCAATGACGCTGAACAGTATTATCGAGGTGCGACGGACTCCCACTCGATGATGTGCCAGCCATCCCGCCACTTTCAAATCCTGCGTCGCCATGCGCTCGCCAGTCGGATCAGTGAAACGGTCGAATTTATGTTGTGGATTATCCATAAAAATCAAAACATGCGAATCCCTCCTTCGCTAAGAAGCTATGGCGGGCACGTACACAAAATACGAAATTACGAAATAAAATACAGTATACAAACAGCACAAATTGAACAAGTTTTCACAGATTTGGATTTTCTCTGTTTCGTACTTTCGTATTTTTCGTAGTTCGTATGTTTATTATACACGTTTTTTGTGTTACTTAACAGTCTTGTCTTTCCTCTCCTCCCATGATAGTATATGTTCATTAACACTCATATTCTATGTCAGAAACGAAGAAGCAAAAAAACCCGGCGGACAACAACTATAGCGCCAAGAATATTAATGTCCTTGAAGGACTTGAGGCGGTACGAAAACGTCCGGGTATGTATATCGGGTCAACCAGCTCCCGCGGGTTGCACCACATGATTTGGGAAGTCGTCGACAACTCGTTCGATGAAGCCATGGCGGGATATTGCGACAAAATTACTGTTCGTCTTTTACCAGATAGCTGGGTTTCCGTTACTGATAATGGACGTGGTATTCCAGTCGATCCGCATCCACAGCTCAAAGTAAGCGCGCTTGAATTGGTATTAACCAAATTGCATGCCGGAGGTAAATTTGGCGATGGTGGATATAAAGTATCCGGTGGCTTACACGGGGTAGGTGTATCTGTTGTCAACGCACTCTCTACTCATGTGAAAGCAGAAGTGCATCGCGATGGTGGTATTTGGCTTCAGGAATATAAATGCGGTAAACCTCAAGACAAGGTAAAACAAATCGGCAAATCAAAGAAAACAGGAACGACAATTAGCTTTCATGCTGATCCGTCTATTTTTGAATCGCTCGAATACGAATGGAAAATTATTATTGAACATTTGCGCCAACAGTGTTATCTCACAAAGGGCGTTCATCTTATTATTATTGACGAACGTACTGAGGAAGAAAAAACCAAAGACAAAACCGCAGTGCAACTCCCAAAAAACTCATACCAATTTTATTTTGAAGGTGGTATCTCGAGTTATGTCCGCCATATCAATAAAAATAAAGAAGTAAAACATGAAAATGTTTTCTATATTGAAAAACAAGTAGACGACGTCTTTGTTGAAGTCGCACTTCAATATACCGATGATTTCAATGAATCATTATTTGCCTTTGCGAATAATATTACCAATCCGGACGGTGGTATGCATGTGGCAGGTTTTCGCTCCGCGTTAACCCGCACCTTGAATAATTACGCGCGTAATAAAAATATCCTCAAAGAAAAAGATCCAAATTTGACTGGAGAAGATGTCCGCGAAGGATTGACAGCGATTATTTCTGTAAAAATTCCAGAACCACAATTTGAAGGACAAACAAAATCAAAATTGGGAAATGCCAATGTAAAACCTGCGGTAGAAAATGTCCTCGCTGATGCCCTTGCTATTTTCCTTGAAGAACATCCACACGATGGTGAAGCAATTATTGGCAAATGTTTGCTCGCAGCCCGCGCACGTAACGCGGCACGTATCGCCCGCGATACTGTCCTTCGTAAAAGTGCATTGGAAGGTTTCACCCTTCCAGGAAAACTTGCTGATTGCTCCAGTAAAGATGCGAGTATTTCCGAACTCTATATTGTAGAGGGAGATTCTGCTGGAGGTTCTGCAAAACAAGGTCGCGACCGAAACACACAAGCCATTTTGCCACTTCGTGGTAAGGTCTTGAATGTAGAACGTGCGCGTCTTGATAAAATTTTACAAAACAATGAATTGAAATCTCTCATCATCGCGATGGGAACTAATATTGGAGAAATGTTTGATATTACCAAACTCCGTTACCATCGCATTATTATTATGACAGATGCGGACGTTGATGGTTCTCATATCCGAACACTTCTTTTGACCTTGTTCTTCCGCTACTTCCCACAACTAATTAATGAGGGGCATATCTACATTGCACAGCCGCCACTCTATAGTATTAAAAAGGGGAAAGAATTTGTCTGGCTTTATAATATCGAAGCATTGGAAAGTTATAAGAAAAAACATGGCATTAGTGACGAAGACATGCAAGTAGCCGAAGAAGAAACAGATGCGCCAGATACAGCAGAAGCTGCGACAAAAAAAGCAGTGGATGATAAAAAAGGTAAACTCAATATACAACGCTATAAAGGTTTGGGAGAAATGAACCCTGATCAACTTTGGGAAACAACCATGGACCCAGGCAACCGTCTCATGAAACAAGTAGTTATTGCAGACGCAGAAAAAGCCAGTGAAATTTTCGACATTCTCATGGGCAGTGAAGTTGCCCCACGAAAGAAGTTTATCCAGACGCATGCCAAAAATGTAAAGAATCTCGACGTATAAAATTAACATGCGAATTACGAATCCTCGAAGACTCGGTAGGAATAGCGAATAATTAAAAGACGTTCTCTTGGTAGAGAACGTCTTTTTAGTTTAATTCGTAATTCGGTATTATTCGAAATTCGCATGTTTAACCACCCCATCAACACTCACTGCATATTCCAATGAATGCTTTTCCGGAAATCCACATGTCTCACCATCTTCCGAACAGACGTCTGGCATGGATAATGTATAGGCCGACACACCATAGCGAGCAAGCTCGGTAGGAATTTTTTTATACGCAGCAAGCTCTTTTGCATGATACAACGCGTAGGCGTCATTGTGCTCTGCCCATGCTTTTCGCGCCGCACGCAATTGAATATCTTCCGCTGCCGTACGATTCTTTTTTTCTTTTAATACATCGATCCGATCTTTTGCTTCTTTGATTCCTTTGCTATGCACCGCGCGTTGCCTTGCTGATTCTTCACCAAAATCAATGGGAAATATTGCTTGGATTTTATCATCAAGTACGGCTGGTCCACTCGCATACGCCGCGGCCACCAAATCCCACTTCCCATATTTTTCATACTGTTGCTCCAAATATCCCGCAGCCAAATAAACCCCATTATGTAAATTTTTTAGATCCTGTTCAGTTTGTATAACAATATGGAGATCATGTTTTTCATTCATCCATACAGCAACACTTCTTGCCGTCGCTAATTTCATTTGCATCGGCCCATATACCTTGGTCACCGTGTTTTCCGCTTCCCTATTCCACTGACTTTCAATACACCCTATCGCAATCAAAAGATCTTCCGGCACTCCGGTCAATGTTGATGCGCCCTGAACAATAGCCCTAATATTATCTCCTCCATGTTCTTTTTTTAAACGGCCAAAATATTTTTCTTCCTGTTTTTTATTTGTAAACCGCTCTTGTGTCATTTCTCTTTGGACTTCTCCAGAAATATGTTGTACACGTTTTTTTAATTCTCTTGTTAATTCTTTATCTGATACTGTCCGTAATGATTCCGGAAGATGTTTGCGTAATAATGCATAATCAATATACTGCAATCCTTCATACCATTCACGCTGCATCATATCTGTTTCTGCTAATGCATCAATTCCCTCTATCCGTTCTTCGGGATTTTCTTGAATATCCTCAGTTGCATCATTAATTGTTTCAACTTCCGCCATTACCGCATTCGGATCTTCACATGCCTCGATCGATCCCAATGACAATGCAGCACCAAAAAATTTTGATGCAACAGAATCAATAAACCGACGCGGATGTTGTAACATAGTGGATATATAATAACATATATTTTGATATATTACGCACCGACATGTTACAACAAAACAACTTCACTTACACGTCATCTCGAACGAAGTCCCCGAAGTGAGAGATCTTTAATACGTTGATATGTTGCCAAAACAACGTATTAAAGATCCCTGCCTTGCTCCGATGCTTGCGATACGGAGTCCGTACTTACGTCGGACCGGCAGGCAGGTCTCACCCGATGAAGACATCGGGATTCGAGATGACGTTTAAGGGGTTGTTTCTAATTTAAAAAAATAATACAAAAATCACAAACAAAAAACCGCTGCATTTCTGCAAACGGTTTTTTATATTCCTCATACGTCGACACATCAACATATCAGGATTTGGGACTTTGGTGAGCAGTGTCGGAGAGACAACTGTTTTTTCTCACACACGCTATCCCGTTGCGTTTTGAATCGTTCGCGGCCGATTCAGAGCCGTGCGAGGTACCACGTCTTGTCGATCGTGGTGGTATCCTCAATTTCCTCCTTGATCTTCTGCTTCCAGCCTCTAGCTTGAGGCATCTGGAGCTCGTCGGCCAGTCGTGCCATCCAGAAACGATAGACGACGATGAGGTCATCACTTCCCGCATGTCCACGTCCTGCCGAGATCCACCGACGCATGAACCAGCCTTCTGGTTTTTTGTCGTGGGTGTAAAGGTAGGAATTGACGCGGGAGCTGTTCTCTGGATCGTAACGCGTATCGTGCTGGCGGACCGCCGCTTCGAGGCTCGTCATGTTGGCGTAGGAAGCCCGCATGAACCGAGGTAGCCAACGCGTGACCTGGAGGTCTGAGCCGTGGTTGAGGATGGCCGTAGCCTTGGGTAGGAGCCGTTCACCGATAAGCCGCATCGTCGACTCGCTCTCGAGATATGGCTTCAGGGCGAAGACCGGATCTTCGTCACTGTGGTCATCCCAATTTTCCCGATGAATGTCCTTCGGAAACCAAAAGTTGGAGATGACGTGGCCGATGCTACGTTCTTCGGAATCGTCGTGGTCGTCCTTGAAGTACAAGGTACCCCAGCCGATGGTCCGGGCCAGGAGCACCCAGTCGGACTTCCCGATGTTGACGAAAGGCTCCGTGACTTCGGTATGCGGAAAGGCGCCACATGTTCCTTTGGAAGGATCGAAGTATGGCGACAGTACCGCTTTCTGGTAGAAGCCCTGCACCTTGTAGACCGCTCTCTGCAGGGGCGGGAGATCAGTGGTCTCGATCTGCGGCAGGTGACCGACGAGTTCCTCGTATCCGGTTTTCCGGTTGAACTCGTCGTACGACCCCTTCTCCTCTTTCTTCTTGCGCTCCCACTCCGCGTAGGCAGTCGGGGACTGGATCTGGACGCTGGTCTCGATGCATGTAGGCTGCTCAGGGAGAGGTATCCCCCTGACGGCGAGACGTTCAGTCTCGTTCATGACATGACGGCCGTGGCCGAACTCATTCTTGGTCTGCGGTTCTATTTTCTTTTGGATCAGCACGCCCATGAACACGCCGACCGCAAGCACGGCCACGAAAACGAAAGGATTACGATGCATCTTGAACCTCTTTTACATCCACAACCGCCCTTCAACGATTGTACATGCGAAATTAACTGTTGTTGGAATGAACTGACACTGAAGGGATATAAAGATATATATGTATATAACCTTATATCCCTTCAGAGCAATGGCCTACCATACCCCCTTTAGCCTAAAAAGTCAACCTTACCATCACCATTTTTCTTCTTTTTTTGCTAAAATAAGCTAAAAATAGCCAAAATCCACCCTCTTTTTATCCACAATCTGCTTGACAAAACCCCACATTCCCTATATAGTCATAAGCAAATCGGCCACAGGCCTTTTTTAAATACAAAATTTCTAATTTCCAGTATCTAAAACGGTATGGACAAATTGATTGCCTACTTCAAATCTTCTTACGCTGAACTTCACAAAGTGAGCTGGCCAACCAAAACTCAGACCACCAATTATTCATTGGTTGTTCTCGGTCTTGCTATCGGTCTTGCTGTTTTCTTTGCCGCCCTTGATTATGTATTAAATATTGGGCTTGAAAGCATTATTAAATAATATTTTCTTTTCTCAACTAGAAACTAGATAACTAGCGACTAGTAAACTAGCATATGGCTAAACAAACCCTTAATCTTGGACGACGCTGGTATGTACTTCATACCTATAGCGGCTACGAAGAAAACGTAAAACGCAATTTGGAGCAGCGTATTGAAACGTTTGACATGGGCAATAAAATTTATGCTGTCCTTGTTCCAAAAGAAAAGAAAATTAAAATCAAAGGTGGAAAGCGACAAACTATTGAAGAAAAAATCTTCCCAGGATATGTCCTCATTGAAATGGAAGTAACCGATGATTCTTGGTACGTAGTACGCAATACCCCAAACGTTACTGGATTCGTAGGATCAGGAACAACACCAACCCCTATTGACCAAAAAGAAGTTGACTCACTCATGAAGCGAATGACTGCTGACGAGCCAACGCATAAGATCGATCTCGCGATTGATGATGCAGTACGTATTGGAGACGGTCCGTTCAAAAACTTTGAAGGAAAAGTAAGTGCGGTTGATGAATCACGTGGTAAGGTAAAAGTACTCGTGAACATGTTCGGACGTGAAACACCGGTTGAACTCGACGCATTACAAGTGAAAAAAATCTAAACTAATAAAAAAGGTTTTAGCGACCTGAAGACTAGAATAAAGAATAATGGATCAAGAATAAAGAATAAAATTCTTTGCCCTCCATTCTCTATTCCCCATTCTTTATTCTAGTCAACAGGCTTTTCAAGCCACTAGCGTGGATTGCCCTTCGACCTGTCGAAGGGGCTTCTCTTTCCGCCATATATATTTAAATTATCACTATGGCAAAAAAACTTGTCACCCAAATCAAATTGCAAATTCAGGGAGCAGCAGCTACTCCAGCACCTCCGGTTGGTCCAGCACTTGGTCAGCACGGTTTGAACATCCAGGCTTTCTGCCAGGACTTCAATGGAAAAACTGCAGATCGTCGTGGTGAAGTCGTACCTATCGTCATCAATGTATACGATGATCGAACATTCGACTTTATCATGAAGGTTGCACCAGCAGGTGAATTGATCAAAAAAGCGATCGGTATCACCAGTGGCGCAAAGAATCCTTTGAAAGATAAAGCAGGTGTCATGACCAAAGAACAGCTCCGCCAAGTAGCGGAAAAGAAAATGCCTGATTTGAACACCAAAAACATCGATGCCGCAATGAAAATTATTGCCGGTACCGCACGTCAGATGGGTGTGCATATTCAGGAATAATTTCACCAAACATTTAAAAAACTCCGTACGTACGGAGTTTTTTAAATGCCTAATGTCTAATATCTAATGCCTAAAAAATTTGACATTAGAT
>CAYGHM010000013.1:0-29230 GCA_964349825.1 uncultured Gammaproteobacteria bacterium
CCTCTGGCCTCTGTTGTGGCAGGTTCTCTTGTCCTCGATCGTATAAAAGGGGAAATTATTTTTGGTGTAAATAAAAAAATACAGGCTTTTACTTTTTTTATTATAAGTGTAACCACGCTCGTTTTGATTCTCAATTTAGCGGTAAAAGGAAACCGTTTTGTAATATGGGTAAAACAAGGAGGTTATATGGTGAATACACACCATATTGAATTGCAGAATTTAAGAGAGAGAACAAAAAATGATCCACCATTTCGATTTTTGACTGCTACTAATAATGCGATTGGTTTATTTCCGTCTTTTGCAAATATTCATGGTTTTGAAACTTTTGACGGAGATATCAATGTCGTTTCAAAGAGATACTCTGATTATTTTAGATATATGGTAAATAATCCTCAACAAATCCTTAAACATACTTTTTATGTTTCTCCAGAAGTAGAGAGTGAGTTTAGTAATAATCAAAAAACTATTACCAATAATACGCTTATTTCTCTTGCAAATGTGAGATTTGTCATTTCTTCTTCACCAATCTCAGATCAAGAATCATATCGCCTTATTTATTATCCTGATCAACAGGAGGGTAAGACTATGGGTATTCCAAAAGTACTCAAAAAGGTAAGGGCTAATTTTAAAGAAAAATCTGTATATATTTATGAGAACATGTCTGTGCTCCCACGTTTTTTTATGGTAAAAGACGTTCGTTGGTTCGATACGTCAGATGCGTTACTCTCCGCTCTTGCTCAGTCGGATATACAAACAGTTAGAACAACTGCTTATCTTGAAAATACATATAAAAATAGTTTGAGTGATGAGTTATTTAATGGTACCCTTGGTGACATTACCGTAAAAGAATATACTTCGGATCGAATTGTGCTCCATGTCCGTGGCGATGGTCCAGGACTTTTGGTTGCTACTAATAATTGGAACAAACAATGGACTGCACATGTCGATGGCATGGAGCAGCCGGTTATTCCGGTTGATCATATGTTTATGGGTGTTGCTTTGTTTGGAGGTGAACACAACGTTGTCTTTTCATATATTCCTTCTTGGGTGAATAAAAAATAATATGATCACAGTTACCATTGCGATTTTAGCATATAATGAAGGAAAAAGTATTTCCTCGATTATTGGTCGTTTGCGTGAAACATTTGTACAAAATTCTTCTGTTAGATTAAAAATTGTGGTTGTGGATAATGGATCTCGAGACAATACTACTGAAGTGCTAAAGCAATTGACTGAGACAGATAAAGATCTTTCCTGGATTACAATTCCAGTTAATAAAGGTTATGGTCACGGCGTGAAAAAGGGAATACAGGGATTGTCCGGTGATATTGTTGGTTTTATGTGGGGAGACAATCAGTTTGACGCTTCGATTTTACAAGAAATGGTTGAATTATTTAGGCGTGATGTCCAAGTTCAGTTTGTTAAAACATACCGAGAGAAACGGCTTGATGGAAGGTTGCGTCTCGTTGTGAGCAAGATTTATCAAATGGTGTTTAATATTTTATTTCATACTCATATTCGTGATATTAATTCCGGTCCAAAGTTGTTTCGTTACAATTTTGCGCAACAAATGATTCCGTATCTTACGGCGACTGATTGGTTTATTGATGCGGAAATGATGATATATAGTACGTCACATTTAACACCTGAACAGTACGCAGAATTGCCCATTGTTTTTTATCCAAGAAAATATGGAAAATCAAATGTGCGTTTTAGTGCCTGTTGGCAATTTTTTAAAAATCTTTTAATTAGAAAATTTATTCGTCCTATATGAAAGTAGTTATTTTTGCGGGCGGTGTTGGTTCAAGGCTTTCTGAAGAAACTATTACAAAGCCAAAACCAATGATTGAAATTGGTGGAATGCCGATATTGTGGCATATCATGAAAATTTACTCCCATTACGGATATAATGATTTTATTATTTGCTTAGGATATAAAGGGTATGTGATTAAGGAATGGTTTGCAAATTATTATTTGCATAGCTCTGATATCATAATTGATTTATTCGCAAATAAAACAGAAATTATTAAACCACATCAAGAAAAATGGAGAGTTACTCTTGTTGATACAGGATTTGATACTTCTACTGCCACTCGGTTGAAACATGTTCGTTCATATTTAGGTGATGAAGATTTCATGTTAACATATGGAGATGGGGTTGCAGATGTGAATATTTCTGAATTAGTTTCTTATCATACGTCTAGTGGAAAACTTGCCACCGTGACTGCTGCACAGCCAGAGGGGCGATTTGGAACACTAGATATTAACGAACGTGGAGTGGTGACAAATTTTGGTGAGAAAGTTGACAATAAAAATACTTGGATTAATGGTGGATTTTTTGTTCTTTCTTCGGGAATTTTTTCATATATTCCCGATCAAGATGTTATGTGGGAACAAGATCCTCTTCATAATCTTGCTGAAGATGGTCAATTAGCAGCCTTTTACCACGAGGGATTCTGGAAACCAATGGATACTCTACGAGATAAAAATCAGCTAGATAAAATGTGGTCTGAACATAATGCGCCGTGGAAAATATGGAAAGAATAAAAGCATATAATACGATTCTTGTTACAGGTGGGACGGGGTTCTTAGGAAGCCGTCTTGTTCTTTTTCTGTTAAAAAAAGGAATAAAAGTTGTGGTGATTCACCGAAAGGATTCCCCACTGCAGCGATTAGAAAATATAGAAGAAAAATATAGAAAACAACTTTTTTTATGGGATATAAGTAAAAAGAAGCTCACTTCGTTATTTACTACTTATCGAATAGAAGGCATAATCCATACAGCTACTGCTTATGGAAGAAATGAGGAGTTGGCGAGTGGTATTGTGGAATCAAATGTGATATTTCCGCTACGTCTACTTGAATTGGCTATTTTTTATAAGGTTAAATTTTTTATAAATGCTGATACTTTTTTTAATGAACGGATGGGGTTTTCTCAAAGTGAAGGTATATATGTAAAAACAAAAAAATTTTTCTTGTTACTGGCAAAAGATATGATTCAGTCATCATCTCTTAAATTTATCAACATGGTTATTTACCAAATGTATGGGCCTGGAGACGCAAAGCATAAATTTATTCCCTTTATATTGAGCCACTTTTTAAATAATAGTGAGAATGTTGATTTAACGTCAGGTATGCAAAAAAGAGATTTTATATATGTTGACGATGTTGTAGAATCATTTATTTCAGCCACTGAACAGTATGTACAATTTGACCAATTCGAAGAATTCCAGATAGGAACAGGAAAGGGGTACACCATTAAATCCGTGGTTCATGCATTAAAAAGGAAATCGGGGAGCACTACCCATTGTCTTTGGGGCGCACTTCCACAGCGGCCTAATGAGATAATGAGCGCGATTGCGCGTATAAAGGAAAACAGAAAATTAAAATGGAAATCAAGGGTATCGTTAGATGAAGGAATGTCCAAAACGGTTAAATTTTTCAAAGAGTAGTGTGCTATGAAAAATTTTTATAAAAACAAAAAAATACTAATAACGGGCCATACTGGCTTTAAGGGCGGTTGGCTTGCTCGCATCCTTACAAATTGGGGTGCTGATGTTGTTGGCGTCTCTCTTCCTGCACACACTGAGCCGAATCTCTTTTCGATTTTTCAACTGAAAGATCGTCTTCGACATTATGAGGTCGATATTTGTAATTATGAAGAGTTGCTTCCTGTTTTCAAAAAAGAACAACCAGAAATTGTATTTCATTTGGCTGCCCAAGCTTTGGTGCGTGATAGTTATGACATACCATTGCTTACGCATAAAGTAAATGTATTTGGAACAGCAGTGGTGATGCATGCAATTAAAGAAACCCCCTCAGTGGCTGCAGCAGTTATTATTACTACCGATAAGGTCTATTACAATGATGAAAAGGGAAAGCCATATAAGGAAGTAGATCCCCTTGGTGGCCATGATCCATATAGTGCCAGCAAAGCTGCTGCTGATATTATCGCCAATTCTTACGTACAATCATTTTTACATCTGGAGAAATATGGTAATGAGCATAAAACATTGACTGGTATTGTCCGTTCAGGAAATGTATTTGGCGGAGGGGACTGGTCAAAGGACCGGCTTGTTCCGGATATTATCCGAGCAGTGTATCATGATAATTCTGACGTTGTACTTCGTAACCCAACCTCAGTTCGTCCCTGGCAACACGTACTCGAGCCAACATCAGGATATTTATTGTTGGCAAAAAAACTTTATGAAGGTGATAAAAAATTTGCAGGTGCATGGAATTTCGGACCAAATGATGAAATGAGTTGTTCTGTTGAAAATATGGTACAACGGGCACTTTTGTATTTGGGTAGAGGAACGTATGTCATTGTGCCTGACAAGACAAAGCCTGAGGCGGGGATATTACGTCTTGATATTTCAAAAGCTAAAGAACTATTAGGATGGGCACCTCGGATTGATCTAGCCACCTCTTTAAGATGGACTTTTGAATGGTATAAATCTCATTACGAAAAACAAAATGCTGGAGAAGTGGCAGATAGGCAAATTAATGATTTTTTTGGCTAGTTGAAGGTGATAAGAAAGAATAATCAAGAGTCCACAGGCCACTCTTGATTTTTTTTGTATTTTATGGTATAAAAATGAGCTCACCAGATACGCAGAAATTATTCTGCCCTCTTGGAAGCAAAAAGGTGACCCATGTCTGATCTCGATCGTCGTAGAGAGGAGGCGGCTGAGCTGCTCAACCAGCTCCCGGATACGCCCCTCGGCACCTCGTTGTTCAACGCAGTCGCAAGGAAATCCATCACGATCGCCTTCGAAGCTGTCCTGTTCCGTCGGATCGACCAGGGTATCCAGGTCTACTTGACCCAGCGTAGCGCAAGTGAAGCGTACCCGGGCCAATGGCATTGTCCCGGGTCTGCCTTTCGTCCCGAGGAAGGTCCTGCCGAGGTGGCTGGTCGGCTCGCGGTGCGGGAGTTCAAGCGTCCTTTTGTCGGCTGGCGCTACGTCGACGACTTCTTCTACGGTGAAGAGCGCGGCTGGTTTCTGTCGAAGGTCTATCTCGTGGAGATCGAAGGGGATCCAGACGTGGACGATGGGGCCTACTGGTGTCCGGTTCATGATCTGCCTGACAACCTGGTCAAGCACCATCGAACCGACGTCATCCCGATCGCACTGAAAGGGCTCGAACCTTGATTGTGTAGGAGAACGAGACAGCAAGGGGGAAACGCTCCGCCAGTACCAACCCATCATTGGGAGGTCTGGCGGAGCGTTCTTCATTTATATTGATTTTTATGGCATAGATTGCTAGACTAGCTCTAATCATCTTAAAATAAGAATATGGATAGTCAATTGCAAGAACTGCTCGTAGCCGCTTATAACGAACGTTTTCCTCAGAAGTCATTTGTGCCAGGAGAAAGTGTCGTCCCAGTGTCTGGGAAGGTGTTTGGGTATGAGGAAATAGTTAATATGGTAGAGGCATCACTCGAGGGGTGGTGGACTGAAGGGCATTTTACCAATACCTTTGAACGAAAGCTCGCCTCTTTTTTGGGGGTAAAATTTGCCTCCTTAACTAATTCTGGTTCGTCTGCAAATTTATTGGCTTTTGCCGCATTAACTTCTGTGAAACTTGGCGATCGTCAACTAAAGCCTGGTGATGAAGTGATTGGTGTGGCAGCAGGATTTCCTACCACGATTAACCCTATTGTTCAATATGGGCTTATTCCCGTATTTGTCGATGTTGATCTCGGCACGTATAATGCAAATATTGATTTGCTTAAGCAGGCGATCACTCCCAAAACAAAGGCAATTTTTTTGGCACATACATTAGGTAATCCATACCATTTAAGTGAGATTGCCGCATTGTGCAAAGAGCATAATCTTTGGTTTATTGAAGATAATTGTGACGCCCTTGGATCACTTTATAATGGCAAGCGTACCGGAACGTTTGGGGATATTGCAACTTGCAGTTTTTATCCAGCACACCATATCACTACTGGCGAAGGGGGTGCGGTATTTACCAATGATTCTTCTTTGTATCGTATTATCAACTCTTTTCGTGATTGGGGTCGTGATTGCTGGTGTGAACCAGGGAAGGACAATACGTGTAATCAGCGGTTTTGCTGGCAACTGGGCAATCTTCCGTATGGGTATGATCATAAGTATATTTATTCTGAGGTGGGCTATAATTTAAAATCTACAGATATTCAGGCTGCACTTGGGTTGGTACAATTGACACGCTTACCAGAATTTATCGTTAAACGTAGAAAAAACTTTAATCTTTTGTACGAAGGGCTTAAAAAATATGAGCAGTATTTTGTCCTTCCACAATGGTTACCTGAAGCGGAACCCAGCTGGTTTGGTTTTTTACTTACTGTCAAAAAAACATCTCCTTTTTCGCGAAATGATATTATACAATTTCTTAATCATAAAAAAATTGGTACTAGAAATCTCTTTGCTGGAAATATCACAAAACAGCCTTATTTTGTTGAGAGAAATATTCCATATCGTATTCATGGAACGCTCGAGAATACAGATATTATTATGGATAATACTTTTTGGATCGGATGTTTTCCTGGTTTAACTGATGAAATGATTGATTATATGATTTCTTCGATAGGGGAATTTATAAAAGAGTATTCATAATAGACCCGTATTTTTAGGTTATATAAAAAGGTGTGATAAAATATTTGGCCAGTTGATTTTTATGGAGAACGAATGTCTTATCTTGCAAAAAAAAGTAAAAAAGGCCTATGGTTGCAGAAAAATGGCCGGGGTGTTAGAATTCTTTTTAGAATAATGTCTTTGTTTTCATATGAATATTCTTTATATCGGTGCTGGTTTTGTCGGGACTTGTTCGGCAGCAATTTCTGCTGACAGTGGTCATAATACGCTTGTTTTCGATATCGACAGAAACAAAATAACCGTTTTTGACGCAATGGATCGTAATGCAATTGATGCTTGTATCTTTGAAGATGGTCTCACAGATCTTATTGTCCGCCATAAAGAGAGATTGCGTTTTACCTTCGAATATAGTGATGTCCTTGCATTTCTTGATAATTGCGATGCGGTTTTTTTGTGTTTACCAACTCCAGAAATTGGAGAAACAGGAGAAAGCGATTTGAAATATTTTATTGCAGCCTGTGAACAGCTGGCAGTTGCGTGTGCTAAAAGAAACAAAAGAAAACAAACAAAATATATTACTGTTGTGACCAAAAGTACAGTGCCGATTGACATTTTTGATAAACTAGAAACTATTTTTTTTGAACACGGTGTCCGCGAATATGGAATTGCGTCAAACCCTGAATTTTTGGTTGAAGGGAAAGCAATCCAGGGATCGTTAAAACCAGATCGTATCGTCGTCGGCGCATGGAAACAAAGCGATTTTAATGTAATGCGTTTGGTGTACCAACGTTTTTATGATTCTGCCGACATTCAATATATTGAAGTGAATCCTAAAGAAGCAGCGGCAGGGAAGCTCTTGTCCAATTTTTACCTTTTTGCTAAACTTGCTATTTGTTTTGATGTGATTGGAAGAACATGTGAAACATTTGATCAGGTTCATTTTGAAAATATCCGGAAGATCCTTACAACAGATGACCGGATTGGTACGTGGGGATTTTATAATAGTCTTTACGCGGGAGGAAGTTGTTTTATTAAGGACGCTCGATCCCTTTCCCACCAAATACAATTATCAGGCACATCAGCCACACTTATCAATGAAATTAATTTGGCAAACCGTGGGCAATTGGAAAAGTTTATCGGACGCGCCAATAAAGAAGCTGGGTGGAATTGGTCTGGTAAGACGGTGGCACTACTCGGAACAGCATTTAAGCGAGATACAAATGATATCCGAAATTCTCCAAGCATTGATTTGATGGAATTTCTCCTGCAAGAAAATGTAAAGAACATATATGTATATGACCCGATTGCTTTAATTGAATTTAAAAAAATTTTTCCAGCATCAGATATTGTCGTATATGTAAATCAAGAGAATGACGCCGTAGAAAAGGCGGATGCTATTATTATTGCTACAGATTGGCCACAATTTCGCGGATTATCCCAAACATTATTACAATCGTCTGGGGCGGGAAAGTTAATTATGGACGGTCGGCGTATGTTACAACACGCATACAATGATCTTAAAGGATTGGGTTACAGTATACTGGCTGTGGGTTCCCCTTTTATAAGTGGTAGGCAAAAATAACAGATCATTAATTAATAAAATATGTTTTTTTTAAAAAAAATTTTCTATATCATCTTAGACAAGATGGGTATCCAAAAAAGAAGATTAGCTCTTCCCATTTTTAGATATAATGTTTATTCCCAGGATGGCGATGACGGTATTATCGAATTTGTTATAGGTAAAATGGTAAATACCCCCTGTTTTGTTGTTGATATCGGAGCAAATGACGGTATTACAAATAGTAATAGTCGTCTCTTAATTGAAAAATACCACTTTAAAGCTTTGTTAGTTGAACCGTTCGAAGAGGTTTTTAAGAATCTGAAAATTCTTTATTCAAATTGTCCTGAAATAATATTATCCAACCATGCTGTCGGTGAAAAATCACTTAGTAAAGAGGGTGGGGGGTACATTAATTGGCATGGGCATTTTGATAGAGTATTATTTGATATTGTTGATGTTAATAGTTTGTTTGAAAAATATGGGATTCCTAAAGATATAGGTTTTTTGTCTATAGATACTGATGGTAGAGATAATGTAATTCTTCAAAAGATTGATTGGAAAAAATACTCACCTTGGTTTGTTATTGCGGAAATTGATTCTTCATCCCATAGGAATTTACAGGAACAGATTGCTATAATGGACATTGCAGGTTATTTCCCTGTTTGTCATATCGGAAATGTCTTTTATTGCAGAAAAGATTTATCAGGAGAATTTTTGTTTAATTGGAGGAGTAATTTAAGAGGAGAATATGGTTTTTTCCTTAAAGAAAAATAAATATTTTTTATGGTTCGCTTATCAAATTATACTTATGGTAAATTATAATTGTATATGTCCCACTATCTTGTCACCGGCGGAGCCGGATTTATTGGATCAAATATTGTTAAGAAATTAACCGAGCGTGGAGACACTGTTCGTGTCCTAGATAATTATATTGGGGGAAAAATGGAACAACGTATGATTCCGGGTGTTGAATATGTTGAAGGGGATATTCGAAACCAGGAAGATGTCCGCCAGGCAGTCCAGGGTATTGATGGTATTTTTCATCTTGCTGCTGTTCCCCGCGTGACCTATTCTGTAGAGCATCCATTTGAGACGAATGAACACAATGTTACCGGTACCCTCAATGTGCTGGTCGCTGCCCGAGATGCTGGGGTAAAGCGTGTTGTATTTAGTACTTCTTCATCCGTTTATGGTGGAAGCAAAGGGGAGACACCTGTAACTGAAGATTCAAAATTTGAGCCAAAAAGCCCGTATGCATTGCAGAAATTAGCGGGTCAGGAGTACTGCCGTATCTTTTCCGAATTATATGGATTAAGGACTGTCTCATTATGCTATTTCAATATTTATGGACCGCTCATGGATCCAAATGGGGCATATGCATTAGTTATCGGAAAGTTTCTCTTACAACGTCTCAATAATCAACCTTTGACGATTTGTGGTGATGGTGAATATTATCGTGACTATACTCATGTGAATGATGTTGTGGCCGCTAATATTGCAGCTATGGAAAGTCCAAAAGTGGGACAAGGAGAAATGATTAATATTGGTAACAACGCGCCATTCTCGGTAAATCAGCTTGCTGATGTAGTTGGTGGTGAACGTGTCTTTGTTGATCCGCGTCCAGGTGATGTACGATTTACACGTGCCAATAATACAAAAGCAAAAGAATTGCTTGGTTGGGAACCTACTATTAAATTGGAAGATGGTATTGCTCAGCTGAAGAAAGAATGGGGAATAGAGTAGCTTAAAATCTATATTCATGACTAGGTTTTTGTCCCTATATAATCATATGATATAAATTTTTTATGCAACAGATTGAAAAGGATAAAAAAATCAAAGATTTTGTCGAACATGCCTTCTGGTATCATACTATAGAATTTCCGGACGGATTGGTTTCTAATGGCTTATATGACCATCGTGAGCGTATGCCCCAGTATGGTTTTCCTGAAAATTTGAATGGGAAAACAGTGCTCGATGTTGGGGCGGCAGATGGTTTCTTTTCTTTTGAATTGGAAAAAAGAGGTGGGCAAGTTACTGCCATAGACACACATAGTTATAATGGAAAGGTTGGTCATACAGATATTTCTCCAAGTAAACAGGCTGATTATGCACAGAAGTATGATTTACATAGACAGGAAGCTGAACAGTTTCAGGAGATCTGCACCTCGTTTGGTATAGATTCTCCCAATCGGCTATTAGTTGCGAAAGCCATTCTCGGTTCGTTGGTTGATTTTCGTTATGAATCAATTTATAACTTGCGACAATGGCAGAAAAAATTTGACCTGGTCGTTTGTGGTGATCTAATCGAACATTTAAAGGATCCCTTGGGTGCTCTAGAGAATTTAGTCGCTGTGACGGGTAATATGTGTGTTATTACTGTCTCAAGTTCAATTAAATCGCCAAAGAATCGTATTCTACCAAAGAAGATATATAAAGGTTTGGACAAACTTTTATCTTATGTGGGTTTGAGGCTTGCGTTTGGAAATGAAACAACACTTTTGGAATACTGTGGAAACGCGTCTGGTGGTTCTTTTTTTCATTTTTATCCAAATACATTTAGGGATGCTGCCCTAGCGTCTGGATTTCGACGGGTTGAAATTTTCACGGAGTTTGATGTAAAAAGTGATATAAGAAATTCAACAAATCATCATGTAGTCTTTCATTGTTATGTATAGACACGAAGAAAATTTTAATCGTAAGAAGGTATTGTTTGTTTTGCGGGGTATGGCCGAGCAAGTAAAAGGTATAACTGGAACGTATCCTGGTGAATTTTTTTTTGGGTATTTTCAAATAAAAGAAAAAATGGGTGATGCGTGTGATTATGTTGTTATTACGGATGAACGGTTACGCTCCCATCTGGTTAGATTTCTTCGAATTTTTGAAAAGATTTTTTCTAAAATAACTAGGCTCGGATTTCCTTTGGATGTTAGTCTTGATTTTAGACAAGCTGTGGGAAAGTCTCAAGTCGTATTTGCCGCTGATGAAGCGCTCGGCTTTGTTGTTTTATTGTATAAATTACTTGGCATTATCAAGGGTGAAGTAGTCATTATGGTGATGTCTTTGCCAGAACGAGTGAAATATTTTAAAAAAAATTGGTTAGTTATATGGATAATCAGAAAGCTGTTTGCGCAAGCGGATGTTGTACTTACATTATCGGACTACGCACAATCAGATTTGGGTAAATATTTTTTGATACCAAAGACAAAAATGAAGACCATGTATTTTGGTATTGATATTGATTTCTGGCATCCTGAGCCAGTTCCAACTGAGTCCTTTATTCTTTCCATCGGTAATGATATGAATCGTGATTATGAAACATTGATCGATGCTTTGCCGGAGAATATGAGTCTTGTGCTTGTTACGAAGAAAAGAATTGATACGAAGGGAAAAAATGTAAAATATCTTTCGGGTATTTCACATGAAGAACTGCGTACACTGTATAATCGTGCGGTCATGGTAGTGGTACCGAGTATTATGCTTAAAAATGAATCTTCAGGTCTATCTTGTACTCTTCAGGGTATGGCTACGCGTCGTCCTGTGATTGTGTCGTATTCACCACCTCTTGCAGAAATGTTTACAGACGGTCACGATTGTCTCTTTTATCATCCTGGCGATGCTCAGGATTTACGGGAAAAAATTAATAGATTGTTAACCCAAGAAGATTTTCGAAATAAAATTGCAGATCAAGGTAACGTGGCAGTCACAACAAAATATTCTCTTGCAGCAGTTAAAAAAGTTTGGAATAGCATTCTTTGATTTTGTAAATATTTTATAAAAAATAAACCGCTCTGGACTAAGTCTGGAGCGGTTTATTTTTGTGTTCTACCTATTTATTTATTGCCCCATCATCCGCATCACCACATTTACACTCCGTAGTATAATTGATGCATCAAGGAGTAGGGATCTATTTTTAATATAGTACAAATCGTATTGAAGTTTTTGCAGTGATGTTTCAAGTGTATCTGTATAGTGTTGATGAATAGCTGCCCATCCAGTGAGGCCCGGTTTCACAATATGACGGAGGCTATAATATGGCATTCTTGCTTCAAGTTGGGATACGATTTCTGGACGTTCTGGACGTGGGCCGATAATACTAATGTCTCCTTTGATAATATTAAGTACTTGTGGAAGTTCATCCAGTCGGACTTTTCGGAGAAATTTACCTACTTTTGTAATACGGACGTCATTTTTTGACGCAAAGATCGCTCCGTCTGTTTCTGCGCTTCCATCTGAAGAAAGAGCAATCATAGAACGAAATTTATATAGCACGAATTCTTTTCCATCTTTACCGATTCTTTTTTGTGACAAAAAGAGAGGGCCTTTGGTGGTCGTCTTGATGGCAAGTGCGATGAATGGGAAAAGAGCTAAAAATATCACGCCAATAAAAACCGCGCCTATAATATCTGTCAGTGTACGAATATTGCCGTAGATTGGCTGCTCTTTATTTTTTAAATGATCCAAAAACCATCCTTCGGAAAAGGTGGATGGAGAAATACGGCCGGTAATAATTTCATAGAGGCTTGGGAGATTGGTGATACGAACTGACCAGAATAAGAGTTCGTATAGTTCACGCAAAGCCTCAGCATCCTGTCTCAGGTGGGGCGCAATGACAACAAGATTAATTTTATGGTTAGTTATGGCTGGACGAATTGTTTTGAGTGTTCTGTATATGGAAATTGTGCTTTCGTTATCGCCGTTATTTGTTGATTTGTAGAGGTTTTCAGGATCAATAATTGCCATTGGCAAGTATCCTTTTTCAGGCATTGCACTCATGAACGTTACGAGCTCTTTGACTTCTGGTGTATATCCTACAAATAAGACGCGTGTTTGAAGAGTTTTTTTTCCAAGATATTTATTATACACAAATCTCCAGACTGCACTCAGGTTGTATCCTGCGAGAACATTGAGTATAAGAATCGTTTTAGGGGTGATGGTTGCTGGTGAAAAAAGGTAAAAGAATATAATACCGATTAAGATGGATAATACCCCTGCTTCAAAGTGGCGGCGGTAAAAGCGAAATGAATTATTTAATCGTTCCATGTCGTAAAGACCATTGATGTAGTTGACAGTAACCCAAAGGAAAAAAAGACCGAGAAAATGAGGGAGAATAATCTGTATAGTTTCTCCGGATGCGGGGGTAAAATATCGCAAAGTAACGGCAATCCATAATCCTGCGATATAACAAAGAGCATCGCCTGAGATAAGAATAAGTTGTTTCATTCGATACATGAACCGCATAGATTGTGAATTTGCTGAAATTAGGGTATACTTTGAATACTATTTAAGCATAAATATGCAAAAAAATCAACCCCGTTTCCTTTTGTTAGGAATTATTCTTGTGGCTAGCGTTATTTTCGCTCATTTTGCCTATGCAAAAGAGAGTGTCGGCGTAAGCATTAATTTTGGTACTCAATCAACTAAAATTCGTTCGGTTACTCTCGATATGAATGGTGGTATAGCTCCGACAAAAATGTTTATTAGTAATACGGCAAATTTTGATACAGGAGTATGGGAACCTTATGTGTCGTCAAAGTTGTGGACACTTCCTCTTGGGAGTGGATCAAAATCCGTATATGTAAAATTTCAAGATAAAAATGGTTTAATATCTATTCCTTACTCTGACAGTATTGATATTGTTTCTCCTGGTGTTATCCAGGGGACAATATTAATTAATAAAGGAGGAGAAACAACAAATTCTCGTACAGTGCAGATTGATCTTACCTATTCTGATGGTGTTGAAGCTTTTGCAGTAACTAATGATTCTTTTGTGGAGGAAGATATGTTTTTACCTGCGCGTCCATTTTTGACTTGGGTTGTTCCATCTGGAACAGGGGAAAAGACGGTATATGTCCATTTGCGTGATGTGACAGGGGGCGTAAAAGTTATTTCAGATACTATTAAATATGTTGAATCAGAAAGATATATCTCTGAAGGGGCATTATTACGATCTCAAAAAAGCTCAGTGTACTATATGGGTGCTGACGGAAAATTGCATCCATTTTTAAACCCTATTATTTTTCATTCCTGGTTTAATACGGTGAATAGGATAGAAGTGGTGAGTGAAGCAAAATTGCGAGAATTTCAAGTGGACCAGCCGGTATGTATCCGTCCAGGGACATGGCTCGTAAAGTTTAAAGGTATTCCACGTATTTATGCGGTGGAACCTGGTTGTCAAATTCGCCCGTTACGTTCTGAAGCTGAGGCAGTAATACTGTATGGTCCAGGATGGTTGCAGCGGGTTGTGGAACTTGATATGCTCCAAAGTAACTTTTATACCGTACGTTCTCTTAGCGCTGCGGATTCAAAGTCGAATGTTATTGATAAAGATAATGATGGGGTACCTTTGTTAATTGAACGCGACTATGGAACAAGCGATGGTGTTGAGGACCAGGATGGAGATGCTGTATCTGATTACGAAGAAATTTATTATTGGTTTAGCGATCCGACTAAAAAAGATACCGATGGTGATGGAGAATTAGATGGAAAAGAAATTATGAGAGGAACCTCACCAACTGGCGTTGGTAAAATTATCAATATTCCATCGGGTACGTATCGATTACCTCGCGGTGCCTCTGACGGTGATTCTTTATTTAATATCCAATCAACATATTCTCTTCAACAAGAACAGGGAGCTTCTTATGACAGTAATAAGCCGAGTACCTCGCGGTTTAACAGGATAATGTCCCTTTAATTGATCTTCTTATGCGACGTTTTTTTGTCTTACTATGTATTGGTTTTTTATTATTCCCTACGACTATGTGGGGAAAGACATCAAATGATCCATTCTCTTTTCAAGATGCCTATGAGCTGATTGGAGCATACCGAGCGTGGGATACTACCACCGGATCTTCTGACGTCATTGTTGCTGTGGTAGACAATGGATTTGATATGTTTCATCCAGATCTTATCGATAATGTCTGGAAAAATGTCAATGAAATTTCTGATAATGGGGTGGATGACGATAAAAATGGATATATTGACGACGTGTGGGGGTGGAATTTTGAAGTTGATAATAATGATCCGCGCCCGATCGTAGATGATTTAAGTGAACAAGAAAAAAAACGTGGTGTGTTCAATCACGGAACGATTGTCGCGGGTATTATTGGTGCACGTGGAAATAATGATATTGATGGCGCCGGTATCAATTGGAATGTCCGCCTTATGAATTTAAAAGTATTAGGAAATCTTGGAGTAGGGACAATGACACCTCTTGGTAGGGCTATTCGTTACGCTGTGGATAATGGAGCCGATATTATCAATGTAAGTATGGTGAGCGGTGAAAGTATCCCAGCTGTGCAAGAAGCGATGCAATATGCACAGGAAAAAGGCGTAATTATTGTTGCTGCAGCTGGAAATAATATGACTTTTTTGAATGATAGTTATTTATACCCTATTTGTGATGATGCAGGACGACCAACAGAAACCGTGGTCGGTGTAAGCGCGATTACCAATGATCGTAGACTTGCCGCATTTTCTAATCGTGGTTCTGCCTGTGTAGATATCACTGCCCCTGGACAGGATATTGCAAGTACCATTCGTTTTTCTCCGACCAATGGACTGGACAAGCGATATGGTACTGGTTATGATGGTACATCTTTTGCCGCACCAATGGTGAGTGGAGCTGCTGCGTTAATAAAAAGTATTCAGCCGACTTGGGGTGCAAAAGAAATCATGGCAGCTATTTATGGAAATGTGCATCATACACCAGGTCAGGATGAAGCCGTCTATGCAAATTTATTTGGAAATGGACTATTACAGATAGATAAAGCAGTATTGTATGCCGTGAGTCAGCTGCCTCAAAAAACCTCTCAACCTGTTTTGGAACAACCTCAGGCTGTGCCTACGACAACAACCTCTTCTCAAGCTGTGATTCTCGCAGCACCAAAACCTGAAACAATGCTGTGGCTTATTGATCGGGGTGTTGGCACTGTTTATAGTATTTCCTCCGCAGGTATGCAGGAACAGGGAGTTCGCAGTGAATTGAAACAGGTATATGATATCTCGTCATTTACGCATAAAGGCACGGCATATATCGCAACGATAAAAAAAGATAAAAAACGTAGTATCGTTACTATTTATAATGAAGAATGGAAAAAAATTACTTCTTGGAAGGTGCCTTTTTCTTTAGCTGTTTCATTGTCTGCTGCTGATATTGTGGGCGATGAAGGCATTGAGTTTATTGTTGCACCGAGGACAGCGAGCAAAACGGTATTTGCTGCTTATTCGTTTGAAGGAAAAGAACTCCTCACGAAAAATGTGCCAGCAAAACATGTGGGGGTATCAGTTGGACTTATTCCCCGGAAAAATGACCATTCGGCAATTGCTGCATTGTATAAAACAAAAAACGGATATGTTACGTCTGTTGTTGATGGTATGGGTAGGGAACTATCATCCTTCTCAGTTCCTTGGCTTCGTAGTTTAGGGTCGATTGCCTCTGCAGACACCAATGCCAATGAGCATGCGGAAATTTTCATTAGTTCAGGAAAAGGGCAGGAGCCGTCTGTGACGCATTATTCTCTTGATGGGGAGTTTATCCGTCAACTATCGGTATTTGATCCTGCCTACCGAGGTGGAGTAGATACCTTCCTGACCGACTATACCGCTGATGGAATGGCCGATCTTTTCTTCATTTCTCTAACAGGGGCCGGAGGAGTTCGCCGTTATTCTTCAACTGGGCAGGTGGCTGAGGAATGGCCATACATAGGCAAAAAAGGCTCAGGAGACCTCAAATTACTTATCCAGCCCTTCCCCTTGACGAAATAGGGGATGTAGGCTATACTTTTGACCAGTATTCATTCTTCATATCGAAGGTATTTCATATATATGTTCGCAGTTATTGAGACAGGTGGCAAGCAATATCTTGTAAAAGAAGGCGACACCGTAAAAATTGAAAAGCTCGAAGGCGTTGCTGGAGACAAAATTGTTTTTGACAAAGTACTTCTTATTGCCGAAGATGATGGAACAAAAGTACAGATTGGTACTCCATATCTTGAAGGCGCTTCTATCGAATCTGTAGTAGAAATGCAGGGACGAAGCAAGAAAATTCGAGTGGTAAAATACAAGCGAAAAGTACGTTACACTCGTGTACACGGACACCGACAGGAATTCAGCCAGATCAAGGTGTCAAAAGTATAATATAAAAAATCCGCCGAAAGGCGGTTTTTTTTGTTTACTATTGACTGGTTGGGTAATTTGTGTTAGGCTTCGCTGTCCTGATGCAGATTACCAAGTACCCATTTACCATAAGGCCACTACGCCATCTTAGAAATAACGGGTAATGGCAAAGAGGGGGTTACGGTACTGCATCAGGACACCCTTCTTTGATTATATTTCTGTTCGATGCTTCAATGCATTATCAAGGGTAATATCATCCGCATACTGCAAATCACTCCCCATTGGTAATCCGCGTGCAAGGCGGGTTATTTTTATTTTATCAGTACGGCCATGATCATCATCTCCTGTAATGTGTTGTTCAATATACATGGTCGTCGTTTCTCCTTCGAGGGTTGGGTTGAGTGCAAAAATCAGTTCTTTCACTAATGGATTTTTTGTTCGTGCAATAAGTTCATTCACTTTTATATATTGGAGTGCTTCCATATCATCGGGACGGAGAAGGCCACGAAGGACGTGGTAAACGCCTTTGTACGATCCTGTGCGTTCGATAGCCTGCACATCTTGTGGCTCCTGCACCACACAGATAATAGATGTGTCCCGTGTTTTATCCTGGCAAATAGCACAAGGGGATTGATCAGAAAAATCCCAGCACGTAGTACAGCTTTTGATCATTTCAATAAGCTGCTTGAGAGCGATGGTTAATTCTCCCACATCTTTTTTTCCTGATTTCAATAAATAAAACACAAACCGTTCAGCTGTACGCTGCCCGACTGAAGGGAGGCGAGAGAATGCCTGGATGAGTTGTCTTATTGGTTTGGCGTACATATTGTTTAAATAGGCAAAGACACAAATAGGCAAATATGCAAAAATAAGATGTGTTAATTTTGCATATTTGCCTATTTGTTTATTTGAACTTTGTCTATTGGTTAGCTCAATCCCGGGATATTTGGCAACCCACCCATCTCTTTCATTTTTAATGCCATTTTTCTTTGCATGCTTTTCAATACATCGGCATGCGCTTCTTTGAGGGCGCTTTCTAACTTTTCTTTTTTATCAGGAGACAACATCTCTGGATCAATCGTAATATTGAGGATAGTCAAGTTACCATCCATAGTAATTTGTACTTTGCCACCAGCAGCGCTTGCTGTTACTTGTTCTTGTGCGAGTGCATCTTGCAAATGTTTCGCCTGATCACGAAGGTCTTTGAATTGCTTTAATTTATTAAACATAGTGTATTTTAATAGTTTAATTGTTTAAAAACTTGGTGCGCTTGTTGTTGGTCTCATTTTTCCTGGCATTGATGGCGCGGCCGGGAGAGCTCCAAAGCCATGTGCCATGTCGAGATTTTTATAACAGGCACTATTTTCGTCAAAGAATACTTTGACCATTCCGGTCGGACCATTACGATGTTTTGCAATATGAATTTCACCGATATGGCGTTCGTCTGGCGGTATTTCTTCAAGACGATAGTTACGATCTGCAGCTTTTCGATAAATAAACATAACGATGTCTGCATCTTGCTCAATACTACCAGATTCACGTAAATGTGCAAGCTTTGGAATTGCTGGTTTGGTCTGTTCCACAGCACGAGAAAGCTGCGAAAGTGCGATCACTGGAACATTCAATTCACGAGCAATACCTTTGAGATTACGCGAGATAACTGACACTTCTTGTACACGGTTATGGGCATTTTTATCATTATGTGATTCCATCAGCTGCAAGTAATCAATAATAATAAGACCAAGGCCGTGTTCACTTTGCAAACGACGTGCTTTGGAACGAATTTGCATGACGGTCGCACCCGGCGTATCGTCAAAAAATATTTTCGCTTCGGATAATGCTCCCATTGCTTGTCCGATACGAGGAAAATCATCGCTGTCTGGGCGGTCCGATAAATTACCGGTACGTAATTTCCATAAATTTACACCAGACTCTGCACAAAGCAAACGGTCAACCAGCTGTTCTTTGCTCATTTCAAGAGAAAAAAATCCTACTGGTGCGCCGCCTCTCAGTGCTGCGTGTCGAGCAAAGTCGAGGGCAAGAGATGATTTTCCAACAGAAGGACGTGCGGCCAAAATAACAAGATCTGATTTTTGGAATCCGGATAATAAATTATCCAGCTCACGGAATCCCGTAGTCACACCACGCAATTTTCCTTTTTCACGATGCAATTCATCAATACGCTCAAAGGCATCATTTAAGATACTTCGAATTGGAGTAAACGTTTTACTGAGGTTTTTTTGGCCAACGGTATAGATCTGCTGTTGTGCACGGTCGACGATGGCATCAACATCATTATCTTCTTCTTCGTAGGCGAGTGCGGATATCTGTTGTGACGCTTCAAGAAGTTTTCGAAGGGTCGCTTTTCGCTGCACGATAGATGCATATTGCTGGACATGCATGGTGGTTGGGACACCATTGGTCAATTTTACCAAATAGCTTCGCCCTCCAATGCCGTCAAGGTGGCCTTTTTCTTCCAGGCGACTTGAAACGGTCAGGACGTCAATCGGTTCGCTCTTGGTGTAGAGTTCAGTAATAACATCGTAAATTTGTCCATGACCATACTTATAGAAATCAAAAGTAGTAAGCATGTCAGCAACCCGAGGCATGGCTTCTTTATCAAGCAAAATAGCCCCAAGAAGGGACATCTCAGCGTCAAGGTTGTGGGGCGGGATTTTTTCCCGCTCGGTGATGTCAGACATAGAGGAGGTTGGTTGTGAGCTATCATACATCAGTTCCTGTGGTTTTGATATATGAAATATAGGATAACATGTGAGCAACATGTTTATAGAGCAAACTGGGGTTGCAAAATATATTTTTTTTCGCTACACTAAGCGATATATGAAAGTCTGTCTTATTACCAATTTATATCCGCCGTACGTACGAGGTGGAGCAGAGCAGGTGGTCGCAAAAACCGTTCGGGCGCTCCGCTCTGAAGGGCATACGGTAGTGGTTATCACCTCAACTCCTGAAAAGGCGGAAAAAAGCGAAGAGGACGGCGTTTTGATCTACCGGCTTCATCCCAAGAATGTCTTTTTTTATACTGACGCACATAAACACCATGCATTGGTCCGTCTCACGTGGCATTTGATCAATATGTTCCACTGGGGGGTCATGCAAGATATCAAAAAGATTTTAGATGAAGTAAAGCCAGACATTGTCCATACACATAATCTTATGGGATTAAGTTTTCTTATCCCGCATGCTATCAAGCGTCTTGGTATACGGCATCTTCATACGGTCCATGATGTTCAGTTGGTTGAACCAAGCGGGATTATTTTAAAACAAAAAGAAAATTCCTGGCGGTATAAAGGGTTTCCGGTAAAAATATATAGCTGGCTGACGAAATGGTTATTTGGTTCTCCGAATGTTGTTATTTCTCCATCTCAATTTTTATTAAAATTTTATCACGAGCGCGGTTTTTTTCACGCATCAAAACAGGTAGTACTTCGCAATCCACTTACAGTTGATGTCCAAGAGGTAGTGAAAACGGAGCGAATGAACGGTCCAGTTCGTTTTTTATATCTTGGACAAATTGAATATCATAAAGGGATTTTATTTTTACTGGAAACATTTTTACAGGCAAAAGAATTAAATGCGGAATTGCATATTGTTGGTGATGGGTCTTGCTTCAAAGAAGTGGTAGACATGGTGCGAGAGGATAGTCGCGTGCGTGTTTACGGTCGAATGGACCGTAAAACATTGCCGCAATTATTTGAAAAAATAGACATGGCTATTGTACCATCACTTTGTTATGAAAATTCTCCGACAGTTATTTTTGAAAGTTTCGCATTTGGTGTGCCGGTTTTAGCAAGTAATATTGAAGGGGTAGCCGAGTTGATTAAAGAAGGAGAGAACGGTATTACGTTTATTGCAGGAAATACTGAATCACTTCAGGAAAAAATGCAATGGGCAGTTGATAATCAAGAGATTGTAAGCCAAATGGCGGACATTGCCAGACAATCGGTGGAGGGATTGTCGGCGGATGAGTATATGGAGAATTTGGTGCGGTTGTATTTTTGATGATAAATATATACAAAGACGCGAATAAGCAGTCAGCAATCAGCAGTCAGCAAAATTCAAAATGCATTTACCGACTGCTTATTTGTGGCTTTGAATATTTCATCTCTTATACACAAACACCCATATATCTCCACCATCAACTTCTTTCCATTCATCCGCACTCAATTTTGCCCCTGCAATAATTTTTTCTGAATTAGCCCAGTATTTGTTCACGACAAAATATGCAGTATTTACACCGGCAAGATCCATGGCTCCGAGCATGTATTCCCGTTTCTGTCCTTCGTACATCATTTTTCCGTAATACTGATAGAGTGGGCCGCCAGTTGGAACAGCATAGTAAAATAATTCACCAAGTGTTGAATTGAAATTTTGCGCAAAACTATACTCGGTCAATGCAGCTGCTGATACTAATTGATTGGCAAGAACAATATACTCGTAATCAGTGTGGCGATCGTGGATCCAATGCACGGCATTCACGTCTGATTGAGATACATTAAATCCCGGGAAACGCGCCTTGGGATTTTTTTGTGGATAAGATAAATAGAAAGACAATGTAAGCAAAATACTGATAAGAATGACGGAAGAAATTTTTACGAGTTGTTTTTTATTTTTTATTGCATCAATTGCGAATGTATAGAGGGTATACAGTCCATACATCGCAAAAGGGATCAGAAATAATAAAGAACTTTTTAATAATCGCAACGGATAATCACCTTGTTCGTAGACAATGACATTGGGAAACACGATGACACTTCGTAAAATCCAGGCATCAATAATAAGTCCGATGGTCATGGTGATAAACAGGAAGTTTATTTTTGTCTGCGCTTTATTTTTTATTAATCCAATAATTGCCAAAAGAATAAAAGCCGGTGTGATCAGCCCTTGCCAAGTGTAAAGCATTTCAAAAATAATTGGTGAACTGTCTGCATACCAGTACGGTCGTGCGATGAGCGCGAGAAAATCGGGGATTTTGGTAAATGGATTAACAAATGTTGGTAGCGCATGTCCGCCAAGATATTGTTGAAGAAGAAACAAGACAGGCAACAGAAGGGAAATAACAATGCATTGTAGAATGCCATTCGCGAATGGCATATTCCCTCGTGTCATTTTTGATGTCACAAATGATACACAGACAAAAATAAATAATGGTGCGCCCAGCAATGGGTGGGTAACAAGTGCGGCAATAGCAAGAAGAAAGGGAAGGGTCCACGTGTTTTTTGTATATAGTGCTGTGTATGTAAATAAAATCGAGAGAATGGTTAAAAGAAGAACAAGATTATGGGGCGTGGTAAGGTTGAAGGAAAAATAAAATAGAAATGGAATGAGGAGCGTTAGGAGTACACTGATTTTTTTTGGAATTGCATGTGCTTGGTGCAATGCATATTCAACGACAATCGGGAGTGTCCGCGCAGCAAGTAGGGGGACGAGAAAAATGTCGATCCATTTTATAGGCAGTTCAGTGATATGCGATAAAAAGGTAACCAGACTATATTGGCCGATATAGTAGGGTTGTTTTGGTAAAATAAATCCATTCATGCGAATCCAGGCTTCGGTTGCGCGATGGACAAACGCGTCAAAACCATAACCGAGGGGATAGATAATAGCAGCAACAGAAAATGTTGTGAAAAGATAAAGAGTAATAAGCGTGGTTCGTTCGATTGCGGTTCGTGCGGTGTATGCGGCAGTAATAGAAAATCCCGTTGTTATTGCATAGAGCAAAAAGAACCACGGTGAGACCACATGCCACGGTGAGGCCACGACTTCAGTTGTTTGGCTTTTAAATAAAATAATTATTAAAGCGGTGTTGCCAAGAATAGCAAGGAATGAATAAAGTGTGTGATATTGAACAGCAAGTTCTTTTTTAAAAAAAGGAAGATGTAGATTTTTTATGCGGATCAGAAACAGGGCAGGTAAGGCGGCGAGGATAAAGCTGATGGATTCGGTGATACCATATATATAGTATATACCTGTCCCGAGGATGATCCACCCAGAAATAAGGGTAAGAACGCCAGCAAGCAGACGGTAGACATCATCAAGTTTTGGAAATATTACTGCGCTGACAATAAGGCTGTATACGGTAGCCAAAGGAAGAAAGAGGAGGGTCCCAAAGATAGAAGAATGGAAAAAGAAGGTATTGCCAAACAGACCTCCAAGAAGAAGGCCTATACACACACCAAGGGTGTTCCGGGTAAGGGGCATTGATTTTTTCGCTTAAATACGTATAATATAAAGTATTCTAACGAAGTATTTGGTCTGGGTCAATTTTTAATAAAGCCGTGAAACAATTGGCCTCAGCCTCATACTTACTATTTAACGTTGTCCTGTGCGTTTTTTCTCATCACTTCGTTTTTTCATTCCCATCCTCATCGTCTTATTTGGCCTGTATTGGCAGATGACTGTGTACCACCAGACCTGGTTCGGTCTATTTTTATTTTTGGTCTATCTTTTTGTTACCGGTATTTGGTGGAGAGATGTCTTTGAATCACGTTTTTTTGGTCCACATAGTGATATTGTGGGGAAAATATATGGCGTCGGGACTTCGTTTTTATTGCTTGGTCTTATCAGCTCTGTTTTTGTGGCATGGTATCGACTAACACCAGTCACCATAACTGTCGCATATGGAATTGCAGCCTGCATTAGTTTTATTTTTTGGCATATCTATGCCGGGAAATACCCTGCATCCCATGGGCAGCACACGCCAGATCATGTTTATTTTCCAGGAAAGTCAGTATTTATTTTTATTTTCTTTCTGATTTGGCTTGCTGGCATGTTTTTTTATACCGTTGATGAAGTGGGTTACGCACATGAGACACCGTGGCATGTGCTAGGAAATGCCACGTGGATTATATTTTTCTTTTTATCAGTTTTCATTGGTGTATTTATTTTTTCAAAAATAAAATCCTCTATTGTTTTATTGCTCATTATTTTATTTTCTTTTTATACCCATGTTTATCTTCCGGCGTCGCATCCGCTTCCGTGGGGTGGGGATGTGTGGCGACTTATTGCTGTTGAGGAAAAATTACTTCAGGGTGATATTGAACCACCGGTGCTTTTTGGGCCTGAACGGACGATGCGTACTATTGGATCTCTGTCCGTCCCCGACGCATTGGTCGTGCCACATAAATATACGTATGGTCATTTGTGGGGAACGACCGTTGTATTGGCGAAAGTATTATCGATTAATTTGGTGACAGTAAATAAGTGGCTTATCCCAATACTGTGGTCATTGTTAATACCAGTTATTTTTTATCGAACCGGAACTGTTTTATTCGATTCACGCCGCAAAGGATTATTGTTTGCCTGGGCTTCTTGCCTGGTTTTTACCTTCCAAGCAGTCGGAGCACTTACCTTGCCGGTGAGTCTAGGAACACTCACATTCTTTTTTGCGGTAAGTACGTTAATAGAGTCGATGAAAGCAAAAAAACGTGGCACCTGGCCGTTTATTATTCTGTTTGGCCTGCTCATGTGTTTTGGGTATGTCCTCCATACTGCATTATTTTTCATGCTCCTTTTTGCATCAGGCATATTGCTTTTTTTGCAAAGAAAAAAAGATACGATACCTAGCACACTAAACCGAGCGATATATAGTATTGGAATTATTGCCGCTATCTTTTTTGTTCCCGCTATTGAACTTATAAGTAAAAGTGGGGTATGGCCAACAGTGTTTCATTGGCAACAACAATTTTTGCAAATGGTGGGGCAGCTGAGCGGATGGTTTTACGCTACCATGATCCGTCCACATGATATAGTGAGTGGAAATATTTTGTTTAATCATACACCGAGTTATGCATTTATTACGCGTACAGTGACGGTGTGGCGTTACCATGTGTTATTTATTTCTCTTGCTGTTTGGGGAATTGCGATATATGGATTTTCCCGGGCTGCTCTCTTAAAGAAACATGTTTCTTGGCAAGTCATGAGTGTTCTTGGCGCTACCGTGATTGGTGGATATATTATTGGGTGGTATGTACTTACTGGAGATAGACTATTTACTCGCCGACTTGATCCGCTCATGGCGTATGCATTACTTTTGTTTGTCTTATTTGGTATTCGTTCACTCGTGAATCATATTTCATATCTTCAAACACTGTCAGTACGGTCAAAACGTAGTATATTATTGATTATTATTCTTTCCTGCTCCTGGTTTGGTACCACGGCGTTTGTTTCTGGACCAGATATGCATGTCATAAGCCAGAGCGAATATCGTGTTGCGCAATTTCTTGCCGTTCGCATGGATGAACGTGAAATACCATGTGTGCTTGCTGATACATGGGTTTTGTTACCGCTTGAAGGACTAACAAAGGAACGTGTTGTCGGTGGTGGTTTTCCGATTGATTATACCTTTGGCCAAAAAGAACGAGTTGCATTGTATAAAGAATTTCAAGAACATCCGTCAGCTTCGATTGTGCAGAAAATAGTCGAGGTCGTATCAGCGTCATCGTGCTATTTGGTGCTTGAAACAACTAATATTGAGCTGGTAAATGAGCTCGGTACCCCGGTGTATCATAAAGAGGAAGAACCATTTATGGTATGGAAGGTTGACTTGAAAAAATAGGGGAATTGTTATATTGTTACATTGCTAAATTGTTAAAAGACCATATGTCCACCATTTTCGATAAAATTATCTCTGGAGAAATTCCTTCCTACAAAGTATACGAAGATGATCGCTGTCTGGCATTTTTGGATATTCATCCGTGTGTCAAAGGTCATACTTTAGTTATTCCCAAAACATCAGGCGCGACGGTATTTGAGCAGGAAGATGAAATCCTTCAGTCGCTCATGATCGCCACCAAAAAAGCCATGACAAGGATTCAAGAAGTGTTGAAGCCAGATGGATTTACGGTTGGCTGGAACCATGGCAAAGCGGGTGGGCAAGCAATTGATCATTTGCATGTGCATATTTTACCGCGATGGCATAGTGATGGTGGGCGAGGCATGCACGGAATTGTGAATAATGAATCAGATATGACCGTTGAGGAAGTGGCAAAACTTTTTTAGTATGAAAAAAAATCCCAAGAAAATTTCAGAAGAAGTTTTGCATGAAAATCCTTGGTGGAAGTGCAAAAAAGATATTTTTGAAAAACCAAATGGAGAACAAGGTGAATATTATTATGGTGAGACACCTGGAGCGGTGATGCTTGTTCCTATTATGGAAGACGGAAAAATTATGATGACCCGTCAGTATCGTTATTTAACCGACAGGTATAGTGTAGAATTTCCTTGTGGAGGGATTAAACCGGGCGAAAAACCACGAGATGCAGCTGAACGTGAATTACGGGAAGAGACGGGTGCGGTTCCTGATGAAATTATCAGTGTCGGCTCATTTGAACCGAGTAATGGATGGATAAAAGATCTGACTCATATTTATATTGTTCATGTTGCTGAATTAACATCGCAACATCTTGAAGATTCAGAAGACATTGAAGTCTTGTATCGCCGACCTGATGAAATCAGTGCAATGATTCGTCAGAATGAAATTTCGTGCGGACAAACCTTGGCTGCTTGGGCTTTGGCACAAAACTTTTTTTCTACCCCGCAGTCCGATGAAGTGGCGCCAGGGTTTAAAATGATTAGTGATTATTTTCTACCAGGGGAATAATACAATATTTCCGAATCTACGAATTTGCCCTAACCTACAAATTCTACGAACCTACAAATATTTGTAGATTGGTAGAATTCGTGAATTGGGGCAAATTTGTAGATTCGGACGTATTAAAATTCGTAAATTATGAAATTACTTGTAACCGGTGGCGCAGGTTTTATCGGTTCTGCGTTTATCAGATATTGGCTGAAACACCATCCAGAAGATTCGGTGGTGAATTTTGATGCATTAACATATGCGGGCAATTTAGAAAATTTGCAGGAATGTAAAAATGATGCGCGGTTAACGTTTGTGAAAGGCGATATTTGCGATCGGGATCTTGTATTTAGTATTGTTAAAGATGTCGATGTAATTGTTCATTATGCTGCAGAGACGCATGTGGATCGGTCTATTCTTGATCCGGGTGTATTTATTCGCACCAATGTCATGGGAACTCAGACGTTGCTTGATGCGGCCAAAGAATATAAAAAACGATTTCATCATATTTCTACTGACGAAGTGTATGGCGCATTAAAACCGCAAGATCTGCCGTTTACGGAAAAGTCGCCATACGATCCGAAGAGTCCGTATGCTGCATCAAAAGCATCATCCGATCATTTGGTGCGTGCATATCAACATACCTTTGGTATTGAAACAACCATTTCTAATTGTTCAAATAATTACGGTCCGTATCATTTTCCAGAAAAAATTATTCCTTTATTTATCTCCAATTTGCTTGAAGGAAAAACTGTGCCAGTATACGGAGACGGGCAACAAGTGCGGGATTGGATTCATGTCGATGACCATGCGCGTGGTGTAGAATTTATTTTACAAAAAGGCCGGATCAGCGAAACGTATTGTTTGGGCGGAAAAAATGCCGAAGTGTCGAATCTTGAATTAACTAAAAAACTTATTGCACTCTGCGGACGAGATGAATCGGCGATTGAATATGTAAAAGATCGTCCAGGACATGATCGACGATACGCAATTGATTATTCTAAAGCAAAAAATGAACTAGGTTGGGAACCATTAATTTCTCTGGAAGAAGGGTTGCGCCAAACAGTAGATTGGTATAAGAATAATCAGGAATGGATAGCGCGATGCAAGAGCGGGGAGTATCAGCAATATTATGATAATTGGTATAATGGTGCCCTTAAATAGGGTCAAGTAACGACGAGGCGCTGCCTCGTCGCAATAATATAATAATATGAAAATACTTATCATCGGTGGAGGTTACGTTGGTAATCGTTGTACAAATGCGTGGAAAGACGCGGTGCTCGCAGATCAAAAAATACATACCAAAGAAGATGTTCTCGCACTTATTGAAACACATCAGCCAGATGTTATTTTGAATGCTGCTGGCGTTCGTGGAAAACCAAATGTAGATTGGTGTGAATCTCATCAGATGGATACTATTCTTGGTAATACCAAATTACCAATCATGATTGCGGAAGCATGTCAGGAAAAAAATATTTATCTATTGCATATTGGTTCAGGATGTATTTTTTATGGCGACTCTCCACATGACGATAAAAAATGGCGTGAAGATGATTTTGGGAATCCTGTTCCTGTGTATTCCCGCGCAAAATGGGCGGCGGATTTAGTATTGTCAACTCTACCAAATATTGGGATCGCGCGTATTCGCATGCCGATTGACTGGATTCCGTCAGCGAATAATATGATTGATAAACTTGCTACGTATCCAAAAGTTATTGATGTGGAAAATAGTTGTACGATTGTTGACGATATGGTCCAAGTGTTTCATCAATTGCTTGAGAAAAAAGCTACCGGCATTTTTCATGTGACAAATCCTGGAACTATTCGTCATAAAGAAATTGTTGGATTATATGAAGAGTTGGTTGATCCAAACCACGTAAATGAGTGGATTAGTAATGATGATTTGGTGAAACAGGGACTTGCGACAAAAGGACGATCAAATAATTTTCTTGCATCAGAAAATTTAGCAACATTGGGTATTGAAATGAGAGAAGTACATGTGGCACTTCGGGATACTATGGAGAAATATAAGATGATGAAGTTGGAAGGAAAGAGTGTCGAGGATGTGTTATCTTGTTAGTTTGTTTATACAAAAAAATTTCCAATTTTCAGTTTCCAATTTCCAATGAAAAATCATTGAAAATTGAGGATTGAAAATTGGAAATTTTTTTGTTTTTGCCTTGACAAGCGAGGTCAGGGATGGTACGGTTGCTCAACCGCTTTGTTCGTTAGGCGGTGAGGCAGCCTTGAGCCTTTAACAGGCACAACCAGTCAGAAAGAGGTAATCCGATGGACACGCAAAACACCACTCCTGCCAGCACTGAACAGCGCCTGGGTGGATACCATACGGCTTCGCCACAGCCCACGACCGGC
>CAYGHM010000014.1:0-14794 GCA_964349825.1 uncultured Gammaproteobacteria bacterium
GTATACAGTATAAAGTATTAAAAATTTTGTAACATCAAGGAAGACCCAAAAAGTTATCAAAAAAATAATATATAAAAACGAGGCGAGTGCCTCGTTTTTATGAGGCGAATATTACGCCTGTTTCGGTTCAGCTTTCTTCGCTTCGAACTCTTTGCGTCCTTCAACGATAGCTTCTGCAACGAGATTTACCATCATAGTGAGGGATTTCATTGCATCGTCATTTGCAGGGATAATATAATCAGCTTTCAAAGGATTTGCGTTCGTGTCAGCAAGACCGATCACTTTTACACCCATTTTATTTGCTTCTGTAACAGACGTTTTTTCACGCTGCAATGCTGGAACAAAAATTGCATCCGGCATACGGTCGAGCGAGACAAGACCTATGAGTGTTTCGTCTTTCTTCTCTAAATCTTTTGCGATTTCGAGTTGTTCTTTCTTTGTATATTTTTCAAGTTCGCCAGTTCTCTGCTGTTCTTTCAAATCAACATATGACTTGATAAGCTTACGAATTTCTTGGAAGTTTGTAAGCATACCACCAAGCCAACGATCAATAAGGTATGGAGAATTACAAGATAACGCAGCCTGTCTTACCACTTCACGCGCCTGTGGTTTTGTTGTCACAAAAAGGATATTCTTTCCTTCTGCAGCCATCTGACGAATAGCAGACAATGTCTTTTCGAGTTCTTCTTGAGTTTTCTCAAGATTAATAATGTGCACGTTGTTACGAACCGTAAAAATATACTGGTTCATTTTTGGATGCCAACGAGAGGTCTGATGTCCAAAATGGACACCGGCCTGGAGCATCTCTGTGATACTTGGGATCTTCATATTGCGATTCCTTTTACCTCTTTCCACGGTCCCATGCGGAGGGCGCACAGAGGAAATGACCTGGCTCGTAAAACCTTAGGGATAAGGCAAGACGAGGTGGAAATGAGTGATAAATAAAGCTGGGGAGAGTGTACCCTATTATTCCCTCCCTGTCAAGAGAAAACTCACCAAATACAAATCCCACTGTTCAGTGGGATTTGTATGGTCTTTTTTATTTAGACACGAGTGATTTCACGGTATCGTATGCAAAAAATACATTCTTTGCCGCAGCAGCAAACAGTCGAGGCTGTTCGGGAGACATGTCATTTGCCAGCATTTTCAAGGGCTGTTTGCACCTCTTCAGCAAAACCTTTTGCTATATTAACCTAGGTTTGTTTTAACATACTCCATCTCTTTACCTTATTCAGAAGAAGGGGCTGCTTTTACCGCATCTTATTGAGTAGAGGTACTGTCTACTCTCCAACCATTATCCTTCATGTATTTTGTATACGCTGCATCAGCCTGCTTGTATTCATCTGAATCAACACCAAAACGTTTCTTTGCATCAGTACGGGTCTTTTGAATTTTATCAAAATCAGTGAACTTTTGTTCCATCGAGTCGACATCATTCAAACTGGGCCGCTCATTTACAAAAGAGGTCGTTTCTTTAACCAAGTTATTATCCTTTATAAACTGTTCAACTGCTGCATCAGCCTGCCTATATTCATGTGAATCAATACCCATACTCTCTTTTGCATCTTCACGCGCATTTCTCATATCATCTAGCGTCATTCGTGGCGCCGGGCGCTCCACTCTGCGACTTAATTCACCAGTGATATCTCCCAACTCTGCATTTGCTTCGAGTAATGCGGTTCGATCAGATTCGGAAATATTTACCATGGCTAATGCGCCACCCTTTTGCTGTGCCTCAAACGTTGCTTGAGCTATAGCATCATTCAAACGAACAATTTCTTTATTAAGAAAATTCCGTCTTGCCTCAAGAATGGGCGCTTTTAATTTAGAAAGATTTCCTTTAAGAGGTACTTCTGGTGAAGCGACTTTTTCTGCTTTTAATTCTTTTTTCGCTGATACTTTTCGTTCTTTTGCTGGTTTTGGCGGCGCTTCATCTTTGATAGATTTTTTCAATGCAGCGCGCAAAGTTTCCACTAAAGTTCTTTTTTCACCCACTTTACTCATATCAGGATTAGCCTGAACACGCTCTAACTTTACCGCATCGTCTGCTTGTGTCAATAAAGCACGTAATACTTCGACGTTTAAATGGGATAAAGCATCAATCGCTCTTTGAGGTGGACGTTCAGAACGTTGTAAGTATGGCAGAAGATCAATACCAGTATCTTTTAAAACATTACCAAACACAAGATCAAATGACGGTAATGCATTGTCTACTGCTTTTGGCTGTTCAACCGATCTTACAGGAGCTTTTTCTGCCTTTCTACTTTTTACTCCAAAATTTTTGGCCTCGGATTCTGACACTGGTTTAACTTTTACTATTTTTCCTTCTGCTGTTTTTGCCACAGTTCCTGTTTCTGCTTTGGTGTCACCCTGTCGTGGCGATCCTGATTCTCGTGCCACACTTGGAATAATAAAATTGGGCGCCTTTGTAGGAGCTGGAGCCGTGTCCTCAGCAACAGTCTCACCAATTGGAACCGTCTCTTCTATTCTTTGAAGAATAGTGTCTGCGTTTACACGTGGACGCAAGTCTGGCGTTCCAATCGGCAAATTTGCAGGTGGAGCAACCTCTTTCACGATTGTTTCAACACGCTCTGGCACAGGTGAAGGTGTTTTGGCACGCGCAAGTTCCACAATTTTTACTTCCGCTGCCGGTTCTGGTTTTTTCTTTACTTCCTGTGCTCCACCACCGAATAAGCCAGCGAGTTTCGCACCCAAAAGACCGATACCGATAGCTGCGGTACCGAGCATTCCTTTTTTATTGGAAGAAAGCGTTGGGCGTACTGCAATTTCTACCTTATCTGGTGTAGATGCTGCGATTTCCTCCTGTTCAGGATTTAATTTACTTACGAAATCAAGTACATCATTATACTTCAATTGTGCAGCAAATAAATCAATCTTTAATCGATCAACTTGCCCTTGGGTAATATCTGCTAATTTCCCAAGTCGGGCAAGATATAAACGCCGTTCTGTCGTACGCAAATCAGTTTCTGCTTCGTCAAGCTGACGATGACCTTCTTTATATTCTACTGCATTCAAAAGCTTACTAAATATATTCATCCTCCTATCAAGTGTGGCAAATAATTCCTGCTGCGTATCATTAATTCTTTTTTGATCTGCAACTGGGACGTTATCGCCATGGACTAATTTTGTATTATTCATTATTTCTCGCGCCCGTCGTTCAAGATTTCTTAGATAAGAAATATCTTTTTGTTTGTCTTCTGGAATAACCAATTCACGAATATTTTGTCGCTCATTATCCAATGCGGACATTCGAACATTGACACTTACTTGCTGCAACTCTTCTTGTGTGAGCGGTGTATCGTCAATCTCCTCTAATACATCTGAAGATAATTCTAGTATTTTCTCTCCAGCAAGCGCCATCTTTGCTTGCTCTGTGTCTACTTTCCCGTGAACAGGTAACTCAACCGTCTTTGCTCCCCATCCAGTCGGGCGATCTGGTGTTTTATTTAATCCTTGTGCTTCCACACCTACAGCAGGTGTTTGTTCCAAAGGTAAACGACGCATATTAAAACGAACTGTATCTTCCGATGTTCGAGGTGCGGTGAGTGCTTGATATGCAGCAACATCACCAGCAAGAATGGCGGCTTGTCTTTGATCCGTTAATAACGCCTTAGCTTCAGCGGGCGGAACCTTATCTGAACCAAAATGAGATTGCACCTGTTCCAAGCCTCTTTCGTGCTCTTGAATACGAGTAGCTAATACCTCTTTTGCTTTTAATGCTTTTTGTAATAAAAATATTTGACGGCCATTTTCTTCGGCAAGACGAACGTCTCTTTCTGCTAACTCAATAAGACCTCCTACGTCCTCAGTCCCCACCATTGCTTCCCACTTCTCTTTAATTAGTGCTTTTTTTGCGGGATCAGTTTCAAAATAATAAGCATCTTGTATCCTATCTTCCTCCTGGTATATTCGATCAAATTTTTTTACCGCAGCAATAACAGCAGGATCTTTTGCCAAAAATTCTTGAATCTCCTCTTCTTGACGAACATCAACAACTTCTCTCCCAGCCTGACGAAGAGATTCTGTATTAGTCGTTAACTGTTCAACATGAGAGGAATCACCCCCCGGTTCATGCGATAGTGATGAAGGAAGTTCGGAAACATCAGTGGGCATCCGACGGGCAAGATCGCCGTGTGGCATATAAATATGGTGAAGAAAAAAGAAATAGATAAGGGAAGTGTAGCATAAATCAGTAAAAAATGCACCAAAGAGGTGTGTACACCTTATCCTTGACTTTTTTCCTTATATGTGGTTAAATCACTGGTCTTTGTCAGAGGAGGTTCTCATGTCACGCGCAAAAGCAGAAGAAGCGTGGCGATCGAGAGTCGCTCGCCACGAAGACAATCTCATCACCCAAACGGACGATCTAATCACAGAAGGCATTCGTGCCTTTACCGACTACCGTCGCGCCGTCAAGGAAGGCAACAAAAGCAAGGCGGAAAAAGAATACCACCGCCTTACTGAAATCGTCGGACGGATCGCTGCTCACCCCCTCATGATGGGCAACAAACCTGGCCACGAAATCCGAAGGGCACAGTACCTTTGTCTCACCTTCTTCGTCTCACGAGAGCCTTGCAACCTCGATGAGGCGGAAAAAATTGTGAATCAACTGATCAGGGATGAAGACCCTACTTCCCAGATCCACATCAATGCCCACAGCATTTTGGCCCTCATCCAAGATCTGCGCAGCTAACAACCCAAGGAGGTCACCAGACCAAAAACCTGGTGAAACGCGTCCATTCCTGGCCGCGTTCTCACCCAGACAGCATAATTCTTTTGTGCTCTATGGATGCAAAACAACCCTTTTCGGGGTTGTTTTTTATTTCAACATACTACATATCCATATAACCGCTTATTTCAGCAAAAATGTAAACTTCGAATAGACAAAATATCCTTCTCGCAGAACTATTGACTTTCTCGAAATCATGCTATACTATGCCTTATCACAATACTTCAAAGAAAATTTTTCCTACATATTACTATCATTCTTATGGAGCCTGTCTTCACCCCTCCTTCGACATCGCGATGGTACAAACGACCATCAGGAATTGTACTTATACTATTTCTTACACTTATCATATTAGGGGTGATCGGATTTACTGGATTAATCGGCTATTATTCTTTCAAAATTAGCCGAGGGGAAGAAAAAGATATTATTCCGGTCAGTGGAGGATTTACCAAGGCAGCATTATCCAACAAAACTGATACAAAAAAAATTACTTCGGAAGATATTCTCTCTGTCATTTCTTCTGACACCCCAATGAAAGGAAAAGAGTCAGCTCCTGTTACCGTTGTGATGTTTATGGATTTTGAATGTCCGTTTAGCCAATCATCACACGATATTTTTAATCAAATGATGCGCCAACATGGCAATACGGTAAAAATAGTCTTCAAACAATTTCCTATCACAAGTATCCACTCTCAAGCGGCAAGTGCTGCACTTGCGGCAACATGCGCACATGAACAAAATAAATTTTGGGAATATTATGATGCGCTGTTTAATGAACAAACACTTACGGATGAAACCTACAGTGCACTCGCAAGAACACTCAAGCTCAATCCATCCCAATTCGATACGTGTTTCTCTTCTCAAAAAAATCTCAGTCAAATAGAGCAAGATGTCGCAGATGGAATCCGACTTGGTGTTCAAGGAACCCCGACGTATTTTGTTAACACGAAAAAAATTGAAGGTGTTCCGACACTGTCTCAATGGAATTCTATTCTGTTACAAGAAATAAAAAAATAAAACTATCATTTTGATTTAGTGTCATTTATTTTCTTTTATGCGTTTTCTCCTTGCACTTATTTTAGCAAGTATTATCCTCTTCCCTTCTGTTTCCTACGCGCGTGATATGCGCTGTTTTACTGAAAAAGAATGTATCGTGGCACGCACAGAATTATTATCCGACGATGAGGCGAAAAAAAATCCACTCTATCAGGGATCAGACGCTGCACAAGCGTGTGGAGGAAAAGAAAATAAAGATAAAGAAAAGATTGGTTTTTGTTATCCCGCAGCTCAGGCTGATACACAAATTTCTTTTGCAGGACGAAGAACATTCTCAGGAATTGGAGATTTTCTTCAGCTCATCTACCGCCTTGCTGTTGTCAGTGCAAGTATTATTGCGGTGATTATGATTATCATTGCTGGATTTCAATGGACGACATCAGGTGGAAGTCCAGAAGCGATTAAATCCGCCCAAAAACGCATTCAAGGGTCGCTAATAGGACTTATACTGGCAGTACTCTCTTACTTCATTCTGTATACCATTAATCCATACCTGGTAAATTTTCGATTGCCCCAAGCCTGGATTATTAACGACATTCCGCTTGGAGTTGAATATTGTAAGGATTTAGAAGGAATAGGAGAAGAAAAATTTTCCTACATAGGAAAACAAAACACACAAGTCGCATCCAATGCCTATGAAAGCGCCACTTTTGACATTGATTACAAAGAAGATGATAAAAAAATATTAGAACAGAAATTTAGCTGCGGCGATCAGCTATTATCCAAAAGCGGAAATGGAAATATCTGCCGAGGCCACTTTTGCCCACAAAACGGCGGCTTTATCCAAACATGTGTCAAAATAGAAAATAAATATGAATGTAAACAGGGACAAATTATTGGAGAAATTTCCAATCCAAAAAATCTCAGCCTGAACTGGTTTAGCGAAGGATGGGAAGAAAATGCTGACGCACTTGATGATTTTGAAACCTATGTGGTATGTAGCGATGGAGAAAAAAAACGAATTGATAAGGATGAAATCCTCTCAATCCAAAAAGGGAAAGGTTTGTATCAAGTATTTCTTGAAACAAAAACTATCTCCGAGACAAAAAATAAGTGTGATACAGAGGCTCTTGGCCTTATCATATTTCCTGATATCGAGGAAAATTGGGATATTGTGGATGAAGGACATTACCTCGGTATAAATCCTGAAAAACCACATGAAGCAGTTGACCTTGGTGATAAAAATTCCTTAATTTTTCAAGCAATAAAAAGTAAAATTGAATATAAAAAAGGTGTTCCGGCATCGGCATACCTTATTCCGCTCGATGCGGTAGAAAAAGGATATAACCTAAACATTAATCTCGGCGAGATTGTAGATATTGATTAATATTCTTGTATGAACAACCAGATGATTCGCGTTACGAACGCACGGGTAAACAACTTAAAAAATGTTTCGGTCGATATTCCAAAAAATAAACTTGTCGTCATTACGGGATTATCCGGTTCTGGAAAATCCTCTCTTGCCTTCGACACTATTTATGCGGAAGGACAACGTCGATATGCAGAAAGTTTATCTGCATATGCACGTCAATTCATGGACATGCAGGACAAGCCAGATGTAGATGAAATTCAAGGACTCTCCCCTACGATCGCTATTGATCAAAAAAATTATACGCAAAATCCCCGCTCTACCGTTGGTACTGCAACGGAAATTTATGATTATTTACGTTTATTGTTTGCCCGCATTGGCACACAATACTCTCCAGTAACTGGAAAGCCAATTGTTCATTATACTGTCGGACAAATCACCGAAGAAATCCGAAAAATTACCCGACACTCGTCTCGTCTCTTAATCGTCTCCCCCCTGTTAAAGCAGCAGATGATTAAACCAAAAATGCTCATCAAACAAATCGAACAGACCAACTGTCGCATTGTTCGAGTAAACGGCATCGAAATGGACGTGGTGCAATTGAGCCACATGAAATTTGATCCTACCAAAATGTATGATGTTGATATTGTAACTACTGTAATAACGGATTCAAAAAAACAACAACTTCATACTGCCATCGATAAAGCAATTGACCTTTCAAACGGTTATGTTATTGCAGTTGATACAGATGAAGGAGAAGAACATGCTTTTGCTACCATTCCTATTGATCCTGAAACAGGAGAAAAATATGAAACCGTTGAACCTCGCTCATTTAGCTTCAATAGTCCACATGGCGCATGTCCGCGCTGTAGTGGTCTAGGACGAGTGCTTGATGTTGACCCAGAGCTCGTTATCCCAAACCCGCGATTAACTCTTGCCGAAGGAGCAATTCAACCATGGACACGCATTGTTGGCAACCATCAACATTATCAACGACTTCTTGAAATTGTGGCGGAAGAACATGGTTTTCGCACTGACATGCCGATAGAACAAATGTCGCAAAAAATCATGGATGTTATTCTTTTTGGTACTGACGGTCAGGAATACACACTTGATGGAAAAATCATTCATTTTGAAGGAGTAATTCCAAATCTTACCCAACGACATGCTGAAACAAATTCGGATTATATCCGCAAAGAGATTGAACACTATATGCGAGAACGTGTTTGTTCTGTATGTCATGGAAAAAGATTAAAAAAATCAGCTCTTGCAGTAAAAATTGGCGAATACTCCATCGCAGATATGGTAGAAATGAGCGTGGAAGAGGCGCATGATTTTTTCTTATTACTTATTCCAACAACCAAGAAAAAAACAGCTGCAGATAAAAAACCAACCATTGAATTAACAGAGAACCAACTTCTTATTTCCACTCCTTTATTAAAAGAAATTAATAAACGCCTGGAAAACTTAATTCGTGTTGGTTTATCATATCTTGCACTTGATCGTTCGCTCAATACCATTTCCGGCGGTGAAGCGCAGCGCGTACGACTTTCAACACAGCTATCTGCTGGATTAACTGGTGTTATCTATATTCTCGATGAACCTTCTATCGGTCTTCACCCGAAAGATACAAAAAAAATGATCGACACACTTACTGCACTTCGTGATGTGGGAAATAGTGTTATCGTCGTAGAACATGATCAAGCAATTATGGAAGCGGCAGATTATATTATTGACGTTGGGCCGGGGGCAGGAACCTATGGAGGTGAAATTTTGGCCACAGGAACACCGGCGCAAATTAAGAAAAATAAACATTCTCTTACCGGCCAATATTTATCGGGTGAGGAAGAAATTCCCATGCCAAAAAAACCACGAAAAGGAAATGGTAAGGCTATTACCATTACAGGAGCAAAAGCATTCAACCTACGAAATGTTGATGTATCTATCCCCCTTGGAATGCTCGTATGTGTCACTGGTGTGTCTGGATCAGGAAAAACCACCTTGGTACACCATATTTTAAGCCGTGCGCTCTCAAAACATTTTTATCGTGCAAAACAAGAACCAGGCGAGTACAAAAAAATTGCCGGTTTGAGTCATATTAATAAAGTAATTTCTATTGACCAAACACCGATCGGCCGTACACCCCGCAGTAACCCTGCCACCTATACTGGTATTTTTACTGCGATTCGTGATCTTTTTGCCGATCAACAAGAATCAAAATTGCGCAGTTATGATGCTGGAACCTTTTCCTTTAACGTGAAGGGTGCTGGTCGTTGTGAAGCATGTGCTGGTGAAGGGTATGTTCGCATCCCCATGCAATTCCTCACAGATGTATTTGTCGAGTGTAATGAATGTGAAGGAAAACGATACAATAAAGAAACATTAGAAATTCATTATCGTACAAAAAATATCGCAGATGTATTAAAAATGACCGTGGAAGAAGCGTATCAATTCTTTGCTGATGTTCCAGCACTTGCAGAAAAATTACACATCTTGCGTGATGTGGGTCTTGGCTATCTGCAGCTCGGCCAACCGGCAACCACATTATCTGGTGGTGAAGCGCAACGCGTCAAACTTGCAACTGAATTATCTCGCAAAGCAACAGGAAAAACATTGTATATTCTTGACGAGCCTACTAGCGGCCTTCACTTTGCTGATATTAAACGATTATTGAATGTCCTCAACAAGCTTGTAGACAAAGGAAATACCGTCCTTATTATTGAACATAATATGGACGTAATTAAATCAGCAGACTGGATTATTGACCTCGGACCAGATGGTGGAAAATATGGTGGAAATATTGTTGGTACCGGAGTACCAAAAGATGTTGCAAAAATGAAAGACAGTTGGACTGGAAAATTCTTAAAAGAAACAATGCACGGATAATCAAACATATCTTTGTATAATAAAAAACACACCGGACATTCGGTGTGTTTTTTATTATAAAATAATTACTGTGCAAGATTGAGAGTATTCTTCTCACATTTCGTCTGTTCCACCTTTCCATCTTCCGTACCAGCTTGATAAGTACACGCTTTAAGTAGTACACTTTTTTGCGTATCTTTTCGTAATATATACCAAGAAGAAAATCCTCCAGGACCATCTCCTCCGGCACATTGATACATAAGATTTCCATCCATAAATCCACTTATACCACACAGACCGACATCACCCGTAGGCTGATTATACTGTTTGTCAATAATAACTTCCCCACTTTTGGTGACAAAACCAACAATATTATTTTCTTTCCCGAAATTACCATTCATGACAAAAGCAGACAATGAATCTGAAGAAACACTTGATTCAATGAATTGACACCAGGTAGCGGAAGAAACAGCACTCAATTGATCTGAAATTCTTTTATCAGTAAACACTTTTTCAGAAGTATTACTATCAATATTCTTTTTTATATCTTCAATAGAAGAATAAGTCTGACAGCCTATTTTTACACTTTCGTTGTCTTTCTTAAAGGTATTAAGAAGTGCTTTATACTGTTCAATCGTTTTCTGTACTGCTGTTTCTTTCTCCTGCTCTTTATCCTTTGCTAATGTTTCATATTTACTCTTCTCCTGACTTAAATGATTGATTTGTTTATTGAGGGACAAACGGGTCATACCCCACACAAACAATCCCACAAGAAATGCGACAAATAAAACAACCAATATACCAATAAACACATTTTTTGTATTCTCTTCCATAAAACAAAAACATAAATATAGTAGCAGTATACTACACATCGACATAAAACAAAAACTCCTTCCCAACATATAGTCGGGAAGGAGTTGTGTTTTCAGTTAGGCTGCTTTTTCTACTTTTTCTACTTTTTCTACTTTAACTTCTTTTAATTTCTTCTTGTATGTACGCAAGTAGTACGGACGTGATTGGCGAACTTTCATAGTGCGGACAAGTTCGAACTTTGCCACTACTGGTGAAAAAATTGGGTAAATCTTTTCTACACCAACACCTTCAGACATTTTACGGACAGTTACCGTGCTGCTAGGAAGACTACCATGTTTTACTGCGATAATCATACCTTCAAAGATCTGAATACGCTCTTTTTCTTCACCCTTTGTGTTTGTTTCTTTAATTTTCTGATGAACCTTGACGATCATGCCTGGTTCTAAGTTCTGTCGGATATCTTCTGACATACAATTATATTTAATGAGAGGTTGAGATAGGCCAAATGGCCTGGGGTAAGCCCAACATCGAAGGAGTAATAGGCAGCGAAAGTGTACTACACCGCAAGATTTTTGTCAAGAGTAAAAAATGGCTCAATAATGCGAGAAATATGATCGATTGTTTCTAACAATTTACCCTCAAGATTCACTATTTTATAGTCACACTCATCTTGGTGTTGTAATTCCAATTCAGCCGACTGAAGACGGGCATTAAAATCTTCTTCGGTTGATTCTCCCCGTGCTCTCAACCGACGGATAATAGTTTCAAGTGATTCGGGGGCAATAAAAAGAGAAATAGCCTGGGTACCAAATCGTTCCTTTAATTGCAACATCCCTTGAATGTCGATATTAAAAATGACTGGATTTGTATGAAGAAGGGCTAATGTCTCTTCAGCATGAGTTCCATACCACTCACCATGAACAATAGCTGATTCTAAAAATTCACCCTCTGCTTTCCGTTTTAAAAAATCCTCAGGAGAAACATGAATCATGATCTTATCTTCACCGCCTGTTTTTTGACGAGGCTTGCGGGTAGTATACGTTACTGTAGATTTAAGAATAGGATATTTTTTGAGCAATGCTTTTACCACCGTCGTTTTTCCAACAGCAGCAGGACCAACAATAACAATAAGTGGATATGTAGAAACCATACTATTTTACTGTGTCCAAAAAATGAGTAAGTGCTTCTGGTAAAGGTGCTTCAAAGGTATTTGACTGCCCATTCAAATCCGTAAAAGTAAGACGACAAGCATGTAAAAATAAACGACCAAGCTCTATATCCCGTTTTCTGTTTAATTTTTTATTAAAATATAATGCATCCCCAACAACAGGATGGTTATAAGCAAAAAAATGAACACGAATCTGGTGAGTTCTCCCGGTATGAATTCTCACTTTCAATAAAGCAAAACGTGCAAATTGTTTTTCAACCCAAAATTCAGTCAATGCCTCTTTTCCAGGTTGTTTAGTTTTTATTCCTTTTAAAGAAAGTGGATTAGAATAAGGACGAGACACCATTGCTCCATCTTTTCCTCGGTCCATATCAAAATCAATCGTACCGTGTTCAACAGGCAGAATACCATGAACAAGAACTGTATATTCCTTTTCCATACTTCTCTGCTGAAATTGTTTTTTTAAACAATCAAACATCGGCTGTGTTTTAGCAACAACCATAAGACCTGATGCCTCTTTATCGAGACGATGAACGATACCCGGACGCTCCGGACTGTCCCCCACTGAACTAATAAACGGATATCGTATACGTAGCCAATCTGCCACGGTTCCTTTTTCGGCAGCCTGAGTAGGATGGGCCAATACTCCCGCAGGCTTATAAATAACTACGTAGTTATCTGTTTCTTTAATAATAGGAATATCTACCAATTCTTTTGTTTCTTCTATTATCTCAACATCGGATACACTATTTTTTTCACGTATTTCTATTCTGTCACCAACAACAAGAAGCGTGCCCGGTTTATCTTTTGCAAGATCATTAATAAAGAAAAAACCGCGTTTCATCAATTTCTGTATCTGCGATCGAGACAAAGAAAAAATAGCCGAAGCTACAACATCTGCCCGTTCACCAGCCTGATCTTCTGTTATTGTATATATATAAGGCTTATCCATAAAACATCTTTATTCTCTCATTTTCTCTTCACTACTTATACTATCTTGTCTTGTGCGCTAGGATGGATTTGAACCATCGACCGCAACGTTATAAGCGTTGTGCTCTAACCCCTGAGCTACTAGCGCGTTTTAAATAAAATATAGTATCCAGTAGGATACTATACATATGCGAACAATATAGCAAACAGCGCTTAATAAATCAATCCCTAGAACATGTACGCTACTCACTTTCCTCAGAAAATAAGTACTGTGCATGCCCTCCCGTCTCCTCCTGGATGACGGGCTGGGCACTGAAAGGGTTGAATCTTTCTCTCCTTGTTGTTTCTCCTTGTGGGGCAGCTCCTACTTGGTGCCCCAGATCTTGATGTCGTCCACGAACCACCCCTGGAACTCGTTCGCGAGGCCATTGCATGGGCTGAAGCGCAGCCGGAGCCACAGTTTCGACCCTGCAAACTTACTGACGTCGTATTCGACCTTGGTCCACTTGTACAGAGGTTGTGTTTCCAGGGAAACCGGGAACGAGACGGTCTTGGAAGTCTGGCAATTGCCGTTGACCCCACTACAACTGAAGGACTTGTAGTTGTAACAACCGTCAAAATCGACGTCCGTGGAGAGGACGAACCAGCCTGCGTCACCGCTCTCGGTGGGATTGTCGGTCTGCTTCGGATTTGCAGCGAGAAAGGACTGATACTCCACCTTGATCGAGGTGTAGTCAGCTGTATCAATTGGGAGCAGATACGTGGCGTTTCCTCCCGACACATTTGCGCTAGCATCCCCACATTCCGGCAATCCGCAGTAGTTGCCCGTGGTATTGCTGTTGAAATTGAGGCTGCACTGCCCACTCGGGGGTTTCACGCTAGCCGGGATATTATCAACATTCCAGACAACTCCGGTCTTGGTCTCCCAATTGTAGAATTGCCACTCGCTGTTGTCTCCACACGCAAAGTCGATCGCCTTGATGACCTCTTTGCACCCCTTGATGGGAGCAAAGACACACCCACCCGTCTTCGGGTCGCAGGAGTCCGTGGTGCAATCACTCTTGTCGTCACAGACCGTGGGCGAGTTGCTCTTGCAGGTGCTGTTCTCGCACTTGCTATCCGTACACGCGTTGCCATCATCGCACGCTGCCGTGTTCGGGACCTTGGTGCAACCACCTGCTTTGTCGCAGAAATCGGTCGTGCACGTGTTGCCATCGTCGCAGATCATGATCTTGCCGACGCAGACCTTGTCCTTGCAGGTGTCGCCTTCGGTGCAGATGTCGTTGTCCGTGCACGTTGCCGCATTCGGCGTAGTGACACAGCCTTTGGCAAGATCGCACGTATTGTCCGTGCAAGGGTTGCCGTCATCACAGGCCTGGTTCGATACGCACGGAGGCAGCGGAACATCCGCATCTTCTCCGGTATCTCCCGTGTCGCTTCCATCGGTTTCAGGTCCAACATCTACCCCCTCGTCCTTCGCATCAGCGTCAGGCGGCGGAAGTTCAGCATCAACCTGGTCGGTGGTTTCGGAAGCGTCGCCTATGTCTTCACCATCCACCGTACTTGCGTCGGTGTCCGGTTCAGTGGTGGTCGGCGTGTCAGGCAGGACCGTCGCATCGGAATCCTGGTCCGTGTCGATGTTGCCATCATTGGTGTCCAGGGTGTCTTCGGCGTCAATCGTGTCCTTCTCGGAAGGCAGTTCGCTGTCGCCATCGGGCGCGACTTCGTCCACCTGGACGTCCGGTGCATCAGCCGTGTCCTTCTCGGAAGGCAGTTCCCCACCACCATCGACTTCGACGGTGTCTGTACCGCTGTCCGAATCTTCGTCCGCCTGCTTCAGGTCGGGCGAAGTATCGACGTCGTCCGTGGCGCCGGTGTCAGCAGCGATGTCCGGCCCGTTGTC
>CAYGHM010000014.1:14894-28539 GCA_964349825.1 uncultured Gammaproteobacteria bacterium
ACCAACGAAGGAATCACTCCCCCCGCTATTGCAGCCGTCGGTGGCCGCACAGATCTTTTTCGCGATCTCCGGTTCAACCAGCTCACCAGAACAGGCAGCCAAGATCAAGGACAAGAGCAGAAACGAGAACGAGTTGGTATTGCACATGGTCAGGGTCCTCCAGGGTGACTAGCACCACTGTCTAGTTGAGTCGTCACGACACTGAATATCCGTACTACACCTGTAGCACGAACCACTATCAAGCCTTAATTTGGCTAAAATAAGGCAAATTAGTGGTTCGTGCTACGATATGGGCACTATAGGTTCTAAAGAACAAATTGACTGCGTATTGTAGCACTTTTTAAACATTTTGTCAATGTATGCCTTTTACCCCTTCTCCTTGTAAAATAAGCTATTTTTGATATACTCCCTTTACTATGTCTTCCAAAAATACCATATTAATCGAAATCGCTCGACAAAAAATGAAAAAAAGTCGAGATCCAGTCCATGATTTAGATCATGTCACCCGTGTTGCGGGGTACTGTGAAACGATTGCTAAAAATTATATCTTGACTGAAAAACAAAAGCAGGCACTTATTCTTGCTGCCTGGTGGCACGATGTAAGCAGAACAATACCAAAACGACCATCACTTTTTTTCATGTCGCTTATTGACGATACCCTTTCCGCGCTCATGCTCTGGATGTACACCATCCGTTTCGGATTATTCGGCAGCGTTGCCGGCATGTCCACTCGTCTTATTTTTTGCAAAAGCTTTGGAACAGGTACACTATTCACACGCCTACTTCTGCGGAAAAAAAATAGAATACTATTTGAAATATTAGAAGATGCCGATACGCTCGACATGCTACATGTAGAAAGAACCAAACAGTTACTCAAACTTGTCGAAACGTCTGCCCTCTATCGATTTGGATACAAAATGGCAATACATTGGTTCTTTGCAACAAAACAAATTAATTTAAAAACTGAGGGAGCAAAAAAAATTCTTATCCAACTCCTTCGATCATTCCTGATCTGGGTAAAACAAAAAGATATCTTTCTCTGGCATGAAAAATTTTTCTCACGACATTGGATAACGGAAAGAATACGCGATGCAGAAGTATTCCTACAACAACCACAAACATCATTTGCCATAAAAAATCCTTGATACATCAAGGATTTTTTTATTAAAATATATTATATATATTTCCCATACAGCGTCATACATCTAGGCAATCACTGTCCCAAATACATTATTATGGATTACATCACACTATCGCTATATTTTTTCTATCGAGAAAAATGAAAACCGTGTATTTGTACATATTATTTAATTAATTTTGTCATTGTGAACCTCCTTCCTCGCAATGACAAAGATGGTAAGTAGATTAATAAAAATATCCACTCCAAAAAAATGATATTACACATGAGCCAAAGCCGTTAAACGAACATGTACAATTGAAAAACTACACGCGTTACTTTTTTCAGCACATTAAGTACTGTCATTAATAAATTTAACCAAACAATACCAATACTATTTACAAAAAACTTCGTTATAAAAAATAAATATTCTCCTTATTGTGCAATATCATTATTTATTAAAATAAATAACTTGATTTAACAAAAAAATGTGCAAAAAAATAAAAATAATACAAAAAATAAAAAGTTATGCACAGTTTTATTTACAAAACTATTTCAAAACATTCAAAAAGAACATATACTATGTACAAAGGTCGACAAAAAACTTTTTGCGTCAATGCTTGTCATGTAAAAAGTTTTTTAACCACACGTACATTTGGTATGCACCATGGTCATATCAAATAACATATTATATTATGCCAGCAAAAGCACGAAAGCCAGCAGCTCGAAAAGCAGCTGCAAAGCGAAAGCCAGCAGCAAAGCGAAAGCCAGCTGCTGCAAAGCGAAAGCCAGCTGCTAAAAGTAAGCCAGCAGCAAAGCGAAAACCAGCAGCAAAGCGAAAGCCAGCTGCTAAAAGTAAAGCAGCTAAGAAATAATATTTCTTAGAAAAAAATTATACTCCCTTCGTGGGAGTATTTTTTATTTAACATTATTCTGAGGACCAAGAATTTTTCGAATCATACTTACAATGACCGATGTTCCGGCCCAGTATACTGGATATCACTCTGATCAAGTCTCCGTATACCTGGATCATCAGCCATTTCTTCATATACTTGTGCGACCAATCCCGGTATACGCGCTATGATAAAAAATCCTTTCATCAATCGCGCATCAAATCCCATGTCCAATAAAATAGCTGCCATCGCGCCATCAATATTAAACGCTATTTTTTTTGATGACTTTGTATTCACAGCAACGTGGAATTTTTCTGCAAAAGAACAATGTGCCCCATATATTCCCTGCTCTTGAGCAAGAGCAAACAAAACCGCGCTTCTATGATCTTCCTCCAAAAAAGGATGCCCATATCCAGGGACTCGTATTTTTTTTGTTTTTAATTCTTGTGCTAATACATCAACCTCTTCTGTATTTTTATATGCTTGAAAAAATTGTGCAGCGCCTTCAATAGCACTTCCGTGCCGTTCACCCATGGCCAAAATACCAGCAGCAACTGCTGTATGCATGCTATTTTTTGCTGATGCAACAATACGGGCGGTTTGTGCTGACGCAGTGCCCGGTCCATGATCTATAGCCGCAGTAAACAATGCATTCATCATGACTGTTTCTTTCACAGTTGGTAATTCACCTCGTAACAAAAGAAAAATAGTTTCAACAAATGTTTTTTTTCGCATAAGCTCATCAAGGCTATAGCCACGAATATACTCTTTTTCTTCCTTGATATCAGTAATGGCGGTGGATATTTTCATAAAAATAATTATATACGGTCTTTTACGAGATCAATTAATTTGTCATATCTATCAGCAACATGTACACCGATAGCGGCAAGTACCTTTTCTTTTTCTGCAGCGCCTTTTCCACGTTCAACAATGGCGCCAGCATGACCTATGTTCATACCTTCTGGTAATATTTTTGCGAATTTTCCGCCAATATATATGGCAAGCGGTTTGGTAAATTCCTTGTTCACAACAAGATCAACAATATCAAATTCATAGCTACCACCGTGTTCACCAAAAATTATCACGGCTTTTGTCTGTTCATCTGCTTCAAACATGCGCAATAGATCTGCATAGGTAGTACCTATAAGCAAATCACCCCCCACATGAATAGCAGTACTTTGCCCCAGACCTGCTTTTCGTACTTGCCATGAAATTTCATTTGTCATACCGCCAGACCGAGAAATAATACCAATACTTCCTGGCTGAAATACCTGATTCGCAAGTTCCACCGGACCTCCGACAACACCAATGCGGCCCTCACCAGGACTAATATATCCAAGCGAACTCGGTCCAATAATACGGATATTCTTTTCTTTTGCTGCCGCAAGACAATACGCCGTATCTTGAATAGGAATACGTTCAATAATAGTATTGATAATAGAAATATTATTATTAATTGCCTCAAGTATGGCATCTTTTGCTGCGAAAGGCGGAACATAAATTGTTGTAGTAGAAATATCAGGATGAAGTTCTTTGGCTTCCTGAACAGTATTGTACACCGGCACACCCCCTACTACTTCGCCGCCTTTTCCAGGACGGACCCCACCAACAACATTTGTTCCATAAGTAAGCATGGAACTTACGGCTTTTTGCCCTTCTTTACCCGTAATTCCTTGCACCAAAACCTGTGTTGTTTTATTAATAAGAATACTCATAAAATATCTATCATACCTCCACGGTTACTACCGCATGGCCAAATACATAATGAATAAATGTTGTTTCAAATGCCTGAACCATATCTTTTTCTCTTGGGTATGTGTGCCCATGAAAAAGATGGTGTGGTTTTTTTTCAAGAACATATGTTCGAAGCCCAATATAACCAGTGTGTGCGATTTCTGACTGATCGTCATGGATACCATATGGCGGACAATGTGTCAGCATAATATCCACCCCAGGAAAATTTTGAAGCATAGATGCCGCTTCCTCCTGAGTATACATCTTTGCATATGTTGAATCCTTATACCTTACGCATCCTTCGAACCCACCAAAACGAACACCTTTGTATTCCCACGTATTCAGATGCATATTTTGTATCCCCAACGGTTCAAAATACATTCCGGAGCAGTGATTTCCATATACACCAATCTTTGGAATATCCACAACCTGTTCTAACTCACGAATATCACTATGTTCTAAATCTCCGAGCGTAACAATAATATCAATAGGATATTTTTTTAGTATCAGAAGTGGTGAAACTTCTGGTTTTCTATCTGCAATTGCCAATATAGTTAATTTCATATCTTATAACGCACGTACCATATCTGCTAACACTTTTGCTGTATCCCCCATTGCTACTTCTTTCCCAAACATTTTCATATTCAATTGATTTCGATCCGCACATTCTTTCATTAATCGCTTTGCCTCTTCTTCGTTTGGTCCAGCACGTCGGACAACAATAGGATAGGTCGGTTTTACTTCATCAAGAGCATCGATAATACCATGGAAGGTTTCTGACACATCAGTAAAATTTGCTACACCTCCGGCGATCCACAATCCTTTCAAACCAGGCTTGGACAGAACAACTTTTGTTAATGCGTATACTTTTTCTCGTGGCGGATTACCTGAATACTCCGTATAATTTGCCGGCTGTAATCCTTCCTGGATAAGCGCATCCATATTGGCAATACTTGCGCCGCCGCCAGAAAAAAGAACTGCTATATCCCCATCCATCTCAATATATTTTCCTGCAGTTCCTCGATAATATTCTTCACCTTCATCAATCCTTTTTACTGCCACCTCACGATCAGTCGTTTCCCGCCCCATCATTGTTCGGTCTTCGAATTCTTTCCATTCCTCATGTCGGAAAAATGCATCGTCATCAAGAGCAATTTTTGCATCAGCCGCAATCCATCGCCCATCAGCCACTTTTACCAATGGGTTAATCTCAACCACGCGTGCATCTTCATGACGAAAACAATTCCACAATTCTTGCGCAAATGGACTGATCGACTCAATCTTTTCCTGACGAATATCAAGAACTGTTTTTTGGATATCTTTTTCTGACACTTCTTCAATATCAACCCCTCCATCTCGGCTATAGATAAGAACCGGTTGTTTTAAATTCGTATCGTATGTAATTGAAATGTAGTGTTCTTCTGCAATAGGAAGCCGCTCTTCAATACGAACAGCAGCCACGTATTGACCACGAATATGCGATACAAACAGTTCGTATACCGCCTGTCTTACCTCATCAAGCGACGAACAAAATTTGATGCCATTATTCTTTCCTCGTTTTCCGGATAATACTTGCGCTTTTACCACTACACGTTCAATACCAATTGATGCGTATGCTTTTTCCACATCATCATGGCGCCGAACAATTACACCTTTCGGTATGATAATCCCGTATTTTTCAAATAATTTTTTTCCTTCAAACTCGTATAAATTCATATTACTTTGTGTCCAAATTCATACGAAACTCAATTCCGTAATTTTTAAATCCATGTTTTTCGTACCATTCATGCAAATACATACGCTCATGACGGCTCGTACAAAGTAATTTGTAGCATCCCTGTTCTTTTGCAGCCGCTACTGCTTCTGCCAGCAGTGCTGATCCAAAACCAGTACCTCGATATTGCTCTTCAACAAACAAATCTTCTATGAGCCCAAATGGCTGTTCATGCAAATCGTTAAAAAGCATATACACATATACATGTCCCACTTCTTTCCCCTCTTCTTCAGCAGAAATTTTTATTGCATAAGCCTTGTTCAATGTCGTTTTGGTAATATTCATATGGATGAAACAAATAAATACAGCAGATTATCAAAAAATGAATGGCGGTAATATGGTAACACTCTTTCGTTCACCCCCTGTTGCCGTAGTAAACTCGAGATACGTTGCGGCAAGCGCGATAGAACCATCAGGGAGAGGCTGTGATGCACCATATTTTACATCGCCAAGGATGGGACAACCAATAGTAGAAAATTGAGCTCGTATTTGATGGGGACGGCCAGTTTTTAATTCTACCTCTACCATAGCACGATCAGTTTTTTTGCGAATAATACGAAAAAATAATTCGGCCCGGAGCGCCTCCGGTGTCGGCTGTTCGTATACAGTTACTTTATTCTTCTTCTCATCTTTTTTCAAATAGTGGATAAGTGTGCACTCATCCCTGTCTGGAATACCTTCAATAATTGCGGTATAGGTTTTTTTAATAGTCCGGTTGCGAAACTGTTCCGATATGCGAGATGCACCTTTACTTGTTTTTGCAAAAAGAACTATACCTGCTACAGGACGGTCCAAGCGATGTAATAATCCAAGAAATACATTTCCCGGTTTTTTATACGTTTCTTTTATATATTCCTTTACCTCATCCATGAGACATGGATCCCCCGTTTCATCGCCTTGCACCAAAACACATGCGGGTTTATACACTGCGATGAGATGATTATCTTCGTAAAGTACGCGAAGTGACATACATTATAAGGATGACCATCGTGAAAAAATACCGCAAGGCAATAGTCGCCCACTCTTTGATTCTTCAATAACTAATTCACCACTTTCAATCTCCCCTTTAAAATCCTGCATGATATGGCGAACATTTTCATGATAGGCAAGCGCCGAATATCCTGACGCATAACCATTTACCAAATAAAATAATGGATCGTCCGTTAATACCTGACGAGTAAGATCCATAAATGCTAATAAGTCATGTTCAATTTTCCACAATTCTTTTTTTGGTCCGTGGCCAAATGCAGGTGGATCCATAATAATCCCGTCATATTTTTTACCGCGACGTATTTCACGTTCCACAAATTCTTTTGCATCATCCAAAATCCACCGAATCGGCTTATCTTGTAAACCGGATAATGTTTGATTCTCCCTTCCCCACCCAATAGCCACCTTTGAACCATCCACATGACACACAGAAGCGCCTGCTTGTGCAGCAGCGATACTTGCGCCACCTGTGTATCCAAAAAGGTTTAAAACACTAATTGGACGTTTTGCTTTTTTAATTAATTCTCGGGTCCAATCCCAGTTTGGTAATTGTTCAGGAAATAATCCAGTATGTTTGAATGAACTCGGACGAATAATAAATTGGAGATCACCAAAAAGTATTTCCCATTTTTCTGGCGTACCTGGTTTAAAAATCCATTCTGTATTTTTTCCATCGCGCGCAAATTGCGCATGAGCTCCCTTCCATTCTGCTTCAGACAGATTTTTTCTCCATAATGCCTGAGGATCAGGACGAGATAAAATAATATTTCCGTAGCGTTCGAGTTTTTCTCCTTCTCCACTGTCGAGAAGTTCGTAACCAGCGGATGGTTTGGTAGTAAGAATATTTAAATTCATGATAATAGTATTATGAAATGATAGATCGTATTATATAAGTTCACGCAACACATCTCCCAACTTATCTGCATCATGCCGAATAAGGCTCCGAATCAATGAATCCCCTTTATCACGCTCAATCCTTCCATCAAAAATGATGTCCCGCCGTACCACATCATACCCATCCCCAGCACCCAAATTATCATCAATAGGAAATTCTTGTTTTTCTGCATACTGACGCAATCCTTCTTCAGGCAGACCATCGTCATGAACCAAAACAAGATCTGGTTTTCTCCCTGCGTACGTAGTTATTTCCCCGACCAAATCTTTTGCTTTCATCCAATGCGTCTGCCCTTTTTTGGTCATGAGATTCGATATAAAAATAAACTTTCCTTTATTTTTTTGCATCGCCTCCGGGATGCCTTTTATAATAATGTTTGCAAGTGTTGTGGTATACAAATCTCCCGGCCCAGCAATAATCACATCCGCTTCTTCTATCGCTTGTACTGCTTTATTGTAGGCAGCGACCTCTTTACTTAAAGAAAGTTGGACTATTTTATTTCCATCATCTTCCTCCGGCTCATCAATAAGATGTTCGCTTTCAATAACTGAACCGTCATCATATGTTGCGACAAGTGAAGTCCGTTCTAGAGTAACCGGAATCACATGGCCGCGAACATCAAATAACGTACTCGTTGCTTCAATGGCCCCCAGTTCTGATTTAGTAATATCTGAAAGCGCAAGCATAATAAGATTGCCGAGAGTATGTCCTTTGATACCATCGCCCCGATCAAATCGATACGTAAATAATTGACGCAATATATCTTGATCCGTATACGCCAATGCAATAATCGATTTGCGTACATCGCTGAGCGGGAGCAAACCGAACTGATCGCGAATGACAGCATTGCTTCCTCCATCATCAGTCATGCTGACGATAACAGACAAATCAAAATCTTCAAATTTTTTCAAACCAGTAAGAACAGCGACGCTGCCCGTACCCCCACCGATGATAACAACTTTCTTTTTCATATTATATATGATGATGAGACAAGGCGGCATGAAAAATTTCTTTTGCTATGCGAATGGTTTCCCCCGGATGTTCATTGTGCGCCGTCGCTTTTGAAAACCACATACCCGCGGCACCGTCGAGTGCGATATTGGTGACATCCGCGATATCAGGTCTTGTCGGAATACTATTGGTAAGACAACTATCGAGAATTTGTGTTGCGACAATAACCGGTTTTCCTGTCTTTTTTCCCAATTCACACAATTTCTTTTGTTCAAGGATAAGTCGAGTATAGTCCGTTGTTAATGCCAAGTCTCCACGCGCGACCACCGTATAATCTGCAGCCTGCATAATTTCTTCTGCATGATCTAATCCTTGCTGAGACTCAATTTTTGCCAGAATAATAGGTTGCCAGGAATCTCCAAAATGTTTTTGAATTGCCACTTTTACTTTTTCAATATATGAGGCGCCATTCACAAATGACAGTGCAATAGCGTCAGGTTGTATTTCTTTTAAATAAGGAAGTGCTGCGATAATTGATTCCGTATGGTCAAACATGTCGGCGAGTCGAGAAGAAAAAAGCCCACGATGTTGACATAATTCGCCATTATTTAAAAATTCAATATTCATTTCAGTGTCGGAAATAATTTCTTTCACGGTAAATCGTAATTCTCCGTCACCAATAAGTACTGAATCATTAACAGAAAAGAATCGAGTAAACGGAGAAAAAGAAAATGGAATAAACTCATCAATTGTTTCTGTGCTTTGTTCACATCGGACCGTATACATCTTTCCTGCCACGACATTTTCTTTTATACTTTTTATTTCACCAAGACGAACTTTTACCTCCGGCATATCTAGTAAAATTTTCGCATCGCTTTTTTGTTCATCAAGATACTGTCTTAGTTCTTTTAAGACAGACAACACTTCTTCAGTGCTCACGTGCGCCCATTTAATACGAAGCATCGTTGCTCCAGCACCAAGCATTTCCTGTATTTTTTTAAAATCAAGAGGGTTTTTCCAAATTGTTGCAATAATTTCCATAAGATTATTCTACCGTTACTGATTTGGCTAAATTCCTTGGCCGATCCACATCACGCCCTAATGCCACAGCTGTATGATACGCGAATAATTGAAAAACAATCGTATTGATGAGTGGTTCCAATAATTCCATTGTTTCCGGAACATAGATAACATCATCAGCAAGTTCTTTTGCTTTTTCATCTCCTTCTGTGGCAATCAATAAAATTTTTGCGCCACGTGCCCGAGCTTCTTCAATATTACTCCGCATTTTATCATAGAGCTGATTCTTGGTCATGACAGCAATAACAGGAAAATCTTTTGTTAATAACGAAATAGGACCATGTTTCATTTCTCCACCCGGATAGGCCTCACTGTGAATATACGTGATTTCTTTTAATTTTAATGATCCTTCGAGAGCAACAGGGTAGTTAATACCACGTCCCAAAAAATAACAATCATGCATATCTTTATATACATATGCAATACGTTTTATTTCTTCATTTTGAGCTAATACTGACCGCATTTTTTCTGGAATCTCAAGCAATGCCTGTACCAGACGCTGCCCTGTTGCAATGCTCGTACGCTTAATACGACCGAACTGCAATGCATACAATAATAATACGGACACCATATTCATATACGCTTTTGTCGATGCAACCGCAAGTTCTGGTCCGGCGTGAATATAGGTTCCACCATCGGTTTCTCGCGCAATTGTTGACCCTACGACATTTACGATACCTCGGACATGTGCTCCTTTTCGTTTTGCTTCACGAAGCGCTGCTAAAGTATCAGCTGTTTCTCCTGATTGAGATAAACCAAACACCAATGTATGTTTATCAAGGATTGGATCACGATAGCGAAACTCACTCGCAACATCAACTTCGGTAGGAATGCCAGCAAGACGTTCAAAGGCATATTTACCGATCATACCCGCATAGGAAGATGTCCCACAGGCAATAAGCACGATGCGTTGAATATGTTGCATGTCATCGATGGACATATTTAATCCACCAAGATGAGCCGTTCCTTCGGCAATATTATAACGACCACGAATAGCATCTTCAAATACAGTCGGCTGATCAAATATTTCTTTAAGCATGAAATGATCAAATCCTTGTTTCTCTGCTTGCGCTTCATCCCATTCAATTTCCTGAACATCTTTTGTAATCAACTCTTCTTTAAGATTCCACGTTGTTATTCCTGAAATATTTACGGTCGCAATTTCTCCGTCTTCCAAATAAATAACTTTTTTTGTATACGCCAATAATGCGGTTGGATCACTCGCTATATAATATTCGTTTTCTCCCACGCCAATAACGAGCGGACTTCCCATACGTGCGGCCACAAGCTCACCAGGATGATCAGCATGCATCACCACCACACCATATGTTCCACGGACTCTTTTCAATGCATCCACCACTGCCTGACGAAGATCGCCTGTATAACAAGAGCCGATAAGATGTGCAAAAACTTCTGTATCAGTTTCGGAACAAAAAGAGACTGATGACCCTAGTTCCTGTTTTAATTCACGGTAATTTTCAATAATACCATTATGAACAATTACCAATTTTCCTTCGAGAGTAGCATGTGGATGCGCATTATCTTCCGTCACGCCCCCATGCGTTGCCCATCGTGTATGAGCAATACCCACCACAGCCTGAGATACATGCGTCTTCACTTTTTCAGCCAAATTATCAATCTTACCAACCGAACGAATTCGCTGAATACCATCCAATTCACACAAAGCAACACCAGCACTATCGTATCCGCGATATTCTAAACGACGCAATCCTTGAATGAGAATGGGAAGAACTGGTTTATTGCCGATATAACCGACGATACCACACATATGAAAAATTATATTTTTTGATAATTAATCTGGTAAAATTTCTTTCTAAAATAATTTCTATATTTTACTTGACATTTGACATTAGATATTAGACATTTGTCATTTTTCTTTTTCTCGCTTCTTCCAATTCCTCCGGTGTATTTACCCCAAACCATTCACCACTATCTTTCAACGGTACCACCTGATATTTCTCTTTTTCATCTCGCGCCATTGCAATCGCAGCTGGCAAACCATACTCACCAAGTTTGCGCAACATAGGCATGCGAGGAAAGATAGATTCAAACCAAGCACGGTTAAAACAAAATGTGCCCGTACTAATTTCTTTAATTAATTTTTGCTCATCCGTTGTATATTCTTTTTCTACAATTTCGATATCGCCATTTTCAAGATGTACCACGCGACCAAGCTGACCAGGATTATCAACAATTGCACTGAGTAAAGATAATACACATTGAGAAGCAATATGTTGGTCAATAAAATGACGAATAGTTTCTGCAGAATAAAACGCGCTATCATCTCCTCCCAGTACCAAAACATGTTCAATATAAGATGGTAATGTTTGTATTCCAGTAAAAGCGGCATGTGCGGTTCCTTTTAATTCTGTTTGATCGGCATACGATACTGAATCACCAAAATAATCACGCACTTTTTGCGCCTGGAATCCGATAACCAAACAAATCCGGTCTTCCGTAAGACCCACTTTTTTTAAGGTATCAACCGTATAGGAAACCAATGGCATTCCTCCGACATCCAACATAACTTTTGGAATATCGACACACCCCAGGCGTGACCCCTTCCCTGCTGACAATACGACAGCAGCGACATTATTTATGATCTCTTGTGACATACGTATTTATTTCAGTCAATGAATCAAAGTAAGGCAAACCACATTCACTATATTTTTTTCGATCAATATGGGCCGCAATTTTCATAATACATCGCATACGAGGAAACGTTTGCAATAGCCGTTCAGTTTCATGTACTTTATCATTGATAAACCACACATTTCCAGGATCTACCGTTTCAAATAAATGGTGGAGTACAGATTCTTTGGAATCATTTACCATGAACATTCGATCAAACAATTTATGAATGCCGCTGCTTTTCACTTTTAATTCCTGAAATTTTGGATCTCCCAAACTGAGAAGCACCATTGGTTGTTTTGTATTTCGAATTGCTGTAAGAAAAGCAATTGTGTCGGTAAATAAATACGTGCGTAAATCCTCTGTAGTCTTTCGAAACGCCTCGTATACTGCCTCAAAATCATATCCGTAATTCATCAACATCTGCGCGTGCCGTTCGTTTGTGTAGGTAAAATATCCATCAGGACTCACCGTCGCATCCTGATAGCTTTTCCAAAAATCTTCTTCTGATACCCCCAATGCAGACATCGCATGCAGTCGCGCTGTTTTTAATCGTTGCGTATCAAACAATGTATCGTCAAAATCAATAATAAACATAGTTATAATTTATCCCATAACGCATCAAAAATCTGTCTTTGTGTCTCGTATACACCCATATTTTCAATAACCACGCCAACCGCCTCCTGCTTTGCATTCAAAGAAATATAGGCTGTTTTTCCTGGAAAAATAATAATATAGGTTGGGGTTACATTTTTTGCGATGAGCCATTTTCTTTCATCAAGTCCGCGCAACTCACCTCCCTCACCGATGGCAATCGCTTTTACCGAAATTCCTTTCCCAACACGAACATCGCTAAACGTAGGAAATTCTTTATATAAATACTCACGCAGTCCAGCTGTGGAATAAATCCGATATAATGATTCTCCCGACTGTTCACATGTTACCAATACGTCTTCAAGGATCTCTTTGATATTCTCCCCTTCCACGTATTTTGCTACTGGCCGCTCCCCACCACGATGATGAAGCGCCTGAAGCTCTGGTATTACCTTATCGAGTTCTCGATCAGCTTGCAAGAGCTCTTTTTCTCTCATCTCGAGCAATGTCTTCAATTTTTCCGGATCTTCGGCAACAAAAAACTGTTTTGTTTCTTTTTGGTAATAATTAACTACTCCTTCTTCCTGCAACCACTTGAGAGCATCATAGGTCGTTCCACGATTTAACTCACTTTTTTCTGCTAAACTTCGCACTGAACTTGGTCCCAAACGCAAAAGAGCCAAATATACTTTGGCTGCTTTGTCAGGAAAACCTAATTTTTTAAAAAATGATATATCCATATTTTGGCTAATATGTAGAGTAAACCAAATAAAAAAAACTGTCAACTTTTTATCGACAGCCTTGAGTAATATTTCCGAATCTACAAATTTGCCCTAACCTACAAATTCTACTAATCTTCAAATATTTACAAGCTGGAATGGGTGTGATAAATTTTTAATAGTAACAATTAATTTAGGGAGGGTATGACAAATTTATTGTATAAAGAGTTATCGTTTGATATTAAC
>CAYGHM010000015.1:0-4775 GCA_964349825.1 uncultured Gammaproteobacteria bacterium
ACTAGAAAAGGGTAGACAAACACAAGTCGTCCCTTGATTTTTTTCTCGTCTTTATATATAATGGGCAGGAAATTCAATAATGGGCCATGCCTTCGCTGAAGCTTCGGCAGACAAGGGCGCGTAGTATAGTGGTAGTACAGGGGTCTCCAAAACCTCTAGCGTGGGTCCGATTCCCTCCGCGCCTGCAATTTGAAAAATATGGCTATAATTGGCCATATTTTTTGTTATCCTACAATCTCCTGTGTTAAGGAGATAAATAAATTGCGCAAATTTTAGAAAAGTACTAAACTTCTTATTGAAGAATAAGGATGAGATACAAACTTTATATTTTTATAAAATAGCATATGAGTTACAGATATTCTTTTTTAAAAAGAATTGTTAAAAAAGTTTATCGAATAATTAATCCGGTTCCAAAATCTCCTTGGACAGCCGGGCATGTTGACGATATCTGCGCAGTAAATTTGGTTCCACCAGAAAAACTCGTCACTTTTTTTAAAGATTGTCTTGAAAAATTAAAGCGCCTTAAGGGTAATGATGTTGGAGATTATTTGGAATTTGGCATTTTTAATGGCAATTCAATTGGAAGTATGTATCAGTCTCGCGAAGCTGTTGGTTTGAAGTCGATGCGTCTTTTTGGATTTGATGCGTTTGAAGGTTTACCGGCTGGATCGGAAAATGAAGATGCTGGTGTTTGGAAAAAAGGGTTTTATACTTGTTCATTTGAACAAATGCAAAATTGCCTCTCTCTTCGAGGGGTTGATCCAAATGCGATTACTTGGGTTAAGGGTTGGTATAATAAAACGTTAACTCGCGACACAGCAAAAAAATTGAATTTACAAAAAATTGGCCTCGTTTTTGTTGACTGTGATACCTATAGCTCTTCAAAGACTGTTCTTGATTTTCTTAATCCGATGATTACTGAACCATTCATTCTTTGTTTTGATGATTGGAAATTGAATGACCTTGATATAAAAGGTATGGGAGAATATAAATCATTTAATGAATTTTTAGAAGCGAATCCACAGTTTGAAACGGAAGAAATTCAATCGTATAACCGGAAGTCAAAAACTTTTTTGGTTAAGCCTCGTGGATGGAAGAAATAACCTATGAAAAAAATAAATGTAGGGCTTGTTGGTATTGGTAGTTTTGCAAAAGCCCTGGTGGAAGGTGTTTCTTTTTACACAAAAAATAAAGATGAAACGGTAGGACTTTTACATCCCGTTATTGGGGAGTACAAAGTTGGTGACATTAATTTTACATGTGCTTTTGATGTTGACAAAAGGAAAGTTGGAAAAAAATTACATGAAGCAATTTCGTTGGGTGCAAATATTACAAGACAAATTACTGAGCCATTAGCTTATGATGCCTTTGTGTATCGTGGCCCTACTTTAGATGGTGTGATTGAACAAATGAAGGGTAATTTTGTCTATGAAAGTAAGGCTGGGGTTGTAGATATAGCGAAAATTCTTAAGAAAACTCAAACAGATATTTTGGTTAATTTGGTGCCATCTGGCAGTGACGAAGCGACTCGTTTTTATGCCGAGGAAGCACTTAAGGCGGGGTGTAGTTTTATTAATTGTATACCGACACCGTTGGCAACTATTGAGCTGTTAAGAAAAAAATTTGAAGAAAAAGGGTTGGTTCTCTTGGGTGATGATATAAAGAGTCAATTAGGAGCTACGATGTTGAATAGATTTTTATTGCAGCTTCTTAAAATGCGCGGCATCAAAGTCACTAAAACACATCAAAAAAATCTTGGTGGTAATGCGGACCATTTTAATCTTTTATACCGATCTAAACAAAAAGAAAAATCAAAAAGCGAAACACTGAAAACTTTTTTAGAAAAAAGCGATGCTACTCCCACCGTTACTTTTGCTTATACGGGGGAACCCTCGGGACATAAATTGGTGACGATAAATATTGAAGGTGAAATCTTTGGCAGAACACCTATTTCCATCACTTCCGTTATCGAGGATGAGATTAGCGTTAATGGTGCCGGTACAGCGGCGGATGCGATACGGGTTGCACAATTTTTGGTCGATGTAGGGAAACAAACAGATGCTTATCTAGCGTGCCCATTCCTCTTTAAAACTCCGCCAATGCAAATGTCAGATATGGAAGCTTCGGAAGCATTTAATGGAATTCTAGAAGATACTTTGAAAGTTGTTTCAAAGTAATGAGTAGCCTCAAGGTCTATAATTCTAGTATTATTCATTATTTTTTTGTGAGTAGTTCTAACATCCTCCACAATCCCCTGCAAATAAAATAATTGCTTAACCAAGCGGTTATTTTATTATAGGGCGATAGGATTAGAACGAGATAGACAAAAGTTAACCAAAAAGATAGAATAAATTTGGTCAGATAACTTGCTATATTATTGCTATGGTCGGCTATAAAAAAATTTTAGCTACGAATTACTCTAAAGAGAGATCTAAATATGTTTATACAGACAAAGATTTATTTTTGGTAATGGAAGGTATGGGCATTAAAGATAAAACCATTTTAGACTTTGGATGTGGTGATGGTATACATGCTTTTGAGTTAGCTAGACGAAAAGCTAAAAAAATAATTGGCATTGACTTAAGTGAGCAGATGATTAATCTAGCTCAAAACAGATTGCAAAAAGATAATTTTACAAATCTTAATTTTCTACTGGCCGATGGCAGTCAATTACCATTTGAAAATGAAGTTTTTGATATAGTTTTAGCAAATTATTCGCTGGTTCATTTTCAAGATATAGGCAAGCCCCTAGCTGAAATCTACAGAGTATTAAAACCCGGAGGAAGTCTGGTGGCAACCATTAATAATGCAGAATTTTCTGATCAGGCATTAGTGGTTAGTCCAATACCTCTAAAGTTAGGTGGTGAGGATGGAGTGGTAGTTTATGATTACTTACGTACAGATCAAGAAACTCAAGCAGCACTGGAGAAATATGGTTTTAAAATAAATGTTTACAGGTCATTAGATAACCAAGATGCAGTTATAGATTCCAGCTTCCAAAACTTAGATAAAGTAAATAATTTTCATTGTGTTTTGTTTTCAGGAGAGAAAATAAATAGTTTATAACTTAGCCAAACCAAAAAAGTCCTAGTACCTTAAACAAGGTAAGAAGGGTTACATTCTGGAATATAAATATAGTGATTTGTCTTCATAAAAATAGTTCTAACATCGTGTACAATCCCCTGCAGAATAAAAAAATCCCCAATGATGGGGATTTTTTTTATATCACCATAAACACAGAGTAATCTTGTAATTATTTTTTACCAAAGAACACACACCATTGACAAAATAATAAAAATATAGTACGGTAGTTTGTCTTCTCGTATTTCCTATGCAAATGATAATTTCTTTTGCAAAGGAAAATACATCAATTGGTGGTGTGTCTGACGCGGTAATATCCGCAACAAGGAGTATGACCATGGCTTTACCCATTGTATACCAACACCCCGTACTGACGAAGCTCGGATATCCTCCGGAGCTTCACACCATGTACGCCATCCGTCGAAGTCCTCCCCAGGACGTGACCGACTATCTCATCCGCAAAATGCGTACCGGGTATCCGATCGAGAACGTGGTGCGCCTCCCGAGCGATCGGGACTACCTCCTGCTTCCACTCGACAAGGGGCGCATCGAGTTCATCGGAGACGTGGCGGATTTGCCAAAATTCGTCCGTCTTGAACGGAATGACATGCTCGTTCAGGTCGGAGACGGTCTAAATGTCCTGTGGTGGAACGAAGGTGCTGGTTCCAAGCGCACGATCATCATCCCGCCTGGATCGGACAAGCTCCTGAAGCGTGCGACCGGGTACGAATCGGAATCTCAAGAGGCGAAAGATCTTCGTTCGCTTGCAGAATGGCTCGAGCGGATTCCCCTCGTCGAGCCGGCTGGACCTGAGAAAATGTGAGGATCACATGCAATTTGCTCGCGGACCGCCCTGTTTTTGACAGGTGGGAGAAGCGACATTAAAACTGTCTGCCAATCCTACTTTGTTTCTAAAATTTTAGAGATAAAGTAGGCGGACAGTTTTTTTGTTTTTACAGAAACTGATTACGATTGACAAACAGAATGATAGATAGTAGGCTAGGGGGCGCAATTATTCACATGAAAAGGGAGAGTCATGGCAAAATCACCCAACGTGGTCAGGAAGCCGGTTCATGAAGTGCTCATCGATAGACTTGAGAGCAATTGGCGTACTGTGAGCAGCTTCGGCGAAAATGACACGGGCTATCATCAATTCCTTCAAGATTTGGATATTCTGAATACGGTCGACATTTCGGCGGATCACCTGCCCGACGTCATTGATGCTGTTTGGAAGATTCATGTCCAAACCAGGGATCGTAGCGGTGCTCGTAGAATCGCCGTCACACTTGCTGTTGGTGTCAGCCACAGCCTTCAAAGCCTTCTGGATTACCAGACGGAGTGCCACGACAAAGGCTTGATCAGCACAGAAGCCATGTTCGTTCCGCCTCTGTAGTTCGGCTTGATGTACAAGAGTACCTCGGCTTCATATATGTCGGGGGAGAGAGCGACCGATGGTCAGCTCCGTCCAGAGATGGATGTTCGAGGGGAAACAGTCCGACATTCGACTGCCAGTACCTCATCCAAGATCATAAACAATTATGGCTTTGGATGACTGGCAGTCTTTTTTATTGAAAAAAACTATTTTAGTTTTAAAGATTATTAAAAAGATAATTTTATGCTATATTTACACACGACATAAATATCAACCCTTATGCGCCTCATGACATACAATATTTTGAACGGAGGAAATGAAA
>CAYGHM010000015.1:4875-9229 GCA_964349825.1 uncultured Gammaproteobacteria bacterium
AATTCTCTCTCACCCGAAGACGGATATTCTGAACATTTACTGGATCAGTTTAACGAAAAACAGAAACAAAAATTTACTCAAAATAATAAATTATCTTTTGACACGATTGCAACATTACTCAATTCAGAATTTATAGACATTGCAACAACATTTCATGCAAATGCGGAACATACGGTACCCACATTAATAACACAAGACACAAGTCACCTAAAAGCTCGACTCGATTATGTATTTATTAGGGGTCCAATTAACGAAAGAGTCCGAAATTATACGGTGATAAAAAATGATCAGACTGATATTGTATCTGATCATTATCCTATAGTCATCGATATTATGTAAAAAAGGTAAGGTCTACATCAGATAAAAAACAGATAATAAGCTGTTTTTTATTTTCTAGGTATATGCTATTCTTTATTCCAAGACTACTCACCAATACATACTATAACCCTTCAAACCAAAAATAAAAAAACTGCAAAAGAAGGGTTAAATATTTTTAAAACGTATTTATAAAACCAATATATGGAAAATATCGCTATATCCCCCACTCTCTCCTCGCGCGGTATAAAAATTTCTGCCGCAATTATCTCCGCAAAAATTACCAACCGTCGCAGTGGATCTTTGGAACGATTTATTTCATCGCAAATAAAAGAAATTGATATTGCATTTTTGCTTCATTCAGATATACTGAGAGCGTACAAAATATTTTATCAAAACCTCGATGTTGTGCCGCCAGCCGAACACTTACTTCGCATTATTGAACGCTCCGGCAGATTGCCAAATATTAACAATGTCATTGACTGCGCAAATACCGTGTCAGCCAGCAGTTTATTATCATTTGGTGCACACGATATTGAAAAAATAAAGGGAAATATCCGTTTTGATATTACCCAAGGAAATGAGCAATATATTCCACTTGGAAAAACTGAAAAAGAGCAGATACATGTCGGAGAATATGCCTGTATGGATGATGAAAAAATCCTCTGCCGCATGGATATAAAAAATTGTGATGAAACAAAGGTTGCAAAAGAGACAAAACAGTTTATACTATATGCACAAGGAAATGAAAAAACACCCGAAGCCTATGTACAAAAAAATCTCATAGCTGCTTGCGACTATATACAACAATTTTGCGAAGGAAAATACACTATTATACAAACTATTTATTCATAAAAAATGTATGGAAACCAAATCCGAACAGACCAACAATTCGAAATCAATGTGCTGCCGCCGACCATGGCCACTTCGCATCATGCGAGGGATTATTTCTCTTGTGCTTGTGTTTATTATCCTCATCTTTGGCGTCGGACTTGGATTTGCCGCCGCGCGCGAACAAGGGGAACACGGTTGGAACAACTATCGCCAAAGAGCCATGTACATGAACCGTTATAATGAACCAAGTGACGAGGGATGCACAATGTGTGGCGACGTTATAGCAGACACAGAAAATGAAGAAGAAACAACAGATAGTGCGCGTCTTTTTGGTGCAATTACCAAAATAGAGGGTAACAAAATCACGGTGATGACCAATGCGGCACAGGAACAAATCGTTCTTTCCCAAACCGATACCGTTATTGCGTTACCGACCGATGAAGAAATTGGCCTGGCAGCATTAAAAGCCGGACAAAATATCATAGTGACTGGCACTTTGAACGATGACATGACCGTGAATGCGGAATGGATTACTGTAGCAAAATAATAAGAAAAATAAAAAAATCCCCTTACTGGGGATTTTTTTATTTCTTTATATTCTTTACACATCAAACTCCCCCACCATCGGCAAATGATCCGACACCGGCACATCCGGCACCTCAAATTTCTTCACCTCAATACCTGAAGAAGCAAACATATAATCCGCAAATTCTTGAAACCCTTCTGGTGTATCCACATATTCAGGATGCAACCTTTTGATCAATGACCCACGTGTTGTTTGTATATGATAGTCTTTGATTAAATTTCTCAACCCATATTCTTCAAGCATCTGAATGCTTTTTGTATTCGGAAATAAATTAAAATCCCCACAAATAATCTTCTCCCCTGGTTGGTCTTGAAGAAAATCGATAATTTTTTGTGATTGTACCAAACGCTCCGGACTATCTAGTTTATTAACTGGCCAAAAAACGCCGTGGACATTACAAATCGTCAGAAATGTTTCTCCAATAGTAAGTTGCGTGTATTGGAGTTGAAATGGGGTGGTTTTTGGATCATCCGGAACCATACTGTCGCGCTCACGAAAGAGAAAAAAATGTCCTATCGCCTTCACCTCAAGATTACGGCGAATAAAAAATGCGTGGCCAAATTCTACATTATCCGGCGTCCAACCAGTAGGGACAAAATGAAGCTGGCTTGGTGAAAAATATCCCTGAAAATCAGACAATAATAGAGAAACTTCTGCAAATAAATTTGCTCTTGCCCCACGGCTCACCGTGATTGGATCATCGGTATTGGTTATTTCCTGAAAACAAAAAATATCCGTATTCTCGGCATGATCTTTAATAAATTCCATGAGTGGTTCAAAGAAAGTACCTGCAAATGTATTGAGGGAAATAATTTTCATACAGATATTTCATCAGTCTTTCAAAGATTGTAACGTAGAGAAGAAGAAACGTCCAGTCCGCCCTACCTTTCTCGCGCAATAGGTATCCCAATTACCCCTACCCGCTTCCATCGCTGCCACTGTACCTCCGTATGACGATAGAACCCCCACATAGATCTCACCAGCGCGTTGACCTCCACAATAGTCGTCACATAAAACATCAACCATCCAATTGGCGCAAGTGAATAAATTCGCACATCCTTTTTCTTGACTTCATCAAACACCATCTGAACAAAAAACATAAAGGCCACAATAGTAACCGCTGAGATAAACTGTGAAAAATCGTGCGTGATAAACGCAAAACAATAGAGAAGCAAGACAAAAAATATCTCCAAAGACAATTGAACATCCCCAAAGATAGCAAATGGTAATATTCCCCAAGTCAGCAATAGATTATGAATTTTCTTCGTACTGAAAAATAATTCACTATGTTCTTTGAATGTATCAAAACGGCCTCGCTTCCAGCGCAAACGCTGTTTAATAAGACCGGAAAAATCAGTAGCGCCTTCAGTATAAACGATTGCATCTGATGCATACGCAATTTTCATTCCTGCTTTTTGAATGCGGACAGACAAATCAATGTCTTCAGTAATATTATGAGAATTATATACGCCAATTTTTTCAAACACTTCTCGACGGAATGCACCAGCTGCTCCTCCAATAATATAGATAGTATTTAATATCGAGTCTACCTTCTTGAAGTAAAAAGAAAATAAAAATTCTAAATGTTGCAGCATACCAAAAAAAGTTTTAGTATTGCCAATTTTTACATTCCCGACAAGAGCCATAACATGTGGATCACGAAAATGGTCCACGAAGTTTGCGATTGCATTTTTTTCTACAATACAATCAGCATCAATGGTGACAATAAATTCTCCAGTAGCAAGAGCAAGAGCAGTGTTCAATGCTTTCCCCTTTCCTCCATTCTGCACGTATGTATACGTTATATTTTTGGTAACGGATTTTTTCTTCGCATAAGCGGTAATAAAACGACGCATGAGAACATCGGACTGATCGGTGGATCCATCATTGACCACCACCAATTCAATATGTGGATAGGAATTATTTAATACGCTTTTTACCGTAGTGATGAGCCCTACCTCTTCATTCCAGGCAGGGATAATGACAGAAACTTTTGGTATGTGATCTATTGTCAGTGCAGGATAATATCGTTTTTTTCTTGCCCACAAAACGTCATACCACGGACTTATGAACATGTAGAGAAAATATTTAAAGAGTAAAGCTGAAGCAAAAAAAGTAATAATAGTACGAGTGGTGGACATAAACACTGATGAATCATGCGGAACAGGATCCATCAGAAATGTCGGAGAAAATAGGATCATTGCGGTCCATACATACAGCCACGCGTATAAGACAGCCGCCAAATAGCGACGTCCTCCGCGAATAAATACCTGCATATTTCCATAGGATTATCGTTACTGCCGATACGATCGATTTAACACATGAGTAAATAACGTGCTTAAAAGATTCGAATGCAGAACAACCAGAATAAAAAAACTAACAAGTTTGTAGGCCGGTACTACCGGTAAGGGAATGAGAAACAGAAAAAACTGCACAGTGAAAAATACAGTAAACAGATACAGACTAAACATTAATATAACGAGAAACAGAGACAATCTCCGAGACAATAAGGTCATTACCAACATATTCTTACACATTTAGAAATTCAACCTTTCCCCCTCTCTATAGCAAATGCCTTTTGAAAAGGAGTGTCAAGGTACCACGAGGTGGACCAGGAGC
>CAYGHM010000015.1:9329-22222 GCA_964349825.1 uncultured Gammaproteobacteria bacterium
ATAGCAAATGCCTTTTGAAAAGGAGTGTCAAGGTACCACGAGGTGGACCAGGAGCTGTGTTTTTGTCATTGCGAGTTGCCTGACAGGACAACGTGGCAATCCCGCGAACAGTGCGCTCATCTCGAGATCCCGACTTTAGTCGGGATGACAGAAGTAATTGAAGTAGACTATTTATCAGGAAATAAAAAACACCCCGATTAATCGGGGTGTTTTGCGGTTTTGATTATGCTTGTCTTTCTCGTGGACGTCTGTCTCCTGCTCCGACAACTCTTCGTCGTCGTCCCTGTCCTTGTCCACCACTACTTCTACCACGGTCTCCACCACCACGATGTGATTGGCCACCACCTCGGAACTGACGACGTGGCTCTTGTTCAGAATGAGCTGCAGCAGGTGGAAGTGCAGGAAGTTCTGGTACTCCCAAAATCGGCAATGATTTACGAATAACTCGTTCAATACTTTTGATATCAGCGCGTTGATCTGGAGTTGCAAATGAAATTGCTTTTCCAAAATGACCTGCGCGTCCAGTACGTCCAATACGATGTACGTAATCCTCTGGATTATCTGGCAAGTCATAGTTGATGACAAGCGCGATACCAGTCACATCAATACCACGAGCAGCAATATCTGTTGCTACCAATACACGGAATTTACCAGTTTTGAATCCTTCCAATGCCGCTTTTCTTTGCGCGAGCGATCGGTTGGAATGAATTTCAACAGCCGTATGACCCATATTACGGATAGACTGAGAAATTCTCTTTGCGCTATGCTTGGTACGCATAAACACAAGAGCAGTTCCCTCATTTTCTGCAAGTACTTTGTGCAATAACTGAATCTTGGCTTCCTTTTTAATGATGAATGCTTCTTGTGTTACCTGCGCAGACGATGTGCCGGCTGGTGCCACTTCAATACGGAGCGGCAATTTCATATGTTTCGCTGCCAAGTTTGCAATAGTTGCAGGCATGGTCGCAGAAAACAACATGGTTTGTCTGTCACGTGAAATACCAGATAAAATCTGATTAATCTGTGGTGCAAATCCAATATCAAGCATGCGATCCGCTTCATCAAGCACAACGATGTTCACATGAATAAGTGAAACTGTTTTTTGCTGAATATGGTCAACAAGTCGACCAGGAGTTGCCACAATAATATGCGGCTTGTTCTGAAGTTCTTTTACCTGCTTGTGCATAGAAGCACCACCGATAACAACGGCGGTACGAAGACCGACGCCACTACCCATTTTTTTTAGTGCTTCTTCCACCTGAAGTGCAAGTTCACGAGTAGGAAGTAAAATAAGACCCTGTCCTTTGGTTTTTGCCAAACGCTGGATCATAGGGATACCAAAGGCAAGTGTTTTGCCGGTACCAGTCTGCGCAATACCCACAATATCGTTTCCTTCCAGAGCAACCGGAATTGCCTGCGCCTGAATAGGCGTAGGAACAGTATATTTATGGTATTCGAGAACGCTGAGAAGATTAGGTGCGATACCTAATCCATGAAAACCCGTTTGGGTTTCGGTTTGCTGTGTCATATAAAAAATGTGTGACCCGATATCCTGTCAGGCCACACAAATGACACAAAAGAGGTTTCGAGTCCAATCCGACCTAACGTCGGATCGAAAATAATAAGAATGCAATTATAGCAGAAAAGGAGGATTTTGTCAAGCTACTCCCCACTTTTCTCTTCTTTGCTGTCCAGAGGTTCTTCTCCTTTATAGAAGACAGTAGGAAATAATAATCCCATAAAAATAATGGTACCTATATAGGAGACCTCCACCCCCAAAAGAGGAAGTATATCTCCAACCAAGAGAGGAAGAGTAATAGCAAACATGCTTACGGTAAATATATCCCCAAAGGTCCATGGCGCTTTTTTCACTCGAGCGACAATCGCGACAATGCCGGCAATAAATGCAATATAGAGCAATTCAGCAATGGTAAATAAAATAAAGATAATTACAGCGAGAGTGGTTACAACCATCGCAAAGAAACGGGGACTTTTCACAAATTCTTCAACGGTTCGAGCGGTCTTTCCATAAGGAATAGAGGAATTATCAGGAAGTTCGGAAGCATTGAGTACGTAGGTGGTTCCGTCTCCGGTATTGAGCATATCAACTTTATCTTCTGTAATTACTACAACCATGGTATCTTTTTTTGATTCATTGAAGGTTTTTGCAGGTACAGAGGCGCTTGATGTGGCAGTATTAATAAACACAAACAATTTTTGTCCTTCCAGATCAGATTCAAAGGTGAACGGCTGAACAATACCACTTGCGACAATTTTTCCTTCTTTCTTAGTAAAAGATAAATCCGGAGCAGCAACTACCGCTTTTTGTGTAATAATTTTTAGGTCTTTGGTTATTCCATAGGTAGCCGTCACGGAATATGCGAGTGAAACAATAAGAAGTAGACCAAAAAAGTACTTACTCCCTCGCACTCCGTCTTTTCGTCGTTCGCGCAACCAGCGGATATCAACGCTTTTCCACAAGGCTTCAAGATAAAATGGCATACTGTTTTTAATAAAAAATATAATTGTTTATTACCTATATTTACCACACTGTAACACAATCCCTAAACCAAAACAATAAAAAACCACCCACCGAGTTGGTGAGTGGTTTAAAGAGACTATTTGGTCTCCTTATGGAGAATATGCTTGGCGCAAGTATTGCAGAACTTCTTGAGTTCAAGACGTTCTTTTAAAATCTTTTTGTTCTTGCGTGAGAAGTAGTTCGTGGTTTTACACTCAGTACACTCAAATTTGATCATGTTGTCTTGGGACATACGAGATATATAGCGAATATAGAATGTGGCCATTATAGCCGAAGAAAAAGCCTATGTCAATAGGCAAATAACCAAATAAGCAAATATTCAAATTTTAAATCAAATTTTTTGCCTATTTGCTTATTTGAATATTTGATTATTTGCGTATTTTAGCCAAATCTTGATTTTTTTCTCTCGATTTGCTACTATAAACTCTACTATGATCATCCCCTCCTCCTCACTCGACCTTCTCCGGACAGCCATTACTTTTGGCTTATTTTCGTGTTTAATCGCTTTTTTGTGGGCACCGCTCCTTACTAAGCTTCTCTATAAATATAAAATTACCCGCCGCTCCGAATACGATGCAACCCTTGGTATAGGGGCAAGAAAAGATAAGGCCGGTATACCTATTATGGGGGGTCTCCTCGTTATTATAACTGTAGCAGTCATTACCGTCGCGTTCAACTGGGAACGAAAATTTACCTGGATTCCTATCGGTGTTATGCTTCTTGCTGCCCTGCTCGGTGGCCTTGATGATATTTTGAATATTTATGGTACACAGCGCAGAACCCGTAAAATCGGCCAAATCCTCCGCCTTATCCGTGTCCACAATGACTGGAAGCAGCGTGTCTGGCTCGTGATTACCTTACCTTGGTCCCTTTTTAAGCGAACCGCACTCTGGCTCGGATCTCATCCTGGAAAAGGATTACACGTCCATGAACGGTTATTATTCCAGTTTTTAGCAGGAGCAATCAGTGCCTGGTGGATTTATGTGAAGCTGGGAGAACATTGGCGTCTTATTCACATTCCTTTTGATGGCTATATTAATATTGGCTGGTGGATTATCCCATTAATCATTTTCTTCGTCATGTTTACTGCCAATGCGGTAAATTTTGCCGACGGCATGGACGGATTAGCCGGAGGATCACTTATCATCACGTTTACTGCCCTCACCCTCCTGAGTTGGATGGAAGGATACACCGCAATTACCATTTTAAACGCAACAGTCGTTGGCGCGCTTCTTACCTATACCTACTTCAATATCAAACCAGCGCGATTCCAAATGGGCGATGTTGGATCCCTTGGACTTGGTGCGCTGCTCGCAATTAATACGATTGCGATTAACCAGATGGTGCTTTTGCCTTTGCTTGGATTTATTTTTTATGTTGAGATAACAACCGTTATTATTCAGATCTTCGGTCGCTATATTCTCGGCAGACGTATTTTTAAAATGGCACCGATTCATCATCATTTTGAATTACGCGGCTGGAGTGAAGAAAAGACCGTGATGCGATTTTGGATTATACATAGTACGGTTGTGCTACTTGGTTTGTGGGTTGCATTATTTTAAATACAGAACACAGATGACACAGATTAAACAGATAGTAACGGATTTGATCTGTGTAAATCTGTCAGATCTGTGTCATCTGTGTTCTCTCTTCTATGTCATATCTTTCTTGGAAACAAACTATCACCGCTGATTTTTCGGAAAAAAATATTTCATCATTATACAATGATGGTTTTTTGTTTACCCGAATAGATAAAGGCGTGATGGATCAAACACGCAGCGTACGTATTAACCTCGAACAGTTTGAATTATCAAGCGAGAACCGTCGTATTCTCAAAAAAACCGAAGGATTAGTTCTTGATGCAGTACCACTTCCCTATTCCAATTATCATTGGTCTATCGGTAAAATGGGAAAAGATTTTTACGAACAAAAATTTGGTGACGGAACATTTAGCGCGAATAAGTTGAAAGAACTTATGACTGATACAGAAAAAAGTCATTTCAATCTTCTTCTCCGTTATACCCTCAATAATGAAATACTCGGATACAGTATCTGTTATCAAAATGATACTGTCTTGCATTATTGCTATCCTTTTTATAATCTAGAAACAGCGCCGAAAGATATAGGTATGGGCATGATGCTCCGTGCCATTATGTATGCAAAAGAGCATAATAAAAAACATGTCTATCTCGGATCTGCCCAGCGACCGAGTGATACCTACAAACTACAGTTTACTGGAATTGAATGGTTTAATGGAAAAAACTGGGAAAAAAATCAAGAAGAGCTAAAAATTTTATTGCAAAAATAATAGACATCGGATTTGACGGATGAGACAGATTTCGAAAGATTTAAATCTGTATTGATCCGCCTAATCCATCAAATCCGATGTCTATTACTCAACTCATGAAAAGATATATTTGGAAAAAATAATCTTAGCGTAACCGATATGCCCCAAGGAAAAGTTTGGGAACAGGAGTACCGCAGAAGTAAACTCCTTAAATTTCACCCAGAACCACAAAAAGACACACTCCGTTTCTTTAAATTTCTTCGCAAAAAACACGATGTTATTGTTGATGGAACACATATCCTTGATCTTGGCAGTGGGACTGGCAGAAATGCCAACTATCTTGCAAAAGAAGGTGCTCACGTTACCGGCATTGAAATTTCTCCCACAGCAGTTGCTCTTGCCAAGACAGAAGCGGCAGATATTTCTGTTTCCGTAACGTACCTTGTCAAAAGTTTTGGTGAAACATTTCCTTTTCCCGATAATACATTTGATATTATTATCGACGTGACCTCATCAAATTCTTTGAATGAATCAGAACGAGAAATATACCTTTCTGAAGTAAACCGAACCCTCAAGCCAGGTGGTTTTCTCTTTGTCAAAGCATTATGCAAAGATGCTGATAAAAATGCCAAAGAACTCATCAAAAAAAGCCCTGGGCGTGAAAAGGATACCTATATTATGAAAGAACTTGGTTTAACCGAACGTGTTTTTACGCGTGAAGATTTTACCGCACTCTACGGCAAATATTTCAAAACTCTTTCATTAGAAAAAAAGGAGAGTTATTCTAAAATGAACAGCCGCAGTTACAAAAGAAACTTCTGGCTTGGTTATTTTCAGAAATCATCATAATATATACCACACTGAAACTTTATTACGAAAATAATAGACATCGGATTAGGCAGATTTAGCGGATGAAGACAGATTAAATCTATTTTAATCAGCCTGATCCGTCTAATCCGATGTCTATTACCATCCTTATGAAAAAACACATCCACTTCATCGGCATCTGCGGCGTCGCCATGTCGGCCCTCGCAATCGCCTTTCAAAAAAACGGTTGGAAAGTGACTGGAAGCGATAAAGGATTTTATCCGCCTGTTTCCACCAACTTAAAAGATGCTGGCGTTTTGTTTTACCCAGGCTGGCATGTCGATAAAATGACCGAACATGGTGATCCAGATCTTGTTGTCGTCGGCAATGTTGCAGGATCGGAGAACCCTGAATGGATATACGTCCAAAAAAATAAGATCTCTTATCTTTCCTATCCGGAAGCAGTCGCGCAATACTTTGTTAAAAAGAATTCTATTGTTTGTACTGGAACATTTGGAAAATCATCAAGCAGTATTCTCATGACCTGGATTTTAAAACATGCCGGGTTCGATCCAAGTTATATGTTTGGTGGTGTTAGTAATAATGAACTGGACGCAGCAGCAATTACCACAAGCGATTGGAGTATCCTTGAAGGTGATGAATACAAAAGTGCACGTTGGGATGATCGGCCAAAATTTGCGCATTACTCCCCCACTCATCTTTTGCTCACTGCGGTAATTTGGGATCATGCCGATATTTATCCAACCGAAGAAGGATATATTAATACATTCAGACATCTTGTTGATTCAATTCCAAAAGACGGAACAATTATCATGTCAGAAAAAGCGGTTGATGTCATTGGAAAACCGACCAAGGCAATTACATACGGAAAACGTGAGGGAAATACCTATGTATATGGAAATTTAAAGCAAACAAAAAACGGTATTACCTTTGATATCACACACGACAAAAAAATATACCCTATCGCATCATCAACCATTGGCGAATATATGGCAGACAATATCGCTGGTTGTTTTGCTATGAGTCATACCATCGGTATTGCGCCGGAAAAAATCATTGAAGCAATTACAACATTTAAAAATATTAAACGTCGGCTTGAAAAACGCTATGAAAATGACGTGACTATTTTTGATGATATCGCGCATTCCCCTACCAAGGCAACGTCTGTATTACAAACAATAAAAGAATTATACACTGGTAATATTATCGCCATATACGAACCAAATACAGGAAATCGCCAACCAGAATCAACTCCAGCATATGCACATGCATTTAGTGATGCGAGCGAAGTGATTATTCCCCGCCTCACTCAAATTAAAGTTGACCCAAGTGATCCGATCCAGCCATTTGATGGCGAACAACTTGTACAGGTTATTGCAAAAACTCATGTGAATACCAAGTATATTGAAGATGATGCCGCACTTCTTCAGCATATTGTCTCATCCACCAAACCTGGTGATGTTATTGTTTTCCTTGGCTCACACGGTTTCCGCGGGATGATCGAAGAACTTATTCTCAACATTCACAAGGCATAATCGTATGAAACTCCCAGAACAAGCGCGCGAAGTATTTAAAGGGAAAATTTTTGATGTGTACCAATGGGACCAAAAACTCTACGATGGTTCTTCTGCAGTATTTGAAATGTTAAAACGCCCAAATACAGTTCAGGTTATTGTTGTTCAGGACGGAAAAATAATGATCACCAACGAAGAACAGCCTACCAAAGGACCTTTTTATTCTCTTATCGGCGGACGCCAGGATGAAGGTGAAACGCCGCTCGAAGGCGCCGTGCGCGAATTGAAAGAAGAGTCAGGCCTTACATCCGACGATTGGGAATTATTTGCCACCTACGAACCATTTACTAAAATCGACTGGAAAATTTATACGTTTATCGCCAGAAACTGCAAAAAAGTAAGCGAACAAAAACTTGATGGCGGGGAAAAAATAACGATAAAAACGGTTACTTTTGAAGAATTTTGCGATACCATATTTTCTGAAAAATTTTATGGCAGTGAATTCGCATTTGACCTCATGAACATGATGTACCGCGAACCCGAACGCTTTGAAGCATTTAAGAAAAAAATATTTCAATAAAAAATCCCAGCACTCGCCAGGATTATTTATTTGCCTATTTGCTTATTTGAAATTTGTATTACTTTCCTTCATCCACAATTTCCACCTTTACCTCTTCTCCGGAAGCCTCTGTAACGAGCAGATTAATCCCGCACCAATTGCATTCCAAGGTCTGATCTGGCTGAATGGCACCGTAAGAAGAAAGGTCAACCACATTTTTACATTCTGGACAAACAAGTTTCATAAGCGTACATTATATAGATTATTAAGCATACTATAGTCAATAATTGATTTATTTTCAAGAGGGAACCCAAAAAAGACTAGAGAATATGAAAACACCGCAACAACCCTACCCTGAACTAGCAAAAGCGCTCGGTATTTCTGAGCTGTATTTAAAACGGGAAGATCTACACACCTACGGCTCTCACAAAGGACGTTCAATCCCCCTCATGATCAAACTCCATACCAAAGCCGGAAAAAACAGCTTTGGCATTTCTTCTTCTGGTAATGCAGCACTTGCAGCCATCTTTACTGTACAAAATCATAATCGAAATAATCCCTCACACCCTATTACACTACGTATTTTTATTGGACAACATATTAATGAAGAAAAAAAGAAACGTTTGGAAGCAGAAATTACTGACCCGTCCATCATTACTATCGAGCAAGTGGCACGTCCCAAGCAAACTGTTTTTCAATTAGAAAAAGAAGGCACTTTGGTTTCCCTCCGACAATCAACAGATGATACCGCCCTCCAAGGATACGCAGAACTCGCCGGAGAATTGGATAAAATAGAACATATACAAGCAATTTTTGTACCAACATCATCTGGAACCACCGCGCAGGGATTGGCAGAAGCATTCCAACATTTACAACACAAACCCCAAATTCACATCGTACAAACAACGGCATGCCATCCAATTGCGCAAGAATTTGATAAAAACTTTACTGAAACAGAATCATCTTTGGCCGGAGCAATTGTAGATACGATTGCACATCGAAAATCAACACTAAACAATCTTATTACCACCTCACATGGTTCAGGATGGATTATTTCTGATGAAGAAATAAAAACCGCCGTAAATCTGGTAAAAAAACATACCAATTTATCTATTTCATATAATAGTGCGCTTTCCGTCGCAGGAATAAAAAAAGCCATCGCTTCAGGATGGACATGGAACGGACCGGTTGTTACGCTTATTTGCGGGAGATAATTTCTACAACCCTTTTTCTAAAATATACTGTCTCGCAATATTAAACACATCGTTTTGCTCTTCAAACGAAGAAATGTCACCACAGGTAAACAAATCAAACCACTTAGCCTGATGTGGTTTATCTATCGCGGTTGGGGTTAACTCAGTCTGATCAGTGGTAAATAAAAAATAGTGCACTTCTTTCTCTTCATTGCGAGATTCTACCCATCTGATTTTTACGCATAATTTCGTTATCAATTGTAATTGATGAATACCCCCTTCTTCTGCAATTTCACGACGCGCACATTCTTCAATAGTCTCCCCTGATTCAATATGTCCTTTTGGAATAAACCAATTACCATTATCAGGAAATAGTTTATTTTGCTCTAATGCAACAAAATATTTTTTTCCTTCTTTTCGAACAACAATACCGCCAGCACTTAAGGACATACTATGTGGTAACAATAGAAATAATATTCGTCGCTTCTTCCTGATTACTTTTCTCCCCTTTCCACGAATAATATTGTTCAACAACGGTAAGTTTGGACTCTAAAAATAATTCCTCAAGTTCAGAAATTATAAATCCATGATAATACCGTTCGGCCAAAACTTCGCCAGTTGTATTACTTTTCCACGGAATCATGAAATCTCCGGAAGCAAATTGAGGATGACGCACACTCGCAGTTTTAGAAAATAAATTCCAATTCGTTAAAATAATATAACCGCCAAGCACAAGAAGACGTTTCATTTCAGCAAGCGCTTTCAATCGTGTTTCTCGAGTAGGCATATGCTGGAATGCTGCTATACAATATACGATATCAAAAGACTGATCCGGATATGGCAAACAAGTCATTTCCGCAATATCAAACTGACCTGACGGAAATTTCTCTCGTGCCAGTGTGATAAGCCCTTCACTTTGGTCCACTCCTGTATAGGTAATGGACAAATCTTGGAACATCTGATATAATCTCCCATTCCCGCAGCCAACATCAAGAATCCTATTACCATCTTTGGTATAGGCCTTGAGCGGCTTCAAATCCTGCCAAACATATTCGCGGGTGCCGGAAAAATGCTGAGCAATCTTATTATACGTTTCTCGATTTTGGTGTATAAAATCGGTCATAGAAATACAGGAACACAGATGACACAGATCTAACAGATTGAAACAGATCTGTGAAAATCCGTTTAATCTGTGTCATCTGTGTTCTGCATTTATGTTTGAAAATAAAAACGACGCAAAAATCTTAGAACAGATCGTCCACGAGATCATTGAACAACATCCGGAAAACCGTGATGAGTTTCATGAGGCCCTGAGAAAAGTAACGAACAAGCTTTGTATCCCAATGCCGCCGAATCGCGAGCTCCTTTCAGCCTACCAGATTTTGGTAAAAAAGAAAAGTGTTGAGCCAAATGGCGCGCTTGAAGAAATGATGAAAAAAGCGGTGATCCGTAATCTATCGGGCGTTGCTATTATCACTTCTCTCGTAAAGCCATATACCTGTCCCGGTAAATGCGTGTATTGCCCAACCGAAGTAAAAATGCCAAAAAGTTATATTGCTACCGAACCTGCTGCCGCTCGTGCGCTTCGTTTGGATTTTTCTCCATACCAACAAATGGCACGTCGTATTGAAATGCTTGAAGGGAATGGACACGATACGGATAAAATTGAATTTATCATTAAAGGCGGAACATGGAATGCATATCCAATTAAATATCAATACTGGTTTATTAATGAATCATTCAAGGCCTGCAATAATGTTACTCGCCGCATAAAAATTGAACCAGAATCAGAACAAGACGCACGAAAAAAAACATTGGAACAATTGATGGAAGAGGCGGAAAAAGAACAGCGTTACAATGAACATGCAAAACACCGAATTATCGGGATTACACTCGAAACACGGCCTGATGCTATTTCTCCAAAAACAATTCAGCACATGCGCCAACAAGGATGTACGCGAATTGAATTAGGGTTACAAGCTCCAGATGACGCGATTCTTTCTTTGATTAAACGCGGTCATACCGTGCAACAATTTCGCGATGCGATGTACCTCTTGCGTGAGGCTGGCTTTAAGGTGGACCTCCACTTCATGCCAGACCTTCCGGGTACTACCCCAGATCATGATGTCGAAATGTATAAGACCTTATTTTCTGATATTGGCCTTCGTCCCGACATGGTAAAAATTTATCCAAATACGGTTATTAAAAGTGCGGAGCTCTACCAATGGTTTGTTGATGGAAAATTTAAGCCATACAGTGAACAAGAATTATTCCGGGCCTTACTCGAAATGAAAATAGAGACACCTCGATACTGCCGCATATCCCGTCTTATCCGTGATATTCCTGCCAATGAAATTTATGCGGGAAATATTATTACCAATCTCCGAGAAAATTTAGAAAAAGAATTGCATAAACAAGGAAAACTTTGTATCTGTTTACGCTGTCGTGAAATTGGCAGACAAGTAAAAAATCTTCCGCTGAATGCTGAACCCGAACTATTTGTCGATGAATATGATACGATTGGTGGAAAAGAATATTTTATTAGTTTTGAAGATAGTGAACGAAAAGCAGTATTCGGATTTTTACGATTACGAATTCCAAATGTAGGATCATACCCTGGTATGATCAACCAAGTGAAAGAATTGAAAAAAATAGTACCCGGCACAAAAGATTGTGCATTCATCAGAGAACTTCATGTCTATGGAACGCTCGTCGGTATCGGAAAACAAAACATGATTGCAACACAACACAAAGGTGTAGGAAAAAAACTTATGGCCGCAGCCGAGGAAATTATTCGAAAACACGAATATACAAAAGCATCGGTTATCTCCGGCGTTGGTGTACGCGGCTATTACCGAAAACTAGGATACAAAAAAATTGGTACCTACATGGTCAAACGATTGACAAAGTGAAATGAACCACCTATACTCCTCCTGACTAGGAGTTCCTCTCCTCCCCCGAACGAGGTTGTCCATGCCCATGCCCCACGATGTTCCCACACCCAAAAAACTGCCTGCTGACACCAGTCTCATCCACATCTTCGAACCGGAGGATCCCACGAAGAAGGCGCCCACTCGATGCGCCGTCTGCCACGGCACAGTTGGAAAAGAGACCAGGTGGACCAAGAAGTGCGCATGTACCTATAGCCCACCGATTCGATAAGCTACAACCAGTAATGTGGAATTATGCCCCTGAATAATCTTCCACTGTACTGATTTCTGCTTTCGGGGAGGAGTCATTACACAGATCAATAAACCCACGAAACCCTCGTGGGTTTATTATTCTTACAAATATAATCCAGCTCTATTATAGTTTTTACCAACAAGGAGATTCTCTCCCGGGAGAGAACAGCACAAAAAATCACTAATCTAACGTAAAAAAATTGACAAAACGGTCCACACCGTGTTAATCTCCCAATAAGGAGAATACCCTCCCAGGAAGAAGTAAAAAAATCGCATCAAAACAGATGTGCAATCGAGACGTTGCGGACGTATCCATGTGGTACGCCTACAACATCCCAAGTGCCCGTACAAATGGTTTGTACGGCCGACCTCCCACCAAGGGACACTTAACACGTGAGGCATCAATGCGGACGTTCATCAGCAACACCACCAGTTGGCTCAGGGCCCTCATCGCTCTTTTTTCTCAAGATCAGGAAAAAATGGTCTGCGAGCACTGCGGTGCAGACAAGTTCGTCACCGACTTTCATGGCAAGCATATCTACACGGTCTGCGAAAATTGCCGGGCAATGCCGATCAACTCGGCTTGACGAAAGTCCAACGACCCCAGGGCCCCATCACACGGGAACATGCCTGACTTCTACCACTTCCTGGGAGAGTCAGTGCATCCAAGAACATACGAATTACGAATAATACCGAATTACGAATTAAAATAAAAAAGACGTTCTCTACTTAGGAGAACGTCTTTTAATTATTCGCTATTCGTACCGAGTCTGCGAGGATTCGTCATT